>JAJUGE010000065.1 GCA_029268305.1 Alphaproteobacteria bacterium
AGCGTGTTGAGCGTGCCAGCCAGCAGAGCGGCGACGAGCGGCACCAGGAAGTCGATCATCGGGGGAGCGGATCAGGATAACCGGAGGAAAGGAATCAGGAAAATGGCGGAGGGAGAGGACCGCAGATCCAACGTTCTCTGACCCGGAGGCTGCTCTGCAGGTGCGTTGCTCGCGAACTATCTACTCGCAGGATTTAGGTTTGGGATTTGGTGCAGCCCGCTGGACCGTGCTCCCCGGGATTCATATCGACTCTTGCGGCTTATGTCCTGACACGGACAACCTCTCTCAAACGTTCGCGCACCCGCTCATAAACCGGCACGGCGACTCCCTGTCCGACTTCGAGCGTCGCGACCACGGCATATGTAATCGCATCGTCAAGTTCACCGGCCGCCGGTGAGCAGGTGACGTCTAGAACCAGATTGCCGTCATCGACGAATTCCGCTGCGTCGTCGCCTTCCCACCGATGGTGATAGACGGAGCCTTTTCCAAGCGCGTTGTGCGACGGCTGCAGTTTTGCGTTGCCAACGCCGATAGAAAACGATTTGTCGCCGCCCGGGCTCGCCCTGAATTTCGCAAGCCGGTACATGCGGTGCGAATGAGTGATTGGGGTGAGCCATGCAATCGTAACGGACAGCGCCCGGAAACCGGCTGCTCCGTCCATCTCTGCCGGGAGCGGCACCGCGAACCGATCCGTCTCCTTCGAGTGGATCGTGTTCCATCCGATCAGGGTCGCGCGGTTCTCCGCGCAATCGACGACACGTTCGATATGGGGACAGCCGAAGCCAAGAAAGCGGCTGATTTCGTCTCGTTCGTGCTCCCAATGAAGTTTCCCGTTTTCGGTGACGATCCCTTTGAGTGCGTCTGCGGCATCACCATCCCACCGGGCGCTGTGGACCAGCAGCGCCTTCAGGATGACAGCGTGGTAGGCCGGGTCAATTTTCGGATGGGCAGGGTCGTCCGGCAGTTCTTCCAGAGCTTCAAGGATGCGCATTGCGTTGTGCGTCGCAAGCGCCGTCGCGACGCTCGTGCCGCTCATATTGAGTCTACGGTTGATCTGACCGGCAGGCCCCGGACTCGCCACGCCGATGCCGAAAAAATTGGCCGGTCGCGTGATGGGGCCAACCTCAATCGGCGCATGGGTCGAATTCGCGCGAACCTGCTCGGCACCACCGGGAAGGAGAATCTCCGGCTTGATCGCACGCTTGAATCCCAACCCCAGTGCCGAACTCGGATTGGGCAGGGCCGCGCTCGCATACGGATCGATGGCCATCGCACCCTGGCCATTGGGCGCAATGTGATCGGCGTGCGCCGCGCCGACAGTGAGGGCGTTGATGGCCTCCGCAGGCGCGAGCAGCCGTCGATCCGCGCGCCGACGCAGAATGGCACGGAGGAGCGTCAATTGTCGGTCGGAGGCGTCCGCACCCTCGAAATCCGCCCACTGCTCCACGCCGTCCAAAGGCAAGCGTTCCGTGATGTTCCCGGCACTTACAAGAATGAGGACGTTGTAGCGCCAAGCGAGATGGTCGATCAGGCGCGCCCAAGGGCTCATTACTCCGGCGAACCGTCTCTTGGCGTCGCCAAGCGACAGGTTGATGATCCGCACCGTTGGCGCGGTCGGCTCCTCGCCGCCCTCGCCGTCGAACATGCGAATGAAGGCGCGCCATATCAGATCAATGCCAAGACGGTCCGGCGGCATCACCTCCCTAACACCATCGAACCCGTCCGGCTGTGGGTACATGACCGGCCGTACATATAGGCGACGCCGTACCGGCGGTTCCGCGTCGCGCGCATTCAGGTCGCCGTGCAAGATCAACGAGGCCATTGCGGTGCCATGCCGTTGTTCCGCTGCCGCGCCATACTCGTCTGCGAAATTGTCCGGATCGTCCACGATCAGCCGCCCGGCAAGGCGGTCATGCTGCGTCATGGGCAGGCCGTCGAGCAAGGCAGCGATTGGATCGTCAAGATCCGCGCCGCCTTCTCCGGGGTCTGTTTCGGGTGCGTCTTCTAGGTGACCTGCCCCTGAGTATTTCCTCCAGTTGGATTTAGAGTCCGGCCTCGATTGAAGGACGGACAGATGAAGCGGAAGCGGTTCACGGAAGAGCAGATCATCGGGGTTCTGCGCGAGCACGAGGCGGGTGCGAAGGCTGCCGACCTGGCCCGCAAACATGGGGTCAGCGAGGCGACGCTGTATAACTGGAAGGCGAAGTATGGCGGCATGGATGTGTCCGACGCCAAGCGCCTGAAGGCCCTGGAAGACGAGAACGCCAAGCTGAAGAAGCTGCTCGCCGACCAGATGCTGGAGGCCTCGGCACTTCGCGAGCTCCTGTCAAAAAAATGGTAGGGCCCGCCGCCAAGCGCGAAGCCGTTGCGCATCTGCAGGCCGTGATGGGCCTGTCGGAGCGTCGGGCCTGTTCCTTCGTCGGAGCCGATCGCAAGATGATCCGCTACCGGTCGTGCCGTCCGCCGGAGACGGAGTTGCGCGGCAAGCTGCGCGACCTTGCCAATGAGCGCCGTCGCTTCGGCTATCGGCGGCTGTTCATCCTGCTGCGACGGGAGGGCGAGACGTCTGGCGTCAACCGCATCTACCGGCTCTACCGCGAGGAGGGCCTGACGGTGCGCAAGCGCCGGGCGCGGCGACGCGCGGTTGGCACGCGGGCGCCGATCCTGGTCGAGGCGAGGGCAAACGCCCGATGGTCGCTCGACTTCGTGCACGACCAGTTCGCCTGCGGGCGGCGGTTCCGCGTGTTGAACATCGTCGACGACGTGACGCGCGAATGCCTTGCCGCGATCCCGGACACGTCGATCTCGGGTCGTCGGGTGGCCCGTGAACTGACTGATCTGATCAGCCGTCGCGGCAAGCCGGACATGATCGTCTCCGACCACGGGACGGAGTTCACCTCGAACGCCATCCTCGCCTGGTCGAAGGACCACCGCGTCGAGTGGCACTACATCGCGCCGGGCAAGCCGATGCAGAACGGTTACGTCGAATCCTTCAACGGCCGGATGCGCGATGAGCTCCTGAACGAGAGCCTGTTCTTCGATCTCGACCATGCCCGCAGCGCCATCGCTGAATGGAGGCACGACTTCAACACCGCGAGGCCGCACTCCTCGCTCGGATACCAGACCCCAGCGGCCTTCGCCGGAACTCTCGCCGCAACCGGCTCCGACGCTTCGCTCGACAATGGCTTCGCGTCTCCGCCGGTTGCTACACCCGCGCCCTACGGCGTAACAGAAACGGTCGAGGCTCTAATCGCCAATGGATGAATGTTCAGGGGCAGGTCAAATAGACCGAACAGGATCACGATTGCACCGCCCACGAAGTTGAGCTCATACCGATAGCTCAGCAGCATCTGGCCGAGCGCGGTCGCGCTTGCGCCCAGCACCATGAATATTGTGGAGAACCCGACGACGAAGTAGAGGCCCATGCTAATTGCTTGTCGTCGACGATCCGATGGCTCGATATCCATCGTACCCGCCGTATGCCCGGCGACATAGGAGACATAGCCGGGCACCAACGGCAGCACACAGGGCGAGACAAAGGACACGGCGCCGGCGAGAAACGCGGCGATCAGACCGATCCCGGACAGTTCAAGCATCGACGGTCCCCCGCCTTCGACGGACGGTTGGGAGCGCCCTTGCAAGACTGAAACCGGCGAGTGGGACAATGATCCATTGCAACACCGGGCTGAGCCCGGCGTCGAGAATCGGGATCACCGGCATTAGGTCGCGATAGGCCCAGGCTTCCCGTATTTCGATGTTCAGCCACTCGCTGAAAATCGTATAGGCGAGCCCGAAGGCGACCGCACCCGCAACGACAGGAACCCTACGTTCCGCGGGCCATGCTCCGTTACCGAAAAGGAACAGGGACAGCATGACGGCGCTGAGCGCGATAAGGATGTCGCCGCCGGTGCAATGAACGGCGGCGAAGATGATTTCCCCCGCTGAGCCCGTTTCCCACAGCGTATAAAGCGGCATGTGCGCGAATTCCCAGACGAGGTTGGCGGCAGCGACAAAGGCGATGTATCTACGCAGCGCCGAAAGCCATTCGACGGAACCTGCGGCGTGAACAGGCTTTTCGCTTGAATGTGCCGCCGTCATTGGAACAGTCCCTTGACGCTGTCCCACCAGCCCGTCTCTGCCGGCCTCGACGGACGAGAGGGGGCGTTGGTGAGTCCATTGATGTAAAGCACCAAGTTCAAGGGCTCGAAGCGCAGGCCGTGGAACTTGGCGGCAAACCGCCCACCGCGATCGATCACATGCGTGACGACACCATGCATCTGCTGGCCGTCATTCAGCGGCTTGAACTTGACGTTATAGGTCTCCGAGAGCTTTCGCGTCGCGTCCTCGGGATCGCCGGGACGTCGGGTGAGAAACATCCAGTTGTGCGGGTAGATGCCATGCGCCTCGCCATAGCTCCTCATGACGTCTGGCGTGTCGACCTTGGGATCGGTCGTCACAGTGATAAACTGGACCATGTCCTTCATCGACGTAACGTTGATCTTCGACTGAACGTCTGCGATCAGGGCGGAATGGAGCGGGCAGACATCGGTGCAGCCGGCGAAGATGAAGTTGAGCACGACGATCCTGTCGGCGAAATCCGACAGGCGAACCACCTTCCCATCAGCATCGGCTAACTCAAACGGCGGCGCGGGGCTGTCGATGGCCTGAAAGAATTGTTCCTTGCTTCCCATGACCTTGTCGAGGTCTGCGCCGGGGTGATGCGCCGCAGCCGGCATGGCATAGGCAAGTGTGGCGATCATCAATGCGGTAAGTCGTGCGAAATGCATGTCGTCTCCCTGTAATATCCACCCGTTCGGCGCTGGCTGTCTGCGCTGTCATTCCCGTTGGCTGTGTAACTGGGGTGCGGCGCCCGCCTTGCCATGGGTTGAGCTTGACTTTGCCCCTCCGCCGCGCATGCAGAGGCCGAGCGCGCACATGGCGGCGCAGGGGGCGAGGCTGAGCAGGATCGGCGCAATGCCTGCGGCCGTCAGCCAGCCCCAGTTGAGGGCAAGCCCGGCGCCCAGGGTCGCAGTGCCCGCAAGCAAGACGATCCTCCGATTCGTCATCCATGGCGGCCTTACCGATGGCGGTATGGGGCGGGATTCTTCAGCGGCATTCTGTTCACCAATCATTGTCTTGGTTCCTTTCCTGTATATTTGGCGATGACCTGATTGAAGAAGGCGACCATCTCCGGTGTGTCCCATTCGGCCGGTCCGATCAGCCGGCCGAGTTCCCGCCCGTCCGCTCCGATGAGCAGTGTCCCCGGGAGGCCGAAGATCCTGAGGTCGCGCGGAGCCTTCATCGTCTCGTCGATGAAGATGCCCAGATGCCGGATGCCGATCTCATCGAAGAACTGGCGGACGACACCCACGCCGGCGCGGTCTATCGACAGGGCCACGACCTCGAAGCGCTCGCTGCCGAGCATTGCCTGAAGCCGGTCCAGTGTCGGCATCTCGTGGCGGCATGGGGCGCACCAGGTGGCCCAGACGTTGAGAAGGACGACCTTGCCGCGCCAGCGGTCGAGCGTGAGGGGGTTGCCGTGTTCGTCTGCAAACGAGATCGCGGGGACCGGCAGCGGCGTGTCGTGCAGCGGGACGGCATTCGGCCCTTCCGCCATCGCCGCGGTCGAGCATACCAGCCCCAGCACGAACCCGAACGCGGGCAAGGAATTCATCGGCTCGCCTCCTTTTCGCGGCGGCTCATCGCGGCTTGGTGCTGCCGCTCGCGCTCGGGCCAGGTGCTCTTGATGAACTCCAGGACGGCCCGGATTTCGTTGTCGGAGAGCACCTGGTTGAAGCCAGGCATGTCGCTCTGGTAGCCGCCGCCGACGACGGCGGCAGGCCCTTCCCTGGTGATGCGAAACAGCACGTCATCGGGGTGGTGCCAGGTGTGTCCCGAAGCGTCATGCGGCGGCGCGGGCAGGCGACCGGACGGCAGACGGCTCTTCCAGTCCGGCTGACCTTCGAGCTTCGCGCCATGACAGGACGCGCAGTTCGCCGCGTAGATCGCTCGCCCGTGTTCGAGCTGTTCGGCGGATGCTTCCGCCGGACCGCTCTGATCAAACCTGATCCAGAGCAGCCCGGCCACGGCGCTTCCGCCGAGCAGTATCGCGGCGCCAAGAACGGCGCGGTTCATCAGCGCTTGCCCCCGAAGAGGTATTTGACCAGCGCCGCGATGCTAAGGACGAGCAGGACGATCACGAGCAGCCAAACAAGGCCCATGCCCCACATCATCATGCCGCCCATGCCGTCCATCATGCCCATGCCGATGCTGGTCGGTGCATTGTTCATCGGAGAATCTCCCTATTCGACCGCGTATACGGACGGCTTGCCGTCACCCACGGTGTAGATCGTAAAAGGTTCGGTCTTGGCGCCGCTCATGCCGGGCGATCCCATCGGCATGCCGGGCAAGGTCACGCCCTTGATGTCCGGACGTTCCGAGAGAAGGCGGTTGACGGTCGCGACGGGCACATGACCGCTCACCACATAATCGTCGATGAAGGCGAGGTGGCAGCCCTGGAAGTCGTCCGGAATGCCGGCTTCGCGGCTCATGGCGACGAGCTCGTGGGTCGGTTTCACGGTCACGGTGAATCCGTTCTCACGCATGTAGTCGGCATAGCTTTCGCAACAGCCGCATTGCGGGTTCTTGTAGAGGGTCACTTCCTCGGCGACCGCGAGAGATGCGTTCGTGATGTAGACGTCGGCACCGAGGACGGCTGCGGCGAGGGCGGCGACGATGATCTTGTGCATTATGGTTCTCCTTGAATCTCTAGATCAGACAACGCGGATGACACCCATCATCCCGCCAGCCTGGTGTTCGAGGATGTGGCAGTGGAACATCCAGTCGCCGGGATTGTCGGCGACGAAGGCAATCTCGACCTTCTCCCGTGGCGCCATTAGCACCGTGTCCTGCCATTCGCGGTGCGGCGTCGGCTCGCCGTTGCGCGAGATTACCCGGAAGGAATGGCCGTGCAGATGGATCGGGTGGTGCCACGCCGTCGCATTGGTCATGGCGATCACATGCGAACCATCGCGTTCGAGCGTCAGCATCGGGTCTAGCACATGGCCTTCGGCGGCCTTGCCATTGACGAACCAGATGCCATTGCCGTGCATCATGCCCATCATGCCGCGCATCATCCCGCCGCCCATTCCCCTTGATGTTCCTTCGCCCATGCTGCCGCCCATCTCGGCCATCACCATTCCGCCCATCATGCCGCCGTTGAAGATCACCTCGTGGCGGAGCGCCGCAGCGACATTTGGTTCGCGCAAGGGATTGGCGGGCAGGACGATCGGCCAGTCAGGCATGGTATCCCTAAACGCTGTCTCACCGTAGGCGAGGTCGACCAGCCGGTATTCGAGGTCCCGATAGAAGCGGTCAATGACCGAGACCCGACTGCCGGGCTCGCCCATCATGTCGAGAATGATGTCGGCCCGCATCGCCGGTCCCAGTACGACGAGGCCGCCCATTGGCGCGTGCGGCGTTACCGGCTGGCCGTCGAGCGCGATGACCGTCGGTGTATGGCCTTGAAAGTCGAGGCTGAAGATGCGCGCGTTCGCGGCATTGATGAGCCGCAGCCGGATACGCTCGCCGCTGCGCACCGGACGCGCGTCCGGCACGCGACCGTTGATGGTGACGGTGTTGCCGATCCGGCCATTGTGGCTCATGTCATGGCCGTTGCCGAAATCGTTGGAGATCTCGGCAGACTTCGTGAGCCGCCAGTCGTCGAGCACCCAGACGAGTTCCCGATCGACTTTTGGCGGTTCGGGCTCTTCGACGATCAGCGGCCCGTACAGGCCGCGGCCGACCTGCTCGAAGCTGCGCTGATGCGGGTGATACCAGAAGGTGCCGGCATCGACCGCGTCGAACTCGTAGACGAAGGTCCCGCCCGGCACGATCGGCGGCTGGTTGAGATGCGGCACGCCATCCATGGCGTTGGGGACCCGGAGCCCGTGCCAGTGGACTGTGGTCTCTTCGGCAAGCCCGTTCTCGACGGTAATCCGAAGACGCTCGCCCTGACGAACGCGGATTTCAGGTCCGGGGACGGTCTCGTTATAGCACCAGGCGGGCGTCTCACCGTGTGGCTCCGGCACGAGCCGCGCCTGTCCCGGTGCGGCCCGCAAGGAGAACTCCCGGACGCCGGCCGCACGTGCGGGCAACATGAGGCCAGGCATGCCCAGGCTTGCAGCGCCGGCGGCGCACGCCTTCAGTAAAGTTCGGCGCGATAGCGCCAAGGTCATCGGTGACATGGTTCGCTCTCATCTGATTTCCGCTGTGCTTCAGATGTGCAGACACTGTCTGCACACGCATAGAGCAGCGACTGCCCGCGCGATTGCCCGGGAAGCGCAGCAGGGCGCAGCGGTCGGAGCGCACCCCGACCGGCGTCCGATCAGATGAGCGTTCGGGGAGGGTGGGGTTCGGGCGGACCTGTCCGTCCGACAAGGTTGTAAAAGGCTCGGACCGACGGAGTTAAACCTGTCACCGCCGGGACACCGCCCTCCGGACTGAGATTGGCCAGAACCGGAGCGACGCAGACCAGGTCACAGTCAAGCCCGCCCTCGTCGCCGTCACTGTCGGAGCCGCAGCCCTGACAGTCGGCCATATCCATGGCGCCGCCATCGGCGAGCGCCATCTTGATCGACATGGTGGTTGTGCTCGCCGCGTGCGCGACCGAACCCACCGCAAATGCGGTGAGCAAGGCGAACACGAATATCCGTACGAGCTTGACCATCATGTATTCATAGACCGCTGCAGAATTCTTGTCGAGTTCCAAGGTGTCACGCCTTCTTGAGGACCTTACCCGGCGCAGCAGGAGAGCTTGGCCACGTCCTTGTCGAAGGTCTGGGCGGCGAGTTTCAGCCCCTCGACCGTGGTCAGGTACGGAAAGATGGTCCCGGCCAGCGCCTTGGCGGTCATGCCGAACTTGAGCGCCAAGGCGAGCGTCTGGATGCTGTCTGCGCCCTCGGGCGCAAGGATCTGGCCGCCGAGCAGGCGGTCGGTCTTCACATCCGCAACCAGCTTGATGAGCCCGCGCGTGTCGCGGGCCGCCAGCGCGCGCGGCACCTGGTCGAGCGGCACGATGGACGTTTTAACCTCATGACCGGCGGCCTTCGCTGCGGCCTCTCTCAGGCCAACGCCGGCCACCTGCGGGTCGGTGAACACCACCCAGGGCATGGCGCTGTTCTCGTAGGCGAGGCTGTCCCCGTTTAAGGCGTTTAGGGCCGCGAGCTTGGCCCCGTAGGCGGCCATGTAGACGAACTGGTCGCGGTCGGTCACGTCGCCGGCCGCATAGACGCCCGGTTTCGACGTGCGCATGCGGTCATCGACGACGATGGCGCCATGGCTGTCCTGTTCGATGCCCGCCTCGTTCAAGCCCAGCGCTTCGGTATTGGCCTTCCGCCCCGTGGCGATCAGGAGCCGCTCCGCCTTGAGCTCGATGGGCTCACCGCCCTGCTTGACGCAAACGGTTACGCCTGTCTCGTCTTCACGGCAGGCGTCAAAGGCAATGCCGCAATGGAGCGTGACCCCCTCGGCATGGAAGACCGTCGCCAGGGCTTCCGAGACTTCCGGTTCCACCTGCGGCAGCAACCGCGAGCGGCAGACAACGGTCACGGCAACGCCCATGCGCGCCATCAGCTGGGCAAGTTCGGCGCCGATGTAGCCGCCGCCGATGACGATGAGGCTCCTGGGCAGCGTCTCCAGCTCCAGCAGCGTCGTGCTGGTCAGGTAGGCCACGCTCTCGATGCCCGGAATCGGCGGCACGGCGGGCCGCCCACCCGTGGCGATGACGATCTTGCCGGCAGTGACAGGGGTGCCATCGACGAGCACGCCCGCACCGTTCAGCCGCACCGCGCCTTCCAGATAGGTCAACCCCTCATATTCGGGCAGCAGGTCGGCGTACTTCTTCT
Source organism: Alphaproteobacteria bacterium (assembly GCA_029268305.1). Taxonomy (GTDB): domain Bacteria; phylum Pseudomonadota; class Alphaproteobacteria; order JAJUGE01; family JAJUGE01; genus JAJUGE01. The sequence goes on from JAJUGE010000065.1 coordinate 9,906, forward strand.
GCCGAAGGGTCGAGACGAGGTCGTCCTTGGCGGCGATCAGACTATGCCAGTCGCCGACATGCGCATCGCCGACGAGGCCGGGAAAGCGGCTTGCCGCGCGCGCGCCATGCAGGGCCTCGGCAGCGCGGATCATGGTCTTCGACGGCACGCAGCCGACATTGACGCAGGTCCCGCCGATGGTGCCGTGGCCGATCAGGGCGACGGTCGCGCCTTGCCCGGCTGCCGTGATGGCGGCGGAAAAGCCTGCCGAACCCGCACCAATGACGGCGAGGTCGCAGGTGTTCTTCTTTCCGTCAGTCGTGCAGCAATCGGCCATGTCAGGCGTTTTCCTTCGGGGTTTTCACTTCGTCTGCGCAACAGGCCGCTGCCCGCTGCCGCCACCAAAGGCCATAAGCTGTCATCGCCAGAAAGACCGCGAGTGCGGGTAGCAGCACATAGTCGATCCAGCCGAGCCAAGCCGACAGCCCAACGGCGCCCAGCGCGATCACCAAGACTGGCGTTGCACAGCAGATGGCGGCAATGCCCGAGCCGGCGATGCCCGTCTTCAGGATGGCGGCGTCCTTCATCGGCTCCGGCCTACCCCCTGACCGAGGCGGGGTAGCCTACATCGGTCGAGGCCGCGGCAATGGCCTCAATGCTTGTAACCGACGGATCGAAGACAACGGTCGCCGTCTTGGCCGCGAAGTCGATCTCGACCGATCGCACCCCTTTGACCTGCTCCATCGCTTTCTTCACCGTGACCGGGCAGAGTGCGCAGGTCATGTTTTCGACCGCGAAGGTCGCCGACTGGATGGCGGCCACCTGGCTGACAGAGCGCTGGGCAGACCGGTCGCCGACGAGGGCCAGGGTTGTCGAACAAGTCGGGTGGCTGCCGGTTCCGTTTCTAGGAGCGGTGGTGTTCCTGATCGCCGCTTCGCAGGTTCAGGCCGTTTTTGCGGCGCTGCCGGTGCTTGGCCATGTGCTGGGGGTTTTCATCGCTTTCCTTGTCATCGCGGCGCTAGTTGGCGTGCTCCTCATGCGGGCGCTGCATTTGCCCGTGGGCTCGGGGCGTGCCCTCATCTTCAGCCTCGGCACCCGCAATTCTTTCGTCGTGCTGCCATTGTCGCTTGCGCTGGGACACCAATGGCAGACAGCAACCGTGGTGATTGTGTTCCAATCGCTCGTGGAGCTGTTCGGCATGGTCGCCTACCTCTGGCTCGTGCCGAGGATTCTGGCATCTTCATCTGTCCAGAGTGCGAGTTGATCTCGCCCCCTGACCCTCGCGGCTAGCGAGATACAATCCCGCTTGACGATGCGCGCCCAGTTTTTCAGACGCTGGAGCATAGAATCATGTGTGCAGAAATCGGCATGAGCGTTTCCGACTGTCGCCGACCAAAATCAACGGGCCGGCCGCGATTGTCGGGGTTCGTGTCGCGTTTCATGGTCCTCGTGCAGGCATTGCCCGTGATCCACGAGCACGCCGATAACCCGGCAATCAGCGATCTTGCCGCCCTTGCACTGACGGATCATGCGCCGGAATTCGGTCTCCAGCGCCTGAAGGCGCGCGATACGACTTTTCACCTGTTTAAGTTGGCGCCGGGCGATGCCGTCGGCGGCATCGCAAGAGCGATCCGGATCATCTGTTAGATCAAGAAGCTCACGGATAGCATCGAGTGGAAAGCCGAGTTCGCGGCTGTGCCGGATAAAAGCAAGCCGTTCCAAATGTGGCGCACTATAGCGCCGCTGATTGCCCCCGGTGCGTCCCGGCGCTGGCATCAAGCCGATCTGCTCGTAGTACCGGATGGTCTGCACCTTGCAACCAGTCCGCTCTGAAAGCTGGCCGATCGTTAATTCGTGTCCTGCCATCAGATTGCCTCTTGAACCTACAGTAACTGTAGGTTCTATCCTGCCATCGATGAGCCAGAAAGTCCACGGCCGGAGGTATCCATGACTCACGCGCAGACACGCGCCGCTGCAAGTTCGCCCGACCATGCCCAGGGCGAGAGTTCCTGTTGCGGGCTAGGCGAAAGCGCTGCTCCGGCACCCTCGTTCCGCAGCGGGCGCGCCTTTAAGGTGCGCGGCATGGACTGCGCCGAGGAGGTTTCGGCGCTCAAGCAGGCGGTCGGCCCCGTCGTTGGTGGAGCGGACCGTCTGGCCTTCGATGTCCTGAACGGACGGATGACCGTGGCGGAGGCCGCCCGAGACGTGCCCGACGAAAAGATCGTCAAGGCGGTCGCCGCGACCGGCATGAGCGCCGCCCCTTGGGAGGCCCGTACCGGCAAGGTAGAGACCGACAGCCATCGCCGCCAGCAGGTTCTCTTCACGGCGGCGAGCGGGGCCGGCGTCCTCGCCGGCCTTATCCTTCACGTGATCCTGGCCGGCGGCTTCGTGGAAGCCTGGCGGCTGCTCAGCGGTCATGCCGGCCAGCCGATGCCTTGGCCCGAGATCGCGGCGTATCTCGCGGCGGTCGTCCTGGGCGGTCGTTTCGTCGTCGTCAAGGCCTGGTACGCGGCTCGCAACCTGCGGCCCGACATGAACCTACTGATGACGGTGGCGGTGCTTGGCGCCGTGGCGATCGGCGAGTGGTTCGAAGCTGCCACCGTGAGCTTCCTGTTCGCGTTGTCGCTGGCGCTGGAAAGCTGGAGCGTCGGGCGCGCGCGCCGCGCCATCGCGGCACTTCTCGACCTCGCTCCTCCCACCGTGCGGCTTCTGCGCCCGGATGGCTCGGAAGCCGAGGTGCCCGTGGCTGAGGTCAGTCCCGGCGACCGCTTTATCGTGCCTGCGGGCGAACGCATCGCCCTCGACGGCCGTGTCGTGGCCGGAGCGAGCGCCGTCAACCAGGCGCCGATCACCGGCGAAAGCGTGCCCGTTGAGAAGGGCTCCGGCAGCGACGTCTTCGCCGGCACCATCAACGGCGACGGCAGCCTTACGGTTGAAGCGACCAAGGCGGCGGAGGACACCACGCTCGCCCGCATCATCCGCATGGTCGAGGAAGCCCATGCGCGTCGCGCCCCGTCCGAGCAGTGGGTCGAACGGTTCGCCCGCATCTATACGCCTGCGGTCATGGTCCTTGCCTTTCTCGTATTCCTGGCCCCGCCGCTGCTCTTGGGCGGCGCATGGCACGAGTGGTTCTACCGCGCGCTGGTGCTTCTGGTGATCGCCTGCCCCTGCGCACTGGTGATTTCGACGCCGGTCTCGATCGTGGCTTCGTTGGCGGCCTCGGCGCGCGCCGGTGTGCTGGTCAAGGGTGGTGCCTTCATCGAGCTTCCAGCCCGCCTCAAGGCGATCGCCATGGACAAGACCGGCACCATCACGCGCGGCGAGCCCGAGGTCGTGCGCGTGGTGCCGCTGGATCAGCATACCGAAGCCGAACTCCTGGCGCGCGCAGCCGCGCTCGAGGCCCGTTCGACGCATCCGCTCGCGCGCGCCGTACTCCGTCACGCGGAAGCTGGTGGCATCGCCCCGGCGCCCGCGGCGGATGTCCAGGTCCTGAAGGGCAAGGGCCTGACGGGCACGTTCGACGGCGAGCCCTACTGGCTCGGCTCGCATCGCTACGTCGTCGAGCGCGGCCAGGACCGGCCGGAAATCGCCCGCGAGGCCGAGGCGCTGGAAGCGGATGGCAAGACCGTCATCGTCGTCGGCAACGCGCGACATGTCTGCGGCCTGATCGCCGTCGCCGATACCATCCGGCCGGAAGCACGCGAGGTCGTGAAACAGCTCCACGCCGCCGGCATCGAACGCGTCGTCATGCTGACGGGGGACAACCGCGTGACGGCAGAGGCGATCGCGCGCGAGGTCGGCATCGACGAGGTCCACGCCGAGCTCCTGCCCGAGGATAAGCTCGTGAAGATCGAGGCCCTCGTCGCGCGCCACGGCGCAGTCGCCATGGTCGGCGACGGGGTCAACGACGCGCCTGCGCTCGCTCGCGCGAGCCTGGGCATCGCCATGGGCGTAATCGGCTCCGACGCCGCGATCGAGACCGCCGATATCGCGCTGATGACCGACGACATCTCGCGGCTGCCCTGGCTCGTCCGTCACGCCAAAAGAACGCTCGCCGTCATCCGACAAAACATCGCCTTCTCGCTCGGCGTCAAGGCCGTGTTCGTCGTCCTGACCTTCGCCGGCATGGCGAGCCTGTGGGGCGCGATCGCGGCCGATGTCGGCGCTTCGCTGCTTGTCGTCGCCAATGCGCTACGGCTACTGCGCGCGCAAACTTGACTGGAATCAATGCCGATGTACGGTCGGCATGTTCTGATTCATCGTACCTTACATAGGAGGTTAGCATGACTTTGCGAAACACGATTCGTGGCACAGCTTTCGCGTTAGCTCTGCTAGGCGTAGTCGGCCTCGCGCCGACAGCTCCGGCGCAGGCTCAACAAGGCTGGGGTCAGCAGATGGGGCCCGGAATGATGATGGGGCCAGGAATGATGGGCCCGGGCATGATGGGGCCAGGAATGATGGGCCCCGGGATGATGATGGGGCCAGGAATGATGGGCCCGGGCATGATGGGGCCAGGAATGATGGGCCCCGGGATGATGATGGGGCAAGGATACGGTATGGCGTGCCCCTGGTGTGGCCCGATGATGGGACCTGGCGGGAGCGGATATCAGCCGGCGCTCAACCTCGCGGTCAACGACGTGAAGACGTACTTCGAGCGTTGGCTGACCATGACCGGCGGCGTGCGACTTAAGGTCGGGAGCGTCGCGGAGCAGGACGCAAACACAATCACGGCCGATATTGTGACAAAGGACAACAATTCGCTCGTCCAGCGTTACGCCGTTGACCGCCGTTCCGGCTTCATCCGCCAAGTCGAGTAGTGCCATGGGATGGGGCTATCCTTATCAGGATGCGGGTCACTGGATGGGATGGTGGATGCCCTTCCACGGCGTTTTGTCCCTGATCATCCTGGTCCTGCTGATCGTGGGCATCACTGCGTTTGTGCGCTTCTTGTGGAGCGGTGGATCGCCCGGTTCTCAACGTCGGGGCCGTTCGACTGGCCTCGACGTCCTCGACGAGCGGTATGGGAAGGGCGAAATCAATCGGGAAGAATATCTTCAGAAGAAGCGCGACCTTGGCGGCTGAACCCGTCGATAAACGCTGCCGACGAGGATTTCAACGACGGGTCGGTGCGCTGGGGGCGAAGCATTTGGCCCATTCAGCGTGCGCCGAGTGCTGGTTTGGACGGCTTGCCCAGCTCGCCGACCGAAAAGACGCGGACAAATGACATCGCGCCCGCTTATAGTCGCGGCTATCGCGGGAGCGGCGGTCGGCGGCGATCAGGCGACGAAATGGGTTATTTTGGCCCAGGTGATGCAGCCGCCCCGGGTGATCGGGGTAACGCCCTTCTTCAACCTGACTCTCAGCTTCAACACCGGCGTCAGCTTCGGAATGTTCGGCGAGACGTTCGCCGCGCGGCCGGGGCTGCTGGCCGTCCTGACGCTGATGATCGTGTTGGCGATCCTTGCTTGGGCGCTCCGGGCGCGCTCCGCGGCGGAGCGCATCGGGCTATCGCTGATTGCCGGCGGCGCGCTTGGCAACATTCTCGACCGATGGCGGCAAGGAGCGGTGACGGACTTCCTCGATTTCCACTGGAGGGGCTGGCACTGGCCCGCATTCAACGGCGCGGACGTGTTCATTAGCCTGGGCGTGCTCATGCTGCTCTTGGCGGGTTTCAAGCCGGCGCCGAAACCAGAAACGGAGAAGCAGGAATGACGGACGCCGCCCGCCCCGCCACGACGGCTTGGCCGATGCTCTTTGTCGCCTGGCTTGTGGCTCTGGCCGCGACCCTGGGCGCGATCTTCATCGGGGAGGTGATGGGCCGGGCGCCCTGTCTGCTCTGCTGGTATCAGCGGATCGCCATGTTCCCGCTCGCCCTCATTCTCAGCATCGGATGCCTCCGCGAGGACGCCGGCGTCCGGCGCTACGCGCTGCCGCTTGCGCTCGCGGGCGGAGCTGTCGCGCTCTGGCACAGCCTGCTCTATTTCGGCGCGATCCCCGCGACGATCGAGCCCTGCGGGCGAGGCCCTTCCTGCACCAGCGTCGACATGACCATTTTCGGCGGCCTTCCCCTGCCCGCGCTCTCGCTCGGCGCCTTCGCCGTCATCGCCCTGCTTCTGATGCTCACAAAACCAAAGGAACAACCATGATCAGCCGGCGCACTCTCGTCTTCGGCGTGGTCGCGGTCGCTCTCGCCGGATTCGGCGGCGCCGCATATCTCTTCACCAGCGGCCAGCAACCGGCGACCGTGGCCGCCCTGTCCGGAGACGGCCCGCTCGTTCGGTCCCATTCCCCGGTGCTCGGCCCTCCGGATGCACCCGTGACGATCGTCGAGTTCTTCGACCCGGCCTGCGAGGCTTGCCGCGCCTTCCACCCGATCGTGAAGCAGATCATGGAGGCCTTTCCCGGCAAGGTCCGCGTGGTGTTGCGCTACGCGGCCTTCCATAAAGGCTCCGACGAGGCCGTGCGCATTCTCGAGACGGCGCGGCTCCAGGGCGTGTTCTTGCCGGTGCTCGAGGCGCTGTTGGCGGCGCAGCCTGCATGGGCCAAACATGATGGGCCACAGCTCGACAAGGCATGGGCGGCTGCGACGCGCGCAGGCCTCGACCTGGAACGTGCGCAGCGGGATCAGCTGATGCCGCACATTGTCGCCACGCTCAACCAGGATGCGGCCGATGTCGCGACCGCCGGCGTGCGTCAAACGCCGACCTTCTTCGTGAACGGCAAGCCCTTGCGGGAGTTCGGGGCACAGCAGCTATTCGATCTCGTCAAGAACGAGGTGAACGCCCGATGACCAGGATGCGAAAATTTCTATTCGCGGCGGCGGTTCTCGCCGTGGTCGGCATGAGCACCAGCGGTGCCTCCGTGGCAAAAGCCGCGGACCGCATGGTTGTGGAGCGCGCTTGGACCCGGGCGACGCCCCCAAGCGCGAAAACCGCGTCCGCGTATCTGGTCCTGCGGAACGCCGGAAGTTCCGATGATCGCCTCGTGCGGATCGAGTCTCAAGTCGCCGAGACCATCGAAGTCCACTCGATGACCATGGACGGCGGGATCATGCGAATGCGCCGGCTCGATGCCCCGCTGACCATTCCAGCCGGTGGCGAGGTCCGGCTCGATCCCGGAGGGCTGCATCTGATGATGATGGGACTGAAGACGCCGCTCCGCGAGGGCGATCGGATCAAACTCGACCTGGTATTCGAGCGGGCGGGACGGGTTGCCGTGGAAATGCCCATCGCGCGGCTCGGCGCCACGGAGCCCCCGCGATGATCTGGCTGCGGCGCATCCGCTACGCCCTTTGGGGCGCCGTCGGCATCGCCGGATTCCTCGCTATGGCGATCATGCTCGGCTGGTGGACCGTGGACGGACCGGGCGCGAGGGCGATCCGGAATGCGGCGCCCGCGTCCATCACCGAGATCGGCGGCCCTTTCACGATGACCGATCAGCGAGGACGCACGATCACCGATCAAGATATTCGCGGCAAGCCGACGATGATGTTCTTCGGCTTCACATCATGCCCCGATGTCTGTCCCACCACGCTCAGCGATATGACAGGCTGGCTGGAAGCACTGGGCCCGGCTTCCGAAAAGATCAACGCGGTCTTTGTTTCGGTCGATCCGGAGCGGGATACGGTCGAGCAGATGGCAAGATACCTTTCGCTGTTCGACCCGCGCATCCTGGGCCTGACGGGGACGCCCGCGCAACTCGAGCAGATGGCGCGCAACTACCGTTTTTACTACCGGCGCGTCCCGCTCGATGGCGGAGGTTACACGATGGATCATACGGCCATGGTTTATCTGCTGGATCGGGACGGCCGATTCACGAGCACTATCGACTATCACGAGAATCGACAGACGGCGCTCCCGAAGCTTCGCCGGCTTCTCGGGGCCGGGTCGGCGGGCTAGTCTTGGCGCGGATCGGGAACTGTGCACTTGAAATTTTCTTCGTGCGTGGCGCCTTCGACATCGCGGCGGCAGAGGCCTCGGCCGCCATTCTCACCGCTTACAGCCTCGGTCTGGTTCCGGTCCTTGCCGTCCGGTCTCTCGTCGCAGGGTTCCATGGCCGCGGAGATACTCGGACGCCGCTCCGGCTGCTTGTCGCCGCGACCGCGGTCAACATAGCGCTTAAGATCGCCCTTGCGCCGCTCTGGGGAGTGGTCGGCCTGGCAGCCGCAACATCGGCCGGATCGCGCTCTATACTCTGCTGCTGTTCCGCACCGGCCGAAAGCGGGGCTACCTCGCGGGACCATTCCTTGCACAGAGTGCGATCCTAGTCGGAACGGGCCTGATCTCGGGGCTGTCCACCCTGATGCTCAGGGATACGGTACTTGTGCAGATGCAATCTGTAGTTCCGATGTTGGTCACAATCCTGGCATTTCTTGCCGTCGCGGGCGGAGCCTTGGCGCTCCATTCCCTTGGGTATCTCATTGCGCTCCGGTATTGCGGAGGTAGCCGTTAGCCCCTCATCACTGGCACGTCCGCGCCTGATCCCGCATGACGCTGTAGTCGGCGAGCATCTCGGCGATGGCCGATCTGTCCGGCAGCAACCGAAGTTCCTCCGCCGCGCGCCCCTGGAACTCGCGGGTGTACTCCACGACAGGCGGGCAGACGGTGACGACGCGCGGTTCAGAGACGCCCGTCGCGCAGGCGGTCAGCAAGCTCGTCGCGATCGCGAGGACGGCGAGCCGCCGCATCCAGCATCCGGCGTTGAACGTCATTGGACTTCTCCGCAGTTTCGAGGCGTCCCGCCATGCGGCCGGCGCGCTCCCCGGCGCGACGGATCGACAGCAGGAACAGGACAACGGCGAGAGCGATGGCGCCGTACTTCAGTGCGGACCGCGCCCATGAACTGGTGGCGATCCCGGCAAGCAGGGAAGCGATCATCGCTGCCCCCGCTTCCAGTCATCGATGCGGGCATAGATGGCGACGCCGATGCCGGCGAGGGCCACGGCGATGAACACCCCGCGCAGCGTGTCGAGATAGGGCACGAGCGGCAGGACAGCGGACTGCGTCTCGGTCAGAACGTTCTCCGCCACCTCGATTCCGGCCGCGCCCACAGTCGCAACACCGGCCGCACCGCTGCCCTTCAACGTGCGACTCTAAGCCAGCGCCTCGCGCGCGGGTGGGGTCTCCATGGCGAAGGCCGCCTCGCGGACTGGGAACCGCTCACCCCACTGCCGAGCGGGCCCAAGGTCGATATGCATGAAGCCCGACCGCGGATAGAAGCCGAAGCCCTTGAAGCCAACCGCGCGGGCCGCTGCCTCGAAGGCTACGGGATCGTGGTTCGTCATGGCGATGTCGAAGGCCGTGCCGTCGAGATGCTTCGAGCGCGCCGCTCCGCCGACGGCGCGGTTGTGCGCCGGGCTGCGGTAGGCCGAGCGAACGATCAGCGGCTTGCCCAGCCGATCGCGAAGGGCTTGCAGCTTGTCGAGCGCCTCCTCGTTGATCCGCAGGGAGCCGCTGCCCCGGCAGGCGATCTCAGCGGGGGAGAAATCCTTCCAGCGCCACGAGCGCTGGGGCACGTCGCGCCAGTGTTTGTAGGTCATGGTCGTCATTGCAGGTCTCCAGGCACAAAAAAGCCCGCTCCTCGGCGAGGGCGGGCAGTGGTCTGATAAATCGGGCGGACGGGTTAAGGCGACGGCCCGAAAAGCTTCAGCTTGATGGCGATGCCGGCCATCAGGGCGAGCAGGACGCCAGTGGTGATCAGGCGCACGGCGGTCTGGACGGCCGTCTGTTTCGCGAGGCGGAAACCCGCGAGCAACGAGCGAAGATCGCGGATGTCCTCGGCGGCATCCTGACCATCGAGGCCGACCTCATGCAGGGCGCGCCGCGCGCCCGTCTCGGCAGCCCGCTCCAGCAGGGCTTCAAACTCGGCGGCCGGCAGCGCGATCAGCGCACCGCTGTCTGGTTCCTTGTCCATGACGCAATCCGGGAGTGATCAGAGGACCAGCGAGCCGGCCAGCGTGAACCCGATCCCGGCGAGCGTGGCGTCGGGCGTCGATGGCGCGACCACGCTGAGCACCTGGCCGGGCTCCAGCACGGTTTCGCTGGCGGCGATGAAGGTGGCGCTCGTGGCGGCAGCGGCAAAGCGCATGGTGGCGCTGCTCACGCCATCGACCCGGATGTCGAAATCCGCACTCGCGGTTGCCGCGGCTTCGGCGCTGGCATGGCTACCAGCAACATCAACTTTCAGCCGGGTGCGTCGCGCCACCGGCACCCGCAAGATCACCTCGTCCGCTGCCGGTTGCCCGGCCTTGTAGCCGCTGATGTCGGCCGGGGGATCGGCCGCATCCGCAGTCTCCACGACCTCGATCGCAAGCCATGTGCGCTCGAGGCCGCGCAGCTCCCCGGCCGTGCCGACATAGACGGCCAACTCGAACCAGTCGCCCGCCGATACCGGCAGGACCGCGCTCGACAGGTTGCGCATCTGGTTGGAGTAGCCGCTGTCGCCGCGCACGATGAAGGACCCGCCGCCCAGCACGCCGTTGCCGTTCTTGCGCACCTCGACCAGCTGACTTGTCGGCGAGGTCTGCCACTCGATGTTGCCGACGATCCGGACCTTCGTCACCCCGGCGGGAATGGTCAGGCGGGAAGGCTGGCCCGCATCCC
>JAJUGE010000066.1 GCA_029268305.1 Alphaproteobacteria bacterium
CGATAGCATGAGCGTCGGCGCTGCCGCCGAGATCGGTTTCGCCGATCGTCGGCACGGGGCAGGGCAGAAGCGGCGCGTGCAGGACGTCGGCTTTGGCGAAGACCGCGTCGATGACGTCCGCTGCCACATGCGGCCTGGCGTCGAGCGCTTCCAGATACTTGGTCGCCGGATAAAAGAGGCCCGCCATGATCCGCTGCCGGACCTGAGGCTGGTAGTCGTCCGGGCGAGTGCGAAGCCATTTTCCGTGTATCGTCGCGGCCTCTGACGCCATGATGACGTTCGACAGGCCGTCCAAGATATCGAGGTGCGGCACCTGCACCTCCACGATCTCGGCACCGAGCTCCCGGAAGACGCGGCAGCTTTCCTCCATGCAGGCGCGGACCTCGTCGGAGATGTCGTCGTAGAAGAAGTTGGTGGGCACGCCGATACGCATGCCTCGGACCCCGCCGGAGAGCCTTGCCTCGTAGTCATCCGCCGGCATGGTGCTGCTGGTCGAATCCTGCGGATCGTGGCCGGCGATCACCGAGAAGATCCGGGCGCAGTCCCGTACAGAGCGCGCCAGCGGTCCGACCTGATCGAGCGAGAACGAGAGGGGCATCACGCCGTATCGGCTGACCCGCCCCTGGGTCGGCTTCAGTCCGGCGAGGCCGCAGATCCCCGCCGGCAGTCTGACGGAGCCGCCGGTGTCGGACCCGAGCGCGCCGAACACCAGCCTCCCCGCAACGGCCGCTCCGGAGCCGCTGGACGAACCGCCGGTGATGTAATCCGGGTTCCACGGGTTCCGGCAATGACCCCAGTGCGCGTTGTGCCCCGTCGGGCCGAACGCGAATTCCGACATGTTCAGGGTGCCGAGGTTGAGCGCTCCCGCCGCATCGAGACGCGTATGCACCGTAGCGGTATAGCTGGCTACGAAATCCTTCCGGATCTTCGATCCGCAGGTCGTGATCTTGCCGGCGCGGTACAGCATGTCCTTGTGCGCGAGGGGAACGCCGTGGAGCGGACCGCGAACGACGCCTCGTGCTGCCTCCTCATCCGCCCGCTCAGCCGCCTTCAGAGCCTCCTCCGCCTCGATCGAGATGAAGCAGTTGAGGGTCGGCTGCAGCCGTTCGATCCGCTGAATGCAGGCGCCGGTCACCTCGACGGCCGACACTTTCCGTGTCCGGATCGCCTCCGCGACCTCCACCAGATCCAACTCGCAGAGCTCATCCGTCGTGCCGCTCATCCCTTTGCCCTTTCGATGAAGGGAGCGTAGAGCGCCGGCTCGTCCTCGAACGCGATCCGCGGCGCGAGCTTCGAGACCGCCGTCAGGCCCTTCGAGACCGTGGGCAGCATCACCTCGACATCCTCGGGGCCGAGTTCGATGTCCTGGAGCACTCTGGCGCTGGCGTGAAGGGTGTGTCGCGTATCGTCATTCATGGTCTGGCGCTCTCCTTCGGCGGCTCGGCGATTCGGCTCGTCGAACTGTTCTGCGTCTCGGGTGCGGCGGAATGTCCGGAGCCCGCGATTGCCATGTGACATGCTGAAACATGGTCCGGAGATCCGGCCAATCGAGTCAGCAAGGGCTCCACGCGTTCGCAGACCGGCTCGGCAAACGGGCAACGCGGATGGAAGCGGCAGCCCGATGGCGGGTTGATGGGGGTGGGCGGGTCGCCTGTGAGCGGCGGCTCCTGTTTGCGCCGATCGACGTCCATCTCCGGCATCGCCGACAGGAGCGCCTTCGTGTAGGGATGTTGCGGCGCCTGATAAAGGGCGGCGACAGGCCCCAGTTCGACGACTTTCCCGAGGTACATCACCAGCACCCGGTCGCTGATGAACTGGACCACTTCCAGATCGTGCGAGATGAACAGATAGGTCAGCGACAGCTCGCGCCGCAGTTCCATCAGAAGGTTGAGGACCTGCGCCTGCACAGACTTGTCGAGGGCGGAAACAGCCTCATCGAGGATCACGATCCGCGGATCGAGAGCGAGCGCGCGCGCGATATTGACGCGCTGCCGCTGTCCGCCGGACATCTCGTGCGGATAGCGGAGCGCATAGGTGTCCGGATCCAGCCCCACCTTTCGGAGAAGATCCAGAGCCTTCTCCCGCGCCCGGGATTTCGGCATGCCATGCACGATCGGGCCGTAGGTGATCGTGTCCAGAATCGGCAAGCGTGGGTTCAGCGACGAGTAGGAGTCCTGGAAGACCATCTGCATGTCGCGGCGCAGAGCCTTCAGCGAGAGCCCTGTTTTCGAGCCGACCTGCCTATCGTCGATCAGCACCTCGCCGGCGTCAGGCTCGATCAGGCGTATCAGGAGCCTGGCGGTTGTGGACTTGCCGCAGCCCGACTCACCCACGATGCCGAGAGTCTCGCCACGGCGGACGGTAAAGGATACGTCGTCGACCGCCTGGACGGCCGCCACCTGTCGCTGGAACAGGCCGCCGCGGATCGGGAAATGCTTCACGAGGCCCCGCACCTCCATGATCGCCGGGGCGCTGCTCGGCGTCGAAGGCGCGGCATTTGGCGGTTGCTCTCGATTCACGGCTTCCACCACCCTTCGTGCCCGATCACATCCTGACGTCCATCGCGTGCCGAAGGCCGTCGCTCAGCATGTTGAAGGACATCGAGGTGATGAAGATCATCACTCCGGGGACTACGGCCACCCACGGGCTGACGAAGATGGCGTCACGCAACGTGTTCAGCATGAGGCCCCATTCCGGCTCGGGCGGGGTGGCGCCGAGGCCGAGGAAGCTCAGGCCTGCGGCAAGGATGATGCTGATGCTGACGAGGCTGCTGGCATAGATCAGGACCGGCGCCAGCACGTTGCCGAGCACGTGCACGCGGATGAGGCTGAGATTGCCGGCGCCGGTTGCCCTGGCCGCCTCGACGAAGTCCTGCTTGCGGATGCGCGTCGTCACGCTTTCCGTGATGCGCGTGATCGGCGGAATGAACACGACCGTCAGCGAAACGATGGTATTCACGACCCCCGCCCCGAGGGCGCCGGCTATGGCGATGGCGAGGAGGACCGAGGGGAAGGCGTAGAACACGTCCATCGCGCGCATGATCGCCATGTTGACGCGTCCGCCGAAGAAGCCAGCGATCAGCCCCAGAATGCAGCCCGCCACAGTTGCGTTCACCACCGGCAGGATGCCCATCAGCAGGGACAGGCGACCGCCATAGAGAAGCCGCGTGAGCATGTCCCTGCCGAGCTCGTCGGCGCCGAGCGGGTATCCCGGCGTTCCGATCGGGGTCAGCCGTTTCAGCATGCTCGTCGCGTATGGATCGGCGGGAGCGAGCCATGGGGCGAAGATCGCGCTCAGGAACACCAGGGCGAGCAGGAGCGCGAAGAAGAGCGTGAGCTTGTCGCGGCGAAGCCGCTTCGCGACATTGGTCCAATAGCCCCGTGGAGACGTCCTGCGCGGTACCGTGTCGTCCGCGGGGGTTCCGAGTGCCGTTGCTCCGGTCGGTTCGGCCATACGGCTCCCTCAGGCGCGCTGCATACGGGGGTCGAGCATGGTCTGCAGGATGTCGACCAGGAGATTAACGAGAACGAAGAACATCGAGAGCACGAGGATCGTGCCCTGGAGCAGTGGCAGGTCTCTGCGAATGATGGCGGTGTTCAGCATGAACCCGGTCCCCGGCCACGCGAAGACGACCTCTACCAGTATCGAGCCGCCCAGCAGGTAGCCGAGCTGAAGCCCGATCACGGCGAGTGCCGTCGGGGCGGCATTCTTCGCGACGTGGCGAACGACCTGACTCTCCCGCATGCCCTTCGCCCGAAGCGCCTCGACGAAGTCCTCGTTCATGATCTCCGCCACCGTCGCTCGCACCGTGCGCGTAACGATGCCCATCGGAATGACGGAGAGAGTCACCGCAGGCAGCACCAGGTGACGCAGATGCGTCCAGTCCCAGGACCAGGCCGAGGAGCCGCCGGGCCCCATTCCCATTGCCGGCAAGAGGTTCAGCTCGACGGAAAAGACGATCACCAGGAGCATGCCGAGCCAGTAGTGCGGCACGCTGACGCCCGTGATCGCAGTGGCCGTGGCGATCCGGTCGATCGCCCGGCCGTTGAAGTAGCCGGCGACCCCGCCGAGCAGAATGCCGAGCGGGAAGCCGATAAGCGATGCACAAACCGCGAGGAGGAGTGTGTTCGCGACCGCACGCGTGAGCTCTCCGGCGACCGGTCGGCCGGTCGCAATGGACACGCCGAGATCGCCGCTCAGCGTGCGCCCCAGCCAGAGCACGAACTGGGCGGGGACGGGGCGGTCCATTCCATAATCCCGGCGCAGCCGCTCCACCACCGAGCTGGGTGCGTCCGCCGGCACCAGTGCGCTCAGCGGATCGCCGGGTGCTATGTGGACGAGCGAGAAAATGATGACCGCGACACCGAGCGCGATCGGGATCGCGTAGAGGAAACGTCGGATGACGTACGCGGTCATGGCGCCTCTGCAGGAGCCACCCGGACGCTCGCGAGCATCTCGTGGAGGCAGAGATCGGCGCGACGGCGGCGTCTCTGCCCGCGAAAGTCGCGCATTTACTCCATCCGTATCGGCGTGAGGTCCTGGAACCAGTTCTGCGCCTGTACGAATCCCTGGACGTTCGGGGACATCGCGCGGGGGTTCACATCATGCGCGACCCACACGAACAGCGCCTCGTCCACGGCATAGGTATGCACCTCGGCCAGGATTTCGTTGCGCTTCGTCTCGTCGAACGTCGCCCGGGCGCGGGTCATCAGCTCGTCGAGCTTCGGGTCGGAGAAGTGTCCCCAGTTGAGACCGTTCGGCGGAATCTGGCTGCTTTGCATGAAGCGCACGAAGGCGCTGAACGGGTCGACGGTGGCGTAGCTGACGTTCAAACCGTCGATGCCCTTGTTGATCTGATCGCCCGCGCCTGCACGCCAGTGGCTGAGCAGGCTTTCCCATTCCATCACCTCGAATGCGACATCGAACCCGACTTCCTTCAGCGTCTCCTGCATGAATTCGTTCATCGGGAGGGGCTGCATCTGGCCGGAGCCGCTCGGTGAAATCTTGATCGTGACCTTGAGAGGGTTGTCCTTGCTGTAACCGGCCTCCTCCATAAGCCGCTTGGCCTCATCCGGATCGTAGTGGAGGTCGAAGGAGGGCTGGCCGAACCAGGGACTGGATGGCAGGACGTGCCCCTTGGCCGGTTCCATGAGGTCCCTCAGCAGCACCTTCATCCCTTCCCGGTCGACGGCGAGGTTCGCGGCCTTGCGGACCCGGATGTCGTTCCATGGCGAGTCGGGCACGCGGCTCAGGTGCCAGGACCATATGTGAGGGTAGGGATTCGTGACGATGCTGAAGCCCTGTGCCTCCATGCGCGGAATGGCGTCGGGCGCCGGAGCCTCGATCCAGTCCACCTGACCCGAGAGCAGCGCCGAGGTTCGCGCGCTCGCCTCGGGGATCGGCATCAGCACGATCCTGTCGGTCTTCGGAATGCGGTCCTGATCCCAGTAGTCGGGATTCGGAACGAGCTCCAGTCGCTCGCGCGGGACAAGGTTCACCGCCTTGAAGGGCCCGGTTCCGGACGGTTTCCCGGAGAAGGCGTTCCAGTCGCCGCCCAGCGCTTCCCAATGTGCCGGGCTCGAGTAGAGAACGTACGTCAGCTGATATGGAAAGAAGCTGTCGGGCTCCTTCGTCGTGATCTCGACCGTGTCGTCGTCTACCTTGCGGTACGATTCGAGCGAGGTAATGCGTCCGCGTACCTGGGCGGCCTGGTCCGGAGCATACTGCGGCGAATTTTCGTCGAAGATCTTGTCCAGATTCCAGATGACTGCGTCCGCGTCGAAGTCGGAGCCGTCGTGGAACTTGACGCCCTGCCGCAATTCGATCGTCCAGACTGTCGGATCGTTCTCGCTTACCGACCACTCCGTCGCCAGGCCGGGCCGGATGTCGGAGGCCTTGTCGGCCGACGAGAGGTCCCAGTTGATCAGGGCATCGTAGATCGTGTAGCCGGTGAACCGATACCCTTCGAAACCGTTGTCCGGCTGGCCAGCCGTAAGCGGAATGTCCGAAGCAGTCATGCCGATGCGCAGGACTGTCTCGGCGCTCGCCGCCGCAGATCCGAAGAAAGCACCGACCGCCAGAACGGCAATGGCCCAGCCCTTCAAGAAGCGGATTATCATGTTTCCTCCAGATCGGTCGCCGTAAGCGGCCCGATAGATTTTTGTTTTTACCGAACGTCTTGCGGTTCTTTATCGAACTCTCCGGCAAGCCTGACAAATCGCGCGGAAGATCGTCAACCTCATAAGTCGGACGAAGCACGACCTCCGAGGTGCGTTCCGCGACCGCGCCGCATCGGCACTGCCTATACCCCGATGGTTGGCGAGCGCCGGATCTCGGGGGCGCCGTGACTTGGGCGGTGCCGTCCCCGGTTCGATCGTGCGTGCCGATTACGGCAGGTGCCTCGACGGATCGGAGGCGGACCGGAGGCGGCTCGCGGGCGTCGTGTGGCCCCATCCGCCTGCGCGGGTGCCGCTTAGGTGACGACGCCGCCGTTCACCTGCAGGAGCTGGCCATTGATGAAGCCGCCTTCCTCAGAGCAAAGCAGCGCCACGAGAGCTGCGATGTCATCGGCTTTGCCCAGTCGGCCGACCGGCGTCTGTTCGGTCAGTTCCCGCAGCCGCCCGTCGTGCTGGACGTTCGTGCCTTCGCCCGGGAACGTGCCGGGGGAGATGATGTTGGCGGTGACGCCCTTCGGGCCGAATTCCCGTGCCAGCGCCTTCGTCAGTCCCCAGACCGCATGCTTCGACATCGTCACGTGCGGCCGTCCTGCCTTGCCCTCCTGAGCGTTCATGCCACTGAAATTGACGATGCGGCCCCACCCGTTCTCGATCATGCCCGGCAGGAAGGCACGCGACAGCCAGACGGCGGCGTAGCAGTTCACGTTCATGACGTGAGCCAGATCGTCATCGCTCATGTCGAGGAACGAGCGGACGGGGCGGATGGCTGCGTTGTTGATGAGCACATCGACCCGGCCGAAGGTCTTCAGGGCGTCTTCCGCCATGGCCTCCACGGCGGACTTGTCCCCGATGTCGGCGATGGCGACATGGGCATCGGGCCCGATCGCGCGTACCTCGTCCGCAACGCGCTCGCAGGCGGTTCGATTCGAGGAGCCGTTGACGATGATGTTGAAGCCCGCACGCGCAAGGTAGTGGGCGCAACCGCGGCCGATGTTCCGTCCTGAGCCGGTGATCAATGCGGTGCGTCCGCCTTTGGCCATTTGGGTCTCCGTTGCTCGTGATGGGCCCGCTCGACGCTGACGCTCGTTTGTTCGCGCCGCGCCGCGTTCGGACAAGACGACCCGAGGATACGTCCGAACAGGATCTCGGTCCAACATCAACATAGGAGCTGCGGATGGAACGCCGGGGTGCGGCCATTCATTGAGTTGTAGGCTCGAGGCGGAGCGGTACGTCTCCGGTCACACCGCCTCCTCACCTGTTGCCTCTCGGTCTTCCGACTTCCAGTCGCCCGCAGGGACCGGGAGGCCGAGTGGGGCGACGGCCCGGCGGTACAGATCGGGCCGGTAAACCGATTCCGCTGCCGCCCTCATGTCGATATCGGCACCGACCTGGCCGCAGCGTCGCATCTGCGTCAGCAGCCAATGTGCGTGCGATCGCCAGGGGAAAGCAGCCTGCTGCCTGTAGAAGACGTGTCGGTCGGGGAGGTCGGACGCCTCGGCGCCGCGCCGGAGGACCGGCTTGCCCGTCAGCGTGGCGCGCAGCAACTCCACCGGCGCCGCTACGTAGTGCTGCGTCGCCAGCATGTCGGCCAGCACGGTTCGGTTCTCCGAGACATCGGCCCACCGCGCCGCCCGGACGCAGGCTCTGATCAGCGCCAGAAGGAGATCCGGATTCTGTTCCGCCCATTCCTTTCTGACACCGAGGACCTTGTCCGGGGCGTCCTGCCAGATGTCGGCCCTGGTCGCGACGATGGCCCCGAGCCCCTGCTGCACGGCCCTGAGGTTCCACGGCTCGCCGACGCAATAGCCGTCGATCCAGCCCATGCGCAGGCTCTCCACCATCCGCGGCGGAACCACTACGCCCAGATTGACATCGCGGGCGTGGTCGATGCCGCCGGCGGCCAGCCAGTAGCGGAGCTCGTAATTGTGGCTCGAGACCGGGAAGACGCTGGCGAAAGAGAGTGGCGGGCGACCGGCTCGCCGGTCCTGTTCGATGACCGTACGCAAGGCCCGTGCGACCTGGGCGCGCGGCCCCGTCATGATGGTCGGCTCCGCCTCCAGCATTCGCTGATAGAGCGTGTTCGAAACGGTGATCGCACTGCCCCCGCGTCCGAGACCCATGGGTGCGATCATCGCGACCCGAGGCGCGCCGCCGAGACCCAGCGAGGAGGCGATCGGGATGCCGGCGAGGATGTGGGCCGCATCCAGCACGCCGAACGCCAGCTTGTCGCGCATCGCCGCCCAGGATGCCTCGCGCACGAGGTTGAGCCGTATGCCTTCTTCCTGTGCAAAGCCCATCTCGTGCGCGACGACCGGGATGGCGCAATCGACCAGGGGCGTGAAGCCGAAGTTGATCGTCACCGGCTCGGACATCGCTTCAGATCTCCAGTTCGAAGGCGGTGATGACGCTCTGGGCGATGTCCGCCAGTTTGCGGTTCCGGTCCATGGCCGCACGGCGAAGAAGGTTGTAGGCGCCTTCCTCGTCCAGCCCCTTCTTCTTCATCAGAAGTCCCTTCGCCCGCTCCACCACCTTCCGGTCGGCGAGCTTCGCCTGTGCCTCGTCCCGCTCGCGCCTGAGGCGGCTGAATGCATTGAAGCGCGACACCGCCAGTTCGAGGATCGGCTTGATCCGCTCCTGCCTGAGCCCGTCGACGACGTAGGCGCTGACGCCCGCCTCGATCGCGGCATGGATGGAGGCCGTGTCGCTCTGGTCGACGAACATCGCGATCGGGCGCTGAATGACGCGCGAGACCTGGAACATCTCTTCGAGCGTGTCCCGATCGGGATTTTCGAGGTCGATGATGATGACATCCGGCTCCAGCGCCTGGACCCGGCCTATGAGATTGACGGAAGCGCTGATCAGGCTGACGCGCGTGTAGCCGGCTTCGACGAGGCCGCGCTCGACGATGGCCGCGCGGTCCGGATGCTCGTCGATGACGAGGATCTTCAGATCCTGCGCACTCATCCTGCGGCCTTTCCTGTTGCGATCAAATTCGTAGTGTCCTGCGCCGGACGAGCGAGCAGGCCCGGCGGCGGCGGGGCCTGCATGTATCGAACCAGCAGCTCTCTTCTCTGCGAGCGGCGGCAGGGAGCGCGGCGAACCCCAGATCCGCCGGCCGACGACCCTTCGGGCAGCTCCGGCGATGACCGCCTCGCGACGACGGGTGGCTTAGCGCCATGGCCCCCGAGAGACCAGCTCTTTCTACTCAGCCGCCGCCAAGGCGGGGGAGCTTCCGCCGGCCGCTTCCGCGTAGCGCCGATTCTCCTCCGCGAGAACGGACGGCGAAAACCGCACCCCAAGAGCGAAGAAGGACGAGACCACGACGGCGAAGCCGAGATAGAGCAGACCTTCCTGATAGGTGAGCGCCTCCGACTTGAAGAGGAAGCCGGCCGCGACCGCACCGGCGTTTCCGCCGGCTCCGACGATGCCGGCCACGGCTCCCAGCGCCTTTCGATTTACGAACGGCACCACACCGAAGGTCGCGCCTTCGCTCATCTGCACGAAGAGCGAGAAGAAGATGAGCGCAGCGATGGCGAGGCCGAGCGCCGCCATCTGCGAGAACAGGATGAGGGCCAGCCCCTCCATAAGCAGAACGACGAACAGGAAGTGCACGCGTCCCGGGAGCCCGCCCGCCGCTGCGAAGCGGTCGGAAAAGAATCCGCCGAGGGTGCGGGCGAAGATGTTCATGAGGCCGAAAAGCCCGGCGATCAGCCCTGCGGTTTTGAGGTCGAGGCTGAAGTTGTCGAAGAAGTAGATGGCGGCGATGTTGTTGATCGTCAGCTCGACGCCGAAGCAGGCGGCGTAGACAACGAAGAGCGCCCATACGCGGAAGTCGCGTGCCGCTTCAAGGAAGCCGACCGTCATCGCCGCACGAGGTGCTCCCGCGGTCCGGCCGCTCGCCCGAAGGTCGCTGTAGTCTCCTTCCGGGCAGTCGGTGGTGAAGAACCAGTAAGCCGCGGCCGCGGCGAGCAGGACGAGGCCGGGGACGACCATGGCGAGCCGCCAGCCGAGGGATGCTTCGACACCGAGCGCCAGGATCGCCGCGAGCAGGAGCGGCATCACCATCTGGGTGACGCCGCCGCCGAGATTGCCCCAGCCCGCCGTCGTCGCGTTCGCCGTGCCGACCACGTTCGGCGCGAACATCACGGACGTGTGATACTGCGTGATCACGAACGAGGCGCCGATCGCGCCGATCGCGAGGCGGAAGAGCAGAAACGATTCGTAGCTGTCGGCGAGCCCGATCAGCATCACCGGCAGGCTTCCGAGGGCGAGCAGTACCGTATAGGTCCTGCGCGGGCCGAACCGGTCACACATCGGTCCGATCAGCAGCCTGACGAGCACCGTGATCGCCACCGAGGCGATGATCGTGTTGCCGATTTCGGCCTTGGTCAGACCGAGGTCCTCGCGCACCACCGCCATCAGCGGGGCGATTCCGAACCAGCCGAAGAAGCAGAGGAAGAAGGCGAGCCAGGTGAGGTGAAAAGTTCGCATCTGCACCGTCTTCAGGCTGAAGAGGTCGATGCGCGTCGCCTTTGAAGTTTCCATTCGGGAGCCCTCGACGCAGGGGCCGGCCTCAGAGGACCCGGCCATGAGGTTTCGTTGCACGGCCGTCTCGGGCTTCAGTCCGTTGCCGGCGGCCGCAGCGAAAGAAGCGTGGCTGGCGGCGCCGGCCGTTCCGCTTCTTCGATTGCTCGTCCGCCGTTGGACGAAGGCCCGGCTCCCAGCTTCGGGAAGGGCGGTTTCTTCTTAGCAATCGGTGGGCCAGGCGGCTCCGAGGGAACGACGGAGCGAAGTCCGGCGAGAGCCGGAGACGCCGGGAACGGTCAGTTGATCCTGGCGCTGCGCACGTGCTTGCACAATCCGTTCTCACGCTCTTGCACATTTTCTGCGCATGAGCGGATTGTGTGCAGCTTCTCCGCGATCGGTTGCGAGCGCGATCCCGCCGTTCCCGGGCGCCGGTGCGGCGGGATCCTGTGGCACGGCACTTGTAAGGGAAGGGGAGCGGGCAATGGCGCTCGCGTGCTGCCGCCGCTGGCGGCAGTGATCCGGCTCCCGATGGGCCTTGGGACAATGGCGTCCGAAGCTTCACCGCAGATGCGGTGGCGGCTTTCGGACGCCTTTTCTGTTTGCGTGACCCGCTGACCGCGGATGGAGCAGCACCATGACCTACATTTCTCCACGCCCGCACGGACGGCCTGAGCGCCTGGTGGTTGTGGGCAACGGCATGGCCGGCATGAAGGCCATCGAGGAGACGCTGGAGCGGGCGCCCGGCCGATACGCCATCACCGTCTTCGGCGCGGAGCCTCGGGTAAACTACAATCGGATCATGCTCTCGCCGCTGCTCGCCGGCGAGAAATCGTTCCCCGAGATCGTCATCAACGACGCCGGCTGGTACGAGGCAAACGGCATCGTACTTCACCAGGGCGATCCGGTGGTGAAGATCGACCGCGAACGGCAGGTCGTCCGATCCCGTGCCGGGCACGAGGTCAGCTACGACCGGCTGCTGCTGGCCACCGGATCGAGTCCGATCGTCATTCCCGTTCCGGGAAAGGATCTGGAGGGAGTTGTTTCGTTCCGCGACGTGGATGACGTCGAGAGGATGCTCGACGCTGCCTCGGCGGGCGGCAACGCGGTCGTCATCGGCGGCGGTCTGCTGGGATTGGAAGCGGCCGTAGGGCTCCAGGCCCGCGGGATGCAGGTCTCGGTTGTCCATCTCGCCGGCTGGCTGATGGAACGTCAGCTGGACCAGGCCGCCGGTTTCCTGCTGCAACGGGAACTGGAGGGCCGTGGCGTCACCGTGCTGACGGAGGCGGATACGGCGGAGATCGTCGGCACCGAACGTGTCAGCGCCGTTCGCCTCAAGGACGGGTGCACCTTGCCCGCGGATCTGGTCGTGATGGCGGTCGGCATCCGACCGAACGTCGATCTCGCGCGCAACGCCGGACTGGAGGTCGAGCGAGGGGTGGTCGTCGACGATTTCATGACCACGTCGGACCCGGCCATCCTTGCCGTCGGGGAATGCATCCAGCACCGGCGCCAGTGCTATGGCCTGGTGGCTCCGCTGTTCGAGATGGCGAAGATCTGCGCCGATCGGCTGGCCGGGATCGAGACGAACGGGTACGCGGGCTCCATCACCTCGACGAAGCTGAAGGTGACGGGAGTTGATCTGTTCTCCGCCGGCGAATTCCAGGCTGGTGACGATTGCGAGGACATCGTGTTCCGCGACGCCGCTCGGGGTATCTACAAGCGGCTGGTGATCGAGGACGGGCGCTTGAAAGGCGCCGTTCTCTACGGCGACACACGGGATGGCGCCTGGTATTTCCAGCTCATGCGCACCGGCGAAGAGATAGCCGGGACACGCGACACCCTGATCTTCGGGCCGGCATTCGCGGGAGCGGGCGCCCCCGCAAACCCTAGCCAGGCCGTTGCGGCACTCGGCGACGATGCCGAGATCTGTGGCTGCAACGGCGTCTGCAAAGGCCGGATCGTCGCTGCCATCCAATCCGAGGGTCTGACGACGGTGGACGACGTTCGCCGCGTCACCAAGGCATCCGGCTCCTGCGGTTCCTGCACCGGTCTGGTCGAGGGGCTGCTGCAGGCGGCGTTAGGGGACGGGTACGAAGCGAGTGAGGTAAAGCCGGTCTGCCCGTGCACCGTACACGATCACGACACTGTGCGGCGGCTGATCAGGGTCGGGCGGCTGAAGTCGATCCCGGCGGTGATGCAGGCGCTGGAGTGGCGGACGCCGGACGGCTGCCATGTGTGCCGGCCGGCGCTCAACTACTACCTGCTCGCCGCCTGGCCCGGCGAATACGTCGATCACGCCGCCAGCCGCTTCGTGAACGAGCGTATGCACGCGAACATCCAGAAGGACGGCACCTATTCTGTGGTGCCGCGCATGTGGGGCGGGCTCACGAGCCCGAAGGAGCTGCGAGCCATCGCCGACGTGGCGGAGCGCTACCGGATCCCCACCGTCAAGGTGACGGGCGGCCAGCGGATCGACCTCCTGGGTGTGAAGAAGGAGGATCTGGCAGCGGTATGGGCCGACCTCAACGCGGCTGGCATGGTCTCGGGTCACGCCTACGGCAAGGCGCTCCGGACGGTAAAGACGTGCGTCGGCTCGGAGTGGTGCCGCTTCGGCACGCAGGATTCGACCGCCATGGGCGTGGCGCTGGAGCGGCTGACCTGGGATTCGTGGACGCCGCACAAGGTCAAGATGGCCGTCTCCGGCTGCCCCCGAAACTGCGCCGAAGCGACGATCAAGGACTTCGGCGTCGTCGCCACCGAAGGGGGCTGGGACCTTCACGTCGCCGGCAACGGCGGCATCAAGGTCCGGCCGACGGATCTGCTCTGCAAGGTGAAGACGCCGGAGGAGGTCGAGGAGCACTGCGGCGCCTTCCTCCAGCTCTACCGCGAGGAGGCGCGTTATCTGGAACGGACCGCACACTGGGTCGAGCGGGTCGGACTGGACCATGTGAAGGCGCGGGTCGTCGACGATGCGGAAGGCCGCCGCGCCCTCTACCGACGCTTCCTGGAGAGCCAGCGTCATGCCCAGGACGATCCATGGGCGGATCAGACGGTGCGCGGCACCACTCGCAACGAGCAACCTGCCCTGCTGGCTGCGGAGTGACGGGAATGACCGAACCATTGGACTGGTACGAATTCGGGCCCGTCGCCAGCATTCCGCGGCAAAGTGCCCGCACCACACGCACCGACGCCGGCCAGATCGCGGTGTTCCGGACGGTCGACGACCGCATCTTCGCCATCCCGGATCGGTGCCCGCATCGCGGCGGCCCGCTCAGCGAGGGGATCGTGCACGGGCACAAGGTCACCTGCCCCCTGCACAATTGGGTGATCGATCTCGCTACGGGCAACGCCCTCGGCGCCGACGACGGCTGCGCCGGTCGCATTCCGGTTCGCATCGAGAACGGGCGGATCATGCTCGGCCTGACCAGGGCGAAGGCGGAGGTTCCCGGTGACTGACGCGACCCGCACCACCTGTCCTTACTGCGGCGTGGGTTGCGGACTGGTCATGAGCAGCAGCCGCGACGGCTGGGCCGTCGGGGGCGATCCCGAGCACCCGGCGAACCGTGGTCGCACCTGTTCGAAAGGGGCGGCTCTGCCGGAGACGATCGCCGCGGAGGCCGACGGTAGCGTGCGCCTCCTCCACCCGGAAGTGGACGGCGTGCGCACCGGCTGGAACGAGGCGCTGGACGCCGTCGCCGGGCGGCTGCTCGACACCGCGCGGCGGCACGGGCCGGAGTCGATCGCCTTCTATCTCTCCGGGCAGCTCCTGACCGAGGACTATTACGTCGCCAACAAGCTGCTGAAGGGCTTCATCGGCTCGCCGCACGTGGACACCAACTCGAGGCTCTGCATGGCCTCGACAGTGGCCGGCCACAAGCGCGCCTTCGGCGCCGACGTGGTCCCCGGTTGCTACGAGGATCTGGAAATCGCCGATCTGGTGGTGCTGGTCGGGTCGAACCTCGCCTGGTGCCATCCCGTGCTCGCGCAACGCCTCCGCGCCGCGCGCGACCGGCACGGCACCAGAGTGGTGGTGATCGACCCGCGCCGCACGGCGACCTGCGACGAAGCCGATCTGCACCTCGGCCTGCGATCGGCGACCGATGTCCGGCTCTTCAACGGTCTGCTCGCTTGGCTGGCGGAGGCTGACGCAGTCGACCGCGTATTCGTGGAGGCGCACGTCGAGAACTTCGACGACGCGGTCGCTGCCGCGCGTGCCGACGCGCCCGACATTACTGCCGTGGCCGAGGCGTGCGGACTGGAGGTGAACGACGTCCACACATTCTATCGCTGGTTTGCGGAGACGCCGCGAACCGTCACCGTCTTCTCCCAGGGCGTGAACCAGTCCGCCCACGGCACGGACAAGGTGAACGCGATCCTCAACGTGCACCTCGCGACGGGCAGGGTGGGGCGGCTCGGGGCGTCGCCGTTCTCCGTGACCGGCCAGCCGAACGCGATGGGCGGGCGTGAGGTCGGCGGCCTCGCTAATCAGCTCGCTGCCCACATGGACCCGAACGATCCCGAGGACGTCGACCGGGTGCGCCGATTCTGGAAGGCGCCGGTGCTGAAGGCGGGCGAGGGGCTGAAAGCCGTCGACCTGTTCCGGGCGATCGGCGACGGCCGCATCAAGGCCGTCTGGATCATGGGCACCAATCCGGCGGTGAGCCTGCCCGAGGCAGACCGCGTCCGGGCGGCACTCGCGGCGTGTCCACTTGTGATCGTGTCCGACGTGGCGTCGAGAACCGACACGCTGCGCTATGCGCATATCCGGCTGCCGGCCGCGGCGTGGGGTGAGAAGGACGGCACCGTCACCAATTCGGAACGCCGGGTCTCGCGGCAGCGGCCGTTCCGCATGGCACCCGGCGAGGCTCGCCCCGACTGGTGGATCGTAAGCGAAGCCGCCCGCCGGATGGGGTTCGGGGCGGCGTTCCGCTATCGGCGACCGGTCGACATCTTCCGCGAGCATGCAGCGCTTTCGGGGTTCGAGAACGATGGCCGACGCGTCTTCGACATAGGGGCCTTTGCTCGCCTTCGCGCCACCGACTACGAGACTCTGGAGCCGTTCCAGTGGCCCCGGCCGGTGGGGTCGAGCGGCGCCGCTTCGAAACGCCTCTTCGCTGACGGGCGCTTCGCGACCCCGAGCGGCCGGGCCCGCATGGTCCGGGTCAAGAGTGTCGCGCCGGCGGTGCGGCCGGACATCCGCTTTCCGCTGATCGCCAATACCGGCCGCTATCGCGATCAGTGGCACACGATGACGCGCACCGGCCTGTCGCCGCGACTGTCGGCGCACCGTCCGGAGCCGCTGCTGGAGATCTCGCCGCGCGATGCGCTGGCGCACGGACTGGAGGAAGGCGGGCTCGCCCGCGTCAGAGGCAGCGACGGTGACATGCTGGCCCGGGTGTCGGTGACGGAGGACCAGCCGCCGGGGCAGATCTTCCTCCCCATGCACTGGACCGACGAAGCGGCGGCGCGCGGCCTCTGCGCCCGCGTCGTCGCGGGACGGATCGATCCGATCTCGGGGCAGCCGGACAGCAAGTACAATCCGGTGAGGGTAGAGCCGTGGCGGCCGGCCTGGACGGCGGTGCTGTTCTCCCGCGTCGTGCCGGATCTGGCGGAAGTGCCGTACTGGGTCCGCCGACGGGCCGGCCCGTGCTCGATTTTCGATCTGGCCGGCGACGACCCGGCCCAGCTCGATCGCCTCTCGGCGGCATTGGCTTCGGGTACGACCGCACCACTCGAATATCGCGACCGGAGTGCGGGCAGGATCCGGCGTGCCTGGCTCGACGAAGGCCGGCTGGAGGCGTGTCTGTTCGCCGAGCTCGGCAGGCGTCCGGAGATTGCGCGCGACTGGTTGAGCCGGCAATTCGGCGAAACCAGTCTCGACGGTTCGGCCCGACTGGTTCTCCTCGCCGGCAGAGCCCCGCGCGAGGCTCCCGGCAGCGGGCGTCTCGTCTGCTCCTGCCACCTCGTCACCTTGGACGCGATCGAAGCAGCCGTGCGCAATGGTGTCGCCACGACCACGGCCGAGGTGGGGCGGTACCTGAAGGCCGGCACCGGCTGCGGATCCTGTATTTCCGAAATCAGAGAGATTCTGCGCGATGTACACATCGACGCTGCCTGAGATGCCGGCACTGGGCCCAGTTGCGGAGATCCCGTATCTCCCGATCTTCCTCGACGTGCGGGGACGAAAGGTTCTTCTCGTCGGTGGTGGATCCGCAGCCGCTGCCAAGGCGGGGCTCCTGGTCCGTAGCCGCGCCCGGGTCGTCGTGGTTGCCCAAAGCCTCTGCGAGACGCTGCGTCAGATGGTTGAGGTGGGCGACCTCGTGTGGGACAGGCGGCCGTTCGACCCGTCGATGCTCGACGATGCCGTGGTCGTATTCGACGGCGCCGGCGACCGAACCCTCACGGATCTGCTCAGGCGCGAGACTCGCACCCGGGGCATTCTCCTCAACGTGGTCGACCATCCGGCGGCGTGCGACTTCATCGTGCCGGCGCGGCTGGAGCGCGGGCCGATCACGATCGCCATCTCCACCGGGGGCGCGGCTCCCGCCTTGGCGCGTGCCATCCGGCAACAGCTCGAAACGCTGCTGCCAGCCGGATACGGGCGCATCGCCCGCGCCGCCGGGCGGTGTCGGGCGCGCGTGAAGGAGCGGTTGCCGACAACGCGGGCGCGCCAGCGCTTCTGGGACCGTCTGCTCGGGCCCGGTTCGACCAAGGAGCTTTGCCGGCTTCAGGAGGACGAGATCGTCTCACGCTTCGAGGCGGCCTTGGCGGAGGAGGACGAGCCGCCGGTCGGCGGCGTCCAGCTGGTCGGTGCCGGCCCCGGCGATCCGGCGCTCCTCACCGTCAGGGCGGTAAACGCCATCCAGACGGCCGACGTCATTTTCCACGACGCGCTGGTGCCGCCCGCTATCCTCGGAATCGCGCGGCGCGAGGCGCGCCTGGTCTCCGTCGGCAAGCGGGCAGGGCGGGCTTCGGTCGATCAGGCCCTGACCAACCGCATGATGGCGGTTGCAGCCGCGCAGGGCGAACGCGTCGTGCGCCTGAAGGGGGGCGACCCGCTGATCTTCGGCCGCGGCGGCGAAGAGGCGGCCTACCTGCGCGAGCGCGGCATTCCCGTCTGCATCGTGCCCGGCATCACGGCGGCTTCGGCCATTGGTGCCGAGCTCGAGGTGCCATTGACGCTCCGGGGCGTGGCGCGCTCCGTCCGCTATCTGACGGCTCGATGCAGGACCCAAGAAGAGACCGGCCGGATCGAGTGGGAGCGCCTGGCAGATCCCTCGACGACGCTCGCCGTCTATATGGGCCGCGGCCAGGCCGGCCGCATCGCCAAGGCCTTGATGCGCGCGGGTAT
Source organism: Alphaproteobacteria bacterium (assembly GCA_029268305.1). Taxonomy (GTDB): domain Bacteria; phylum Pseudomonadota; class Alphaproteobacteria; order JAJUGE01; family JAJUGE01; genus JAJUGE01. The sequence goes on from JAJUGE010000066.1 coordinate 18,055, forward strand.
GCCGGCGACGACGCCGGCCGTCGCGGTCGAGAACGGCACGCTTCCCGGCAGCCGACACCGATACGCCCGCTTGGCCGACCTCGGCAGGGCGGTCGCGACCCTCGACGAGCGTGCACCGGTGCTCTTGCTGATCGGCGATGCCGTCGGCGAGGCGCCAGGCTGGAAAGCGGTCTCCGGCACAATCGGTATCTTTGAGCCGGCACCAGCCCTCGCCGTCGGGTGAAGATCGGGAAGATCGCGATGCTTGATGGCGCGGATGCGGGCGAGCACCCCTTCGCCCCTTATGTGCGGGCGCTCGGCAAAGGGCCGAAGATGTTCCGCGACCTGGAGGAGGCCGAAGCGCGTGCGGCGATGGCCATGATCCTGGCAGGGGAGGCCGAACCGTTGCAGATCGGTGCTTTCCTGATGCTCCTTCGCAGGAAAGCCGAGACGGCCGCCGAACTGGCCGGCTTCGTGCGTGCCGCGAAGGAGACGTTCCCGAAGAGCGATTATCTTGTGCCGGCCGACCTCGACTGGCCATCCTATGCCGACCGGCATCGCCAGCAGCCCTGGTTCATCTTGTCCGCCTTGCTCCTGGCGCAGAACGGCGTTCGGGTGCTGATGCACGGCATTCGCGGCGAGGAGGAAGGTCATGCCCCGACGCGCGCCGGCCTCTCCATGTTTGGCATACGTCCGGTATCGACCCTCGAAGCCGCGGCACGCGAGATGGACCGCTGCGGCTTCGCCTATCTCGCCACCGAAGAGTTCTCGCCGCAGCTGGACGCGCTCTTCCGCCTGCGCCGTTTGCTGGGTGTCCGCTCCGCCGTCAATACCTTCGCCCGTGCCCTGAACCCGATGAACGCGTCCGCGCAGGTCGTCGGCGTGTTTCACGGCGCGTATCGTGCTCTCCACCAGGAGATCGCGGTCCGCGTCGGTCAGCCGCGGAGTGCTGTGATCAAGGGGATCGGGGGCGAGTTTCAGCGATCGCCCTTCAAGGAGGCGGTGGTTTCCCTGGTACGTCAAGGGCAGGCTGTTGAGGAAGTCTGGCCAGTCGCTGCGAGGCCCGGTTCTGCACCCTACAGATGGCGTGACGAGAACCTCGATCCGATGTCGCTCGTCAGAGTATGGCGTGGCGACGGCGGTTTCGAGGTTCCCCGTCGAACCATCATAGCCACCGTCGCGCTAACGTTACGTCTGATCGGGGCCGCGCAGGATGCTGCCGAGGCAACAGCTCGAAGCGAGACCATGTGGCGGTCCAGGCAGCAGTGGTAGCCCGCTTCGATCCATCACCTCACGGTAGGGGCAGCTCGGAGCTGTGCTTGCCGTGCCGCCGCTTCCTTCTTGGCTGAGGTCCGAGAAGACCGCCGAGTACGCACCCCAGGGAGCGAACAATCGATGTTGGCGCTTCACATCGTCGTGTGCGTCATGCAAGGCTAAAATCATAAACAAACGCGCAAATGCGTGCTGCCAATGGCGGCAGGAAAGGGAGTGACGTCCATGATCAAAGCGACTGCTGCCGTACTGGCCACCTTCGTCACATTGTTGGCGGCGGCGCCCGTTGCCGCTCAGTCGGACTGGCCCGCCAAGCAGGTCGAGATCGTGGTGCCCTTCGGTGCGGGCGGCGGCTACGATTCCCTGGCCCGGCCTTTCGCCGAGTACCTGTCACAGAAGTTCGGGCAACCTTTCCTCGTCATCAATCGGCCGGGCGGAACCGGCATGATCGGGGCGCAATCCGTCGCCGCGGCGGCTCCGGATGGCTATACCCTGCTGCAGAATGGCTCCGGCCCCGGCCTCAACAACATGCTGACCTTCAAGGACATCACGTACGATCCGATCGAAGATCTCGATCCGATCATCGTGTTCTGCGGCGTGCC
>JAJUGE010000067.1 GCA_029268305.1 Alphaproteobacteria bacterium
CCGGTGATCACGTTCGTCTGCGTCACGCGCCGCAACGACCGCCGCTCGATCGAGCCGCTGTAATCGACCCGGCAGCAACGGGTGACCGAGATGTTGGTGCCGTGGCCGACGAGGCTCGAGGCCGCATTCACGGATTTCAGCGCGGTGAGGTTCTCCTGCGCGTCGCGGTCAAGGTTGACCCGGCTCTGCCGATCGACGGCAACGACATTCTCGCCACTGCCGAATGCGATCACGCCGGCGCTGAGGTCGCTGCCCTGATGCAGAGGCACGGCGACCGCCTGAACGTCGGGGCGACTCGACTCGTCCTTGTTCACGCTCGCCGAGCAACCGCCGCCGTAACAGCCGCCGGCCTCGAGATCGACGTCCACGGTCGGGCCGCTGATGTTGATGTCGGGGAGTGGGTCGGGAAGCGTGAGCCCGAACGAGAAGGTCGTCAGCGTGGCATCGAGCGCGCCGCCGATGGCGATGTTGCTCCCTGTCGGAACCGAGACGCTGGCGATTCCCGGAACGTCGATGGTGAAGTTCGCCTGCGAACCGGAAGCGGTGAAGCTGCTGAAGTCGCGTGTCCTGGTTCCCTCCATCACCGCCGTCGTGTTCGCGTTCAGCGTCGTCGCGGTGGCGCGCTCGGCGCTGCTCTGATGGACGATGTTCGACTGGTCGGTGGTCAGGCGCGCCTCATGGGCCGAGGTCAGGCTGGCGGCGTCACGCCCGCTCAGGCCGAAACCCAGCGCCGAGATGTTGGTCCCGCCGCCGATCCCGCTCTGGGCGCTGTTGATGACCTCGATGGCGGTCACGTACTGCTGCGACCAATCCGTCAGCGCGACGTTGCCGCCTTCGGAGATGTCCACATTGCTGTCGCCGGTATTGATGACGCCGCCGCTCGGCCCGAACATCGTGTTGCTGTGGGATTCGCCGCCGACGATCCTGGCGAGGTCGCTGTCGTTCATCGCCTGCGGCTCTGCATGTGCCGCGGCGGCGAACAGGAGAATGGCCCCGACTGCGGGTACGATTCGCATGGTCTTCATGGATGTCTCCCTATCGCGAGGGCACCGTCGTCCGGCGCTTCGCGTCGTCTGGCCCGACCCGAAAGTCAGAACTGGTTGAACACCACGTTGCGCTGGACGATGCCTCGGGTCGCGCCGTTGAAGTTGACCCGGCAGCACCTGTCGACGTTGATGTTCACACCCGTGGCGACCGAGCTAGAAGCGGCGTTGATCACCTTGAGGCCGGTCGCCTTCTCCTGAGCGTCGCGGCTCAGAGCGACCTCGGCGTCGCGGATGACGGTGATGTCGCCGTTCCCGAGGTGGATGACTTCGGCGTTCAACCCGGTGCCGGTGGCTTCAGGCACCGAGGCCGCCGCGACTGCCGGACCGGATTCGATCGCGTTCTCGCGCGCCGCGTCGCACGCGCCGCCGGCCGCGTAACAGCCGCCGCCCTGCAGCCGGTCCACATCCAGGCTCGGGCCGTCGAAGCTGAACGGGCCGATGTCGACGCTGAACGAGTTTACGTTGAGCGTGCCATCACCGGCGAGCGCGAAGCCGTTCCCGACCGGGATCGAGACGCCGACGCCGAGCACGTTGATCGTCGCCGCTCCGGTCGAGACGGAGGCGGAGCTTCTGGACTGATCGCTGGTGGCGATGCCGGTCGCCGTTCCGGTGCTGTTGGTCGCGAGCGATCCGGCGTGCGCGGTCTGGGCGGAGTTGAGCGAGATCAGGTTGTTCTGCTCGACTTCGAGATCCGTGTCCGCGGCCGTCGTCGGCGGGACGGACCGGCCCTTGTCGTGCTTGCCGACCAGCCCCCGAAGGCCCGAGCCCGAGCCGGAGCCGTAGCTTTCGACGTTGACGTTGATGCCGCTGGCGATGTTGCTGTGCGCGCTGTTGAACAGCTCCAGCCCGACCGCTTCCCGTTGCGCCTGATCCGTGAGCGAGACCTGCCCGATCTGCCGGAGCATCACGTCTCCGTCGCCGGCCTGGATGACGCCGCCGCTCGTTCCACCGAGGGGCCCCACCGTCTCGGTCTGACCGCCGACGACGCGGGCGAGCGCAGCATCGTTCATGCTCACCGGGTCGGCGAGGCTCGGGAATGCGAGAAGGCAGGATATCACGACCGTTGCGCCGGTGACGGCGCTCGCCCTGTACGACATGGTCCTTCTCCCTTCTGGCACCGGCTGGTTCCCGCAATGGGCGGACCGGCGTGTTTATGTTTGCTCTTTTCGGGACATTCTGCCGCAGGTCGGCTCAACTCACAAGATACGCCTCAAATTTTTTTTGTATTTCGCGGAATATCCTTACGCCTTGCCGCGATGGTTCGTGATGTGCCGGCGGTAGCTGAGCGCCTCCGCCACATGAATGCGCCGCACGCCATCCGCGCCTTCCATGTCAGCGAGGGTCCGGGCGACCCGCAAGACGCGGTGATAGCCGCGCGCCGAGAGGCGCAGGCGCTCGGCTGCCTCCCCCAGCAGGCGCTGGCCGGCGGCATCCGGGGTCGCGACCCGATCGAGCAGGGCACCGTCCGCCGCGGCGTTGGCTCGCACGCCACTGTCCGGGGCCAGCTCGGCGTAGCGGTCAGCCTGAAGGGCGCGGGCCTGCGCCACCCGCGCGGCCACTTCGTCCGAGCCTTCCGTCGGCGGCGGCAGGGCGAGATCGGCGCTGGCGACCCGCGGCACGTCGACATGCAGGTCGATCCGGTCGAGCAGCGGGCCGGAAAGCCGGCTCTGGTAATCGGCGGCACAGCGCGGCGCCCGCCCGCAACCCTGAACCGGATCGTCCAGATGGCCGCAACGGCACGGGTTCATCGCCGCGATCAGCTGCACGCGCGCCGGATAGGTGACATGGCTGTTGGCACGCGAGACGGTCGCACGCCCGCTCTCGAGCGACTGCCTCAGCGCCTCCAGCGCCGGACGCGGGAACTCCGGCAGCTCGTCGAGGAACAGCACGCCGCAATGCGCCAGCGACACTTCTCCCGGCCGTGCGCGGGTGCCGCCGCCGACCAGCGCCGGAACCGAAGCGGAATGATGCGGGTCGCGGAACGGCCGGCGTCGGATCAGGATGCCGCCGTCGAGCAGGCCGGCGACGCTGTGCACCATGCTCACTTCCAGCGCTTCCGCGGCCGAAAGCGGCGGCAAAATGCCCGGGAGCCGCGCGGCGAGCATCGACTTGCCGGAGCCGGGCGGACCGCTCATAAGCAGGTTGTGCCCTCCGCTCGCCGCCACCTCGAGCGCGCGCTTCGCCGTCTCCTGACCCTTGACATCGGCGAGGTCGGGGATCGGACTGCCGTCGTCGATCGGCACGGGTGCGGGCGGCGAGAGCACCTGCCGTCCCTTGAAGTGATTGACCAGCGAGAGCAGCGACGGCGCCGCGAGCACGTCGAGATCGCCGGCCCAGGCCGCCTCGCCGCCGTTCGCGGCCGGGCAAACGATGCCGCGCGACTGTGCCACCGCCCCCCTCGCCGCCGGCAACACCCCGGCGACAGGCGCAAGCCGCCCATCCAGCCCGAGCTCGCCCAGTGCGAGGAAGCCCTCGAGGTCCTCCTGGCTCAGCACCTCCATCGCCACGAGCAGGCCGAGCGCGATCGGGAGGTCGAAATGGCTTCCTTCCTTGGCGAGGTCCGCCGGGGCCAGGTTGATCGTGATCCGCTTCGGCGGCAGCGCGAGACCGAGCGCGCCGAGTGCCGCCCGCACCCGCTCCCGGCTCTCCGCCACGGCTTTGTCGGGCAGGCCGACGACGTTGAAGGCGACGATCCCTGCGGCAATGTGCACCTGCACGTCGACCGGCAGGACCTCGACGCCCTGAAACGCGACCGTGGCGACGCGTGCGACCATGGCTTCCCCCCACTCCCGCGCGACGTCGGCGGGAGCCCCCTTCCGGTCTAACCGATCGGTGACGGGCGAGAAAGCGGAATGACTCTGCAGACTCGCGGCGACGAGGCGCTAGTATGCGGCCGACCGCAAACATGGGGGAAACAGTGACCCAGCCACTGCTGTTCACGCCGATCCGGCTCCGCGACGTCACGCTCAAGAACCGGGTGGTCGTCGCACCGATGCACCAGTATGCCGCGAAGAAGGGCTATGCCACCGACTGGCACCTGATGAATGCCGGGCGCTATGCCGCGGGCGGTGCCGGGCTCGTCTTCATGGAATCGACCAAGGTCGAGCGCCGCGGCTGCGGGACGGTCGGCGACCTCGGCGCCTGGCACGACGACCATATCCCGGGCCTCGCACGCTGCGTCGAGTTCATTCGCCAGCACGGCGCGGTGCCGGGGATTCAGCTCGGCCACTCCGGACGCAAGGCGCGGCGGTTCCGACCGTGGGAAGGCGGGGCGCCGCTGACGCGCGAAGCCGCCGAGGCGGAAGGCGTCGACGACTGGGACGACTGGGAGCTGGTCTCTTCGAGCGCTCTCCCGGCTACGGAGCGCGACCCCACTCCCCGCGCACTCTCCACCGCGGAAGTCGGGGAGCTAGTTCAGCACTGGGCCGAGGCCGCGCGCCGCGTGAACGAGGCCGGCTTCGACGTGCTCGAAATTCACGCGGCGCACGGATACATGCTGCATCAGTTCCTGTCGCCGGCCGCGAACGTGCGCAACGACCAGTATGGCGGCTCGGAGTTGAACAGGATGCGCATCGCAGTCGAGGTCGCCGAGGCCGTGCGCGCCGTCTGGCCGGAGCACAAGCCGCTCTTCATGCGCCTCTCGGTCGAGGACAATGCCGGCTGGGGACCGGACCAGAGCGTGGCGCTCGCGAAGCTGGTCGGACCGAAGGGCGTGGACGTGATCGACTGCAGCTCCGGCGGTCTCACCGGCTCGCCGGTGGTGGGCGGCGGACCGGTCGGGTACGGCTATCAGGTGCCCTATGCCGAGCGGCTGCGGCGCGACGGCGGCGTGATGAGCATGGCGGTCGGGCTGATCGTGCACGCCGATCAGGCCGAGAGCATCCTGCAGGAAGGCCGCGCCGACCTGATCGCCCTCGCCCGCGAGCTCATGTACAACCCGAACTGGCCGATGGACGCGGCGCGGAAGCTCGGCGTCGAGTCGGCGTTCGACATCACGCCGCCGGCACAGTCGTTCTGGCTCGCCAAGCGCGCGAATGCCGCGAGCGGCGTCGTCCCCTCGACCTATCAGCGCGGCATCGCCGACGGCTCGTGATCAGCCGCTGTTGCGCAGCCCGGCCGAAATTCCGTTGATGGTGATCTGGAGACCGCGGAGGACCCTCGGGTTCGAGGAGCCTTCGCGGTGCGCCTTCAGAAGCTCCACCTGGAGGTGATTTAAAGGGTCGATGTAGGGGAACCGGTTCTGGATCGACCGGGCGAGGAGCGGGTTTCCGGCGAGTAGCTCCTCCGCCTCGAGTATCTCCAGCAGGGCGCCGATCGAGACCCGCCGCTCCTCGGCAATTCGCTCGAACACCATCTCGCGCAGATCCGCGTCGGGCACGAGCTCGGCATAGCGCGAGGCGATGGCCATGTTGGTCTTCGCCAGGACCATGTCCATGTTCGACAGCAGCGCGCGGAAGAACGGCCATTCCCGGTTCATCTCGCGCAGCAGCTCGATCCCGGCACCTCGATCCGCTGCCAGCCACTCGGTCACCGCCGTCCCGAAGCCGTACCAACCGGGCAGCATCACGCGGCACTGCGACCAGCTGAACACCCAGGGGATCGCCCGCAGATCCTCGATCCGGCCCGTCTGCTTCCGCGAGGCCGGGCGCGAGCCGATATTCAGGGTCGAGATCTCGTTGATGACGGTCGACGCGCGGAAGTACTCGTCGAAACCGGGCGTCTCGTAGACCAGCGTCCGATAGGCCGAGAACGCCCTGGCCGAGAGCTCCTCCATCGCCTGCATGTAGGTTTCGGGGACCGGTCGCGCCCGGTCGTCCTGGAGCGAAGCCTCCAGCGTGCCGGAGGCCAGGATCTCCAGGTTACGGCGGCCGACCTCGGGATTGGTGTATTTGCTCGAGATCGTCTCGCCCTGCTCCGTCATCCGGAACTGTCCGTTCACCGCCCCCGGCGGCTGCGCGAGGATCGCCTCGTAGCTCGGGCCGCCGCCGCGCCCGACGGTACCGCCCCGCCCGTGGAAGAGGCGCAGCCGCAGGCCGTGTCTCCTGAACAACTCGACGAGACCGACTTCCGCCTTGTACAGCTCCCAGCCCGAGGTGATGTAGCCGCCGTCCTTGTTGCTGTCGGAATAGCCGATCATCACCTCCTGCAAGCCGCCCCGGCTCTCGAGGAGACGGCGATATTCCGGAATGCCGAGCAGCCGGTCCATCACGCCGACGCAGTTCCGAAGGTCGGCGATCGTCTCGAAGAGCGGCACGATATCGATCGCGCTCCGGCCCTCCGGCGTTATGAGGCCCGCTTCCTTCAGCAGGACCGCGAGGCCCAGAAGATCGGCGACGCCGCGCGTGTTGGAGACGATGGACGAGCCGACCGAAGCGGAGCCGAAACGTTCGTGCGCGGCGCGGGCCGCCTGCAGGATCTCGATCTCTCCGGCGGTTGTCTCCGAATAGGCATGAAAGGGACGCAGCAACGGCCGGAAGGATCCGAGCTCGGTCCGAAGCCGCTCGATCCGTTCCTCCTCTCCCGCGTCCACGAAATCGCTGCCGGGCTCCGTCGCCTCGATCAGCTCGGCCACCGTGGCGTTGTGCACGTCCGAGCTCTGGCGCATGTCGAGGGTCGCCAGATGGAAGCCGAAGCAATCGACCGCGCGGCGGAGATGCCGCAGCCGACCGCGGGCGACGATCTCCGACCCGTTGGCGACGAGCGAGGCATGGATGACGCCGAGATCGGCCAGGAGATCTCCGGGCGAGGCGTAAGGCTCGATCGGGACCGATGCCGCATCCCCGGTGCCGATCAACGCCTGTCGGGTCGCCCGCAACCGCGCGCGGATCAGCGACAGCGCCCTGCGATAAGGCTCCTCCTCCTCGTGCGGATCCTTCTCCGGTGCGCTCTCGCCCAGGCGCAAAAGCTCGTCGCTGGCCGGGACGACGATCGTCGAGATCGACAGCTCGTTCCGGAGATGCCCGATCTCTTCCAGATAGAAGTCCAGCGCGCGGGCACTCTGCGTTCGCAGCGTGGCGCGCAACACGTCGGCATCGACGAAGGGGTTGCCGTCCCGATCGCTGCCGATCCAGCTCCCGATGCGAAAGAAGGAGGCGATCGCCGGCGGCCCCTCGGCTGCCAGTTCCGCCTGCAGGCGATCCTCGATATAGGCATAGAGCCGGGGCAGCTCACGGAAGAAGGTGTACCCGTAATAGGCGAGGCCGTTCTCGACCTCGTCGAGCACGGTCAGCTTCACCATGCGCAGAATGCTGGTCTGCCAGAGAATCAGGACGGCGCGCTCGATCGCCTCGTCCGTCTCTCGCCGCAGCTCCGGCGTGAGATTGCCGGCCTCGCGGCGCTCCAGCAGGCCCGCGATCTCGATCTCGCGCGCCATCGTGCTCTTGCGACGGACTTCCGTCGGGTGAGCGGTGAGCACCGGGCACACCCGTGCCCGATTGAAGAACTGGACGAGGTCGGCCGCCGAGACGCCGGCATCGAGCCCATCCTGCAGCGCCCGCTCGATGCGCCCCGGCTGTGGCGGGTCGCCAGCGATGTCGTGGCTTCGGGTGCGGCGGATGTGATGGCGGTCTTCGGCGATGTTGGCGAGGTGCGAAAAATAGCTGAAGGCCCGGATCACCTGCATCGCCTGCTCGGGCGAGAGCGTGTGCAGGATCGACTCCAGCTCCCGCCGCGCTTCGAGATCGTCGTCGCGATGAAAGCGAACCGAAGTGAGCCTGATCTTTTCGACCAGGTCGAAGACGAACTGCCCTTCCTGCGCGCGAACCGTATCGCCGAGCAGTCGCCCGAGGAACCTTATGTCATCCCGCAGCGGAACATCCTTGTCCGGGGACTCGTCCGGCCTCCCCGGCTGCCGATCGGTCGCTCGAGTCATTGCTTGCCCGCCTCCTTCCCGGAAAGCTCGGGCGTCCTCCGCTCGCGGCTGTGCTTCTCCCCGCCGCTTTTGCCGGCGGCATCGCCCATGCCGCCGTCAGGGAGTATGGGGCGACGGGGGCGGCACGACCAGTTCGTAGCAGTGCCGACCGGCCGGGTGCTCCCACCCGCTGCGGATCGGTGCGTCTGGCTCGGAGGCGGCATCGAAACGGGCACACAGCTCGTAAGCCGCCGGGCCGGTGACGCGATATTCGTACGGCTCGCCCGACACCGGGTCCTCCGTCTTCACCCGGTATCGTCGTGGCGGTCGTTCCAGATCCTCGAACGTCGTGGGAAGCTCGTGAAAGGCGGCGGCGTGCTGCTCCACCGCTGCCGAGATCCCCTGGAGGTCTCGCACGCGCTGCTGATCGAGCCGCAGCTCGCGCGCCTTCCAGGGCGGCCCGATCACGGCCAGCCCCGCCACCGTCGCCGCGAGCACGAGCATGGTCGCGGCACCGGCGAACATGGTCTGGTACTTCATGCGGGCGTTTCCTCGCGACGCATTTCGGAGAGGAAATACGCGAAGATGCCGCCGGCGAGGATCGCGACGATCGCGACCTTGAGGACGAACCGGATTGTGAGTTCTCCGCCGAGGAGATTGTAGACGAGCGCCACCACGTCACCGCTCAGGATCGATCCCGCCGCCAGCAGCGCCAGATAGGTGATCCACTTCCGCGGCCGTGACGAGAGTCGTGTCGGATCCCGCTCGATTCCTTTCGCGATCGACCGGAAAAGGAACAGGAACAGCGGAAACGCGACGACGAGGGAAGAGATGTGCCAGCGCAGCTCCGTCCTGGCGCTGCTCCAGCTGCCGTAGTCGACCGCCGGGTCAGGGAATGCCAGCTCGACGAAAACGAAGGCCATCCCGCCGAGATTGAACGCAGTCACGCAAAGTGCCGCGAAGAAGACGAGATAGGTGAAGACCTCCCGCGCCGACACATAGGGCCGCGGCCGCGGGACGGGGATCGGAAAGCTGACTTCCGCGAACGCGCCGAGCGCCGCCTCGACATCCGCCTCGGCCCACCCCGCCTCCCGCAGCGCGTTCCTGATCTGGCCGCGTTCGATTCCGGCCGCGAGTGCGCGATGCGTGAACTCCACCAGGCTCGAATCCATGGCCGCTCTCGTTCCGGTTCGCTCGAGGTGAAGGTGCGCTTTATGCCGGCATGGTGATCGAGCCGTCCGCAGCGATGGGGAACGCCGGGTTCCAGGCGACTTCCCAGATCAGACCGTCCGGATCGGCGAAGTGGCCGAAATAGCCACCCCATTCCGCTTGGCGCGGCCGATGCAGCACAATCGCACCGGCGGCTTCCGCTTCCGCCATGACGCTGTCCACTTCTTCCCGCGTGCGCACGTTGTAGGCGAGCGACACCCGCGGGCTGCCTTCCGTCGTCAGCGACACGCCCGTATCCCCCTCGAGATCGGCGCACGGATAGAGCGACAGGCCGATACCACCAACCTGGAAGAACGCCACACCCTCCGCCCCCGCGAGGCAGCGCCGCCAGCCAAGCCGCTCGTAGAATGCAGTTGCGCGGGCGAGATCGCGCACGCCGACGGTGACGAGGCTGAGGCGCTGTTCCACGACGACCTTCCGTGTAGCCGGGTCGGGATCGGCGCTGTCGACAGTGCCCCAGCGCCGGCCTACTAATGCCTACTGCCATTTTGCTGCGGGAGCAATCGATGCACACGTCCCTCACCCCCGAGCAGGAGAGACTTCGCGACCGGGCCCGGGAGCTCGCCTCCGGCGAAGTGGCGGCGCGAGCGGCAGAGGTGGACCGCACCGAAGAGTATCCCTGGGACAATGTCGACCGGCTGAAAGACGCCGGCTTTATCGGCATGACGATCCCCAAGGCATATGGCGGACAGGGGCTCGGCTATCTGGAGGCGGTGCTCGCGATCGAGGAGATGAGCAAGGCCTGTTCGGTTACCGGCCGCATCGTCGTCGAGACCAACATGGGCGCGATCTCGGCCGTCATGGCGTACGGCTCGGAGGAGCAGAAGCGGCTCGCCGCCGGCATGGTCCTCGAGGGCGACAAGCCGGCGATCTGCATCACCGAGCCCGAGGCGGGCAGCTCGGCCGGAGAGATGACGACGCGCGCGGACAGGCGCGGCAACCGTTACGTGATCAACGGCAAGAAGCACTGGATCACGGGCGGCGGCGTTTCGCGCCTGCACCTGATCTTCGCGAAGGTCTATGACGAGAACGGCGTCGAGGAAGGGATCGGCGGCTTCCTCGCCATCCGCGACGAAACCGAGGGTCTGCGCATCGTGAAACGCGAGCCGACCATGGGGCTGCGCGGAATCCCGGAGGCCGAGATCGCCTTCGAGGAGATGGAGGTGCCGCCTTCCGCCCTTGTCATGCCGCCGCGCGGACTGAAGAAGGGCTTCGCCGATCTCATGAACGCCTACAACAGCCAGCGTGTCGGCGCGGCTACCGTAGCGCTGGGCATCGCCGAGGGCGCCTACAACCTCGCGCTCGACTGGAGCGAGAAGCGCGAGCAGTTCGGCAGACCGATCAACGAATTCCAGGGCCTGCAGTGGAAGCTGGCGGATATGTCGATCCAGATCGCCGCCGCACAGGCGCTGGTCTACAAGGCCGCCGCCAGCGCCGGGCCGACCGCCGACGGCCGCTTCCCGGACATGGTCATGGCGGCGCAGGCGAAGGTGTTCACCTCGGAGATGGCGATCCGCGTCACCAATGACGCGCTGCAGATCTTCGGCGCCCGCGGCTACTCCCGCAACAATCCGGTCGAGCGGATGGTGCGCGACGCCCGCATGTTCACGATCGGCGGCGGCACCGCCGAGATTCTGCGCACGGTCGTGGCCAGCGGCATTCTCGGCAAGAAGCTGCCGCAGACTCGCGACGGCTACCTGAAGCCCAGGCCCGGTTAAACCGGCAATCTTTGCTCAACCATTTTCGCGCATGCTCCCGCCCGCAAACGAACCGGGGGAAGCAGGATGGAAGCGCTCGGACTGAGCCCGTTCGCGATCTTCGTGATCGTGGTGCTGGTGCTGGCGGTACTGATCGTGTTCGCGGGCGTCCAGACCGTGAGTCAGGGCCACGAATACACGGTCGAGCGCTTCGGCCGCTATACCCGGACCCTGTCGCCCGGCCTGCACATCATCGTTCCGTTCGTCGATCGGATCGGTGCGCGCATGAACATGATGGAACAGGTGCTGGATATCCCCTCACAGGAGGTGATCACGCGAGACAACGCCATGGTCGGCGTCGACGGGGTGGTGTTCTATCAGGTGCTCGATTCGGTGAGTGCCGCCTACGAGGTCCGGCAGCTCGAGCTCGCGATCATCAACCTGACCATGACCAACATCCGGACAGTCATGGGATCGATGGACCTGGACGAGCTGCTGTCCCAGCGCGACAAGATCAATTCGCAGCTGATGGCGGTCGTCGACGAAGCGACCAATCCTTGGGGCGTGAAGATCACGCGCATCGAGATCAAGGACATCGCCCCGCCCGCGGAGCTCGTGAACGCGATGGCGCGACAGATGAAGGCCGAGCGCGAGAAGCGCGCCGTCATCCTGGAGGCGGAAGGCAGCCGGCAGGCGGAGATCCTGCGCGCCGAGGGCGCGAAACAGGCCGCGATTCTCCAGGCCGAAGGCCGGCGGGAGGCGGCGTTCCGCGACGCCGAGGCGCGCGAGCGTGAAGCGGAAGCCGAGGCCCGAGCGACCGAGATGGTCTCCGCCGCCATTGCCGGCGGGAACGCGCAGGCGATCAACTATTTCGTCGCGCAGAAATATGTCGAGGCGCTGCGCGACATCGCCTCGGCCGAGAATCAGAAGCTCATCCTGATGCCGCTGGAAGCTTCGAGCGTGATCGGTGCGGTCGGCGGCATCGCGGAGATCGCCCGCGACGCCTTCGGCCCGGGCGCCGGGTCGGCGAGCGGTAGCGCGCCGGTGGCACCCCGGACGTCTCCCTGGAGCTGAGGTTCCGGTGGACGCCCTTTCCGGAGAGATCGTCTATTGGCACTGGCTGGCTATCGGCGCCCTGCTGATAGCGATCGAGGTCGTGGTCCCTGGGGTGCTGTTCCTCTGGCTCGGGATCGCGGCCGGCCTCACCGGGCTGCTGGTGCTCGCCTTCCCCGAGATGGGGTGGGAGGTTCACCTTCTCGTCTTCGCTGCATTCTCCGTCGCCAGCGTCTATCTGGGGCGGCGGGCGTTCGGGCGTATCGAAGGGGCTCCTGCCCATCCAGCGCTGAATCGGCGGGGCCGTCGCCATATCGGACAGACATTCACGCTGGACGCACCGACGGTCGACGGGCGGGGGCGCATGCGCGTGGCCGACAGCTCCTGGAGTGTCCTCGTCGACGGCGGCGGCGACCTGCCGGCCGGAGCTCGCGTCCGGGTCACCGGCGTGGACGGCGCGACGCTGACGATCGCGCCGGCGGAACCGGCAACGCCCGAGCGACCGGACCCGTAACGTCCTTCACGACCGCATAGCGGTAGGACACCCAGGAAACCGACAGCATCACCAGAGCGGCGAAATACACATCGCTCAGATAGTGGGCGCCCATTGCAATCCGGATCACGCCCACACCGGTTCCGACCGCGACCGCTCCGGCGAATACCCATGGCTGCCAGCGTCGCGAGGCGATGAAGCCGAGGGCGAGCCAGAAGAAGCCATAGGCGCCTTCCCCGGCGACGAAGGAGCAGTTCGCTTCGCACTGGTCGGCGATCAGCAGCGGCGGCGTGTACTCCGCCGTGCCGCCATACTCGATGGTCTGACGCGGGCGTGCCCGGCCCCAGTTCTCCTTCAGGAGAGCATTGGCGATCAGGCCGATGCCCACCGCCGCGACGCCGGTGAGGTACACGATCGCCCGACGATCCAGCCCCAGCAGATAGCGTCCCCTGAACAGCCGGTGGGCAAGCGAAACTCCCATCAGGCCGAGCAGCAAATAGCCCGGCCAGATCACCAGATCGCGGATGAGCTGCAGCGTGGCGTCGAGCTCGGCCGGAAAGCCGGAGCCGGGCTGGTAGAAGGGCCGTACCGCCCAATGATCCAGCTGCGGAAAGACCATCAGCAAGGCCGCGCCGGCCAGGAGACCGGTCCAGATCAGAATCGAGGGGCGGGCGACTGCGGCACGACCGGGGACGATGCCCTCGCGTGCGGCGCCAGCCGACATTCGGGTCTCTCTCCCCTCGCCGATCGTCACGCTTCGCACTTTGCCTCCGCCTCCTCGTCCTGCTCCGCGCCGATGCTAAGCGTTCCCGCAAGCCATGGACAGGACAACCGGCGCCGGGCCCGGCTCAGACCTCGCCCAATTCGAGGAGGTGCTCCGCCCGCCGAAGATCGTCTGGCGCATTCACATTGAGGAAGGGTCTGGCGTCATTCCCGAACGGAACCCGCTCCGTGCGAAAGCGTGCCTGAAAGGCCTCGACCCGGCGGATGCCTTCGTCGCAGATCGCACGGCGAAGGTCGCCCGCCAGCGCGACCGCCCAGACGGCGGCCAGATGCTGACTCCTGCCCCCACCTTCCGCCACCGCTACGTCCGCATTCCTTTCGCGGAGGCGCGCGAGGAGTCTCGCTACCAGGTCGTGCGGCAGAAACGGCGCATCGGCGGGAAAGGTCGCGATCCACGGGCAATCGGGAGCGTGTCGGCGCGCCCACTCCATGCCGGCGAGCACGCCCGCCAACGGCCCGGGATAATCGGGAATGCCGTCGGCGATCACGGGAAGCCGGAACTGCGCGAAGCGGGAGGCGTCGCCATTGGCGTTGAGCGCCAGCTGGCGAACCTGTCCCGACACGCGCTCGATCACATGCTCGAGCAGAGGACGCCCGCCGAGCGGCAGAAGCCATTTGTCGCCGCCACCCATGCGGCGCGATCTGCCGCCGGCCAGGATGACGCCCGCCACCGGCGGAAGAACGGGCTCCGGCGACGCGGCGCTCATCGGCGATGAGAAAGGCGCCTAGAGCGACGCCTCGCGCCTGTCGCGTTGCAGGGCGCGTTCGAGACGCGCATCGCGGCCGTATACGTCGTCATGGAAATAGACGCTGCCGTCCTTGTTCACCCAGGCCGTGAGATAGGTGATGTGCACCTTCACCGGCGTTTTCAACTTGACGATCTGCTGCCGGCCGCTGGCGATAACGGCGTCGATGCGCTCGCGCGTCCATTCAGGATCGTGCCGCAGCAGCATCTCGGCGAGCTCGAGCGGCTTGCCCACGCGGATACAGCCGTGGCTGAAATTGCGCACGCTGCGGCTGAACAGCCCTCGGCTAGGCGTGTCGTGCAAGTAGATGTTGAATTCGTTGGGGAACATGAACTTGACGCGCCCGAGCGCGTTGCCGTCTCCCGGCTCCTGGCGGATCTTGTAGGGGAACCGGCGTGCCGACACCTGTGACCAGTCGACATTGGCCGGGTTGATCTCGTGCGCGTCGGCTCCCCAGCCGCTGAAAAGCTTGAAGTTGTTGTTTCTGAGATAGTTGACGTTCCGCCGGATCTTGGGCAGCAGCTCCTTCGTCGCGATAGACGGCGGCACGTTCCAGTTCGGGTTCAGCACGAGATACGTCATGTCTCCGCTGAATACCGGGGTCCGGTGGAAGTCGTCGCCGATTACCACCCGCGAATCGAGGACCGTCTTCGTACCCTCTACCAGCTTCAGCTCGAAATCGGCCAGATTGACGAAGACGTACCGCTCGCCGAGGTCGTCGGCCATCCAGCGGCGCCGCTCCATGTTCAGCAGGATCTGCTCGACCCGCTGCGTCGCCGATACGTTGAGCGCCGTCAGCGTCTTCGGGCCGATCGCACCGTCGACGTCCAGGCCGTGGCGATCCTGAAAGATCCGGACAGCCGCCGCCAACGTGTCGTCGTAAAGCTCCTCGTCGACCGCGGCCTCGGACAATTCTCCGGTCACCCGCAGTCTGGCTCGCACCGCCGCAACGCGGGTGTCGCGGTCGCCGGGGCGGAGGGTCTCGCCTTGCGGCACGATCGGCCATCCGCCGCGGGCGGCGATGGCACGGTAGTCGGCCAGTGCCTGCTTTAGGCGCTCGTAATTCGGCGTCCGCGGCGCATAGCTGGCGAGGAACGTCGAGAGGCTGCCGGCCGATGCCGCGCCGGCGAGCGCCGCCATCGGGTCGAACGGACGGGGGTCGACGTACAGCTCCCTGTCGACCTCCCGCGGCTCCACGCGACCGCTGCCGAGGTCGTTGCCGTATTCGAGCAGCGCACGACTCAACCGGTACTCCAGCTCCGCCAATGCGGTCGCTTCTTCGGCAGCCACGACCGCTGCCATGAGACCCGCATGGTCGTAGTCGGAAGGATGGAGACCGTCGTCCTCCGCCTTGCCGATGACTTCCACCAGCTCTCTCGCGCGCGAGGTCGGTCCCGAGTCGGACACCCAGATCGGCAGGAACGACCGTTCGGCGTAGAAGCGCTGAAGCGCGATCCTATGCCGGGCCTCCCGCGAGCTCGCGACGGACCCGGTCTCGGCGGTGACCAGCCCTTCCAGAACCGTCGGAACCGTGTTTGCCGCCGCCGGAGCGGCCAGGAGGAGGACCAATAGAAACCCGAGCATGGCTCGAGCAGCCGACAGCGGCGCGCGCGGCCGCGTCGCACGAGATACGACTTCCAATTTCACCCGGAATCCCCCGTCAAGTCCGCGGACAGAATACCCGCTCGTCAGTCCGCGTACCAGCGAACCCACGTCTCCGGACCGTGGGCGCATGCCAAGCATCCGGCTTCATCGCATTCAGGAGGCCGGGTCAGATCTCTCCCTGCACGATCAGCCTGGCGAAAAAGGCGAAGAGAGTGCCCGCGACCAGATTGGCAACCAGATTGAACCGTTGAATGTCCTCGGGATCGACGCTCCCGCGCGAGGCGCGATAGGCGTAGTACATGCGCGTGAGCGGCGGCGCGGAGAACATCTGCGCGCCGAAGGTGAGGAGCGCCACCGGCAGCCCCCAGTTCCAGCCGGCCACGGTAGCCGGCAAGACCCAGCAGATCAGCTGCGCGAAGCGAAACGATTCCGAAACCATCAGCGGGCCCCCTGTTGCCGAGGCGCATACTGCCATCCGCAGGCCCGGCCCGAAACCACCCGAGGCGCGGGTGGACGAACGTTGCAGGCACAGTTCGGCCGCTGTAGGATCGTCGCCGACAATTCAGGCCCTGGCCGCTCGCATGGAGAATGAAGGATGTCCCGGAGAAAGCGCTCGCTCTGGATCTTTCTCTCCGTCGTCGGGGCGGTGGTCGTCAGCCAGTATTTCCGCGCTTCGAACGGCGTCATCGCGCCGGAGCTCGTCCGAGACGTCGGACTGACGCCGGAGATGCTCGGCCTCGTCAACGGCAGCTTCTTCGTCAGCCTCGCCCTTGCCCAGATACCGATCGGCATCGCCTTCGACCGGTTCGGGCCGCGCTGGACGATCACCGCCCTGACCGCACTCGCGGTGCTCGGATCGATCGGCTTCGCCCTGGCGACCACGCCCGCGGCACTGCTCGGAGCCCGCGTCGCGATCGGCCTCGGCTGCGCCGGCAGCTTCATGGGCGCGGTCACGCTGGCCGCCCGCTGGGCGCCTCAGGACCGGTTTACTCAGATTTTGAGCTGGATCTTCTCTCTCAGCAATCTCGGCACCCTGCTGGCGACGACGCCGCTCGCAGCGGGGAGCGAGTCGCTCGGCTGGCGGGCCACCTTCCTGATCGCGGCCATCGTCACCGCGCTGCTCGGCGTGATGTTCGCGGCGCTGGTCCGCGACGCACCGCCCGACCATGAATCGCAGACCGAGGTCCCCGAGAGCCTTCGCGAAGTGCTGAGAGGAGTCGTGGAAGTCTGGCGCACCCCCGGCCTCGGCCCAGTGCTGGCGATCCACACCGTCGCCTACGCCTCCCTGTTGACGGTGCAGGGGCTCTGGGCAGGCGCCTACCTATCCGATGTTCACGGCCTCGACCCCGTCGCCCGAGGCAACGTGCTCCTGGCGATGGCAGTCGCCACGGTATGCGGGGTGCTGTGCTATGGGCCGATGGATCGTCGGTTCAACACGCGCAAGGGGGTCGTGACCGCCGGGGCGGGGGCGACGGCGACCATCCTCGCCGCGCTTTCGCTGACACCACAGCCGAGCACTGCGGTCGCCTCGGCGCTCCTGGTCGCCCTGGGGCTCGTCGGCCATTACGGCGTGGTCATCGTCGCGCACGGCCGCAGCCTATTCCCGGATCGGCTGATCGGCCGGGGCGTCACGACCGTGAACGTCGCGCAGTCGCTGGGCTGCGCCGGACTTCCGATCCTGACCGGCACGGTCATCGGGATGTTCGCGACACCGGAGGGGCCGGTGCCGGAGGCCGGCTATCGCGCCGCCTTCGGCTGCCTCGCCCTCGTGCTCGTGACCGGGCTGCTCGTCTATCGCCGCGCGCCGGATTCCCGGCCAATCGCCGCGAAGGCGGTCGACGTCGGAAACTGATGCCGACGCCGTCGCCGCCGCTCAGGCGGCGCGGATCCCGGCAGCGACGACTTTCGGATCCACATGCGATTCGAACTCGCGGAAGTTCTCTTCGAAACGTGCCGCCAGTGCGCGCGCCGTGCGCTCGTACGCATCCTTGTCGGACCAGGTCGCCCTCGGATCCAGAATCTCGTCGGGCACGCCGGGGCAGCTCGTCGGAATGTGCAGACCGAACGTCGGGTCGGGCCGGGTCGAGACCTTGGCCAGGCTGCCGTCGAGCGCCGCGCGCACGATCGCCCGGGTGTAGGCGAGCTTCATCCGCTCGCCCGTGCCGTATGCCCCGCCGCTCCAGCCTGTGTTCACGAGCCAGCAGTCCACCTCGTGCCCGGAAAGGCGCTTGCGCAGCAGGTCCGCGTAAACCGCCGGATGCCGCGGCATGAACGGCGCACCGAAGCAGGTCGAGAAAGTCGCCTGCGGCTCGTTGCCGAGCCCCTTTTCCGTGCCCGCGACGCGTGCCGTATAGCCGGACAGGAAATGGTACATCGCCTGCTCGGGCGTCAGGCGCGAAATCGGTGGGAGGACGCCGAAGGCGTCCGCCGTCAGCATGATGACGTTTCGCGGGTAGGGCCCGACCCCGGTCGGGCTCGCGTTGGGAATGAACTCGATCGGGTAGGAACTGCGGGTGTTCTCGGTCAGCGAGTTGTCGTCGAAATCCAGCTCGTGCGTGCGCGGGTCCATGACCACGTTCTCGAGCACGGTGCCGAACCGCGTCGTCGCCTGGTAGATCTCGGGCTCCCCGGTCGGGGAGAGATTGATCGCTTTCGCGTAGCACCCGCCTTCGAAATTAAAAAGGCCGGTCGCAGACCAGCCATGTTCGTCGTCCCCGATCAGGGTTCGGCTGCTGTCGGCGGACAGGGTCGTTTTCCCGGTTCCCGACAGGCCAAAGAAGACGGCGGCGTCGCCGTCGGGGCCGACATTGGCCGAGCAGTGCATCGGAAAGATCCCGCGCTCTGGCAGGATGTAGTTCATGAGGGTGAAGACCGACTTCTTGATTTCGCCCGCGTAGCTCGTTCCGGCGATGACGACGACACGGCGCCGGAAATTCACGGCGATCACCGTCCCGCTGCGGATGCCGTCGATCTCCGGCACCGCTTCGAGGCCCGGCACCTGCAGGACGAGGAAATCCGGCCGGAAATGCGAGAGCTCCGCCGCCGACGGCTGGATGAACATGTTTCGGGCGAACAAATTGTGCCAAGCCTGCTCGGTTACGACCCGGATCCCGAGCCGATGCTCGGGATCGGCGCCGGCGAAGCAATCCTGGACGTACAGCTCGCGGCCCTGGACGTAAGCCAGCGCGCGGCCGTAGAGGAGGTCGAAGCTCTCTGGCGACATGGGCTGGTTCACGGAGCCCCACCAGATGGAATCTTCCGTCGTCTCGTCCCGGACGACGAACTTGTCGCGCGGCGACCGGCCGGTGTGCTGTCCGGTGGTGCAGACCAGCGGCCCCCCGTTCGCGACACGGGCCTCGTTGTTCCGCACGGCAGCCTCGTAGAGCGCGGGGGTGCCGTAGTTCCAATGGACGGGTCCGGTATTGCCGATCCCGTGGATATCGAGTCCGTGTCTGCTCTCCACCGCTCCCACCATCTAATGCAGATCCCGCACCGCTCGAACACGTACGGCGTTCCGTGCCCGAGAACCCGTCTCGCGGCCGTAGAACGCCAAGGCCGGCAGAATAGGTGCGCGGTACCGGGCTGACAAGCAGACCGAAGACTACTTCGATATGTCCGACCGCGTCCCTTCGGCCTAACGGCCGCCCTTTTCGCGGGCGACCCGAACCAGGCGCACGAGCTCCGCGCGCGCCTCCTCCGGCGTTCGCACCGGCACGTCGAACGGAAGACGTGCAAGCTGCCCGTCCAGGCGCAGATCGCAGCCTTCCTCGTCGATGCCGGTCATGTGCCAGTCGCCGGCCGGCAGCCCCAGCAGAGCCTCTGCATAGAGGCCGAGCGCATCTCGATGATCGTGGTTCATGTGCGCCACGATTTCCTCCTCCGCGGCCGCCAGAGGCGAGTGCGGCGACGATTCGCCGCAGATCGCCTGCCTCGGCAGCCATTTGATCCGGCCAAAGCCGGCGACGAGATGCGCCTTCTCCACGGCCACGACATAGAATCGGAAGTCCGCGAAGTCGGCATAAGCGGCTGCCGAAGGATGGCGCAGGAGAAACCGCTTCCGATGCGCAGGCTCGGCGGTCGGGGTGGCACTGCCGAGCACGGTCACTCTCGGCCCGGTCAACCGGTTCTCGTGTCCCACGGTGCCGTCGAACAGCAGGGACATGCGATCGTCCGCTGCCAGCGCCTTCGCGTGTTCAGCGAGGTCGGAGAGCAGGAGCAGGGGCGATCCGTCGGCCGCGAACGCGGTCAGCACCAACGAGGCATACGGCCAC
>JAJUGE010000068.1 GCA_029268305.1 Alphaproteobacteria bacterium
ATGCGGTGCGACTGCCACATGTCATTCGAGAGGAAGGCGACCGTCTTCCCCTCCAAATCCGGCAGCCGGGCGGCATGGAGGCGCGTGACCTCCGTGGCACCCGACGGGTCGAATACCTCCAGAGCGTCCATCGTCTCCTCCGTCGCCAGTTTCTGGCAAACGATAGCTATAGCGAGATCCGAGGGTCAAATGGCTTCGTTCGCCGCCGATGCGGTCCAAGCCGGAATTTCCGCTTGTCGGGACCGGGATCCAGCGGCAAGAGGTTGCTGCCGGCTCGACGAACGCACTGCATACCGTGGCCAAAGCGCAGGATCTACGCCTCAGCCTATGCAGCACATCATTGGAATGCCACCACGGACATCACGGAAAAACATGACCCTCGATCCAGAAACGCTGTCGCTGCTGCTGGACGCCACGCGCCGCCTCGTCGACGAGAAGCTTATTCCGGCCGAGGCGGAAGCCGATGCGAACGGAGAGCTCCCGTCCGACGTCGTGCGGGCGATGCGGGAGATGGGGCTGTTCGGGCTGACGGTCCCCGAATCCTACGGCGGACTCGGCCTCAACCGCAGCGAGGAGGTCCGCTTTCTGTTCGAGTTCTGCCGGGCTTCCCCCTCCTTCCGTTCCCTGCTGGGCACGACCGTCGGGGTCGGTGGAAAATCGATCCTGCTCGATGGCACCGAAGAACAGAAGGCCTACTGGCTTCCGAGGATCGCGCGCGGCGAGACGATCGTCTCGTTCTGCCTCACCGAGCCGGACAGCGGCTCCGATGCGAAGGCGCTGAAGACGCGGGCGCGCCGCGACGGCGACGAATGGGTGATCGACGGCACCAAGCGTTTCATCTCCAACGCGCCCCTCGCCGGGCTGTTCGTGGTGATGGCACGGACCGGTGAGAGGGTGACCGCCTTCCTGGTGCCGGCCGAGACGCCCGGCATTGAGGTTGCGAAGCCCTGGCGCAAGATGGGCCAGCGCGCGGCACATGTCGCCGACGTCGCGTTCGAAGACTGTCGCGTGCCGGCGGACGCCGTGCTCGGCGGCGAGGCCGGGATCGGCCGCGGCTTCAACGCCGCCATGAAGGCCCTCGACGATGGTCGGCTGCACATCGCGGCGGTGGCCGTCGGGCTCGGGCGTCGGCTGATCGAGGAGATGCTGGAGTACGCCCGGACGCGCCGCCAGTTCGGCGAGCCGATCGCCAGCTTTCAGCTGATCCAGGCGATGCTGGCGGACAGCGAGGCGGAGCTCGCCGCCGCGCGGGCGCTCGTCGAGACCACAGCCGCGAAGCGGGACGCGGGCGAACCGGTGACCCGCGACGCCGCGAGCGCCAAATACTTCGCGACCGAGGCGGTCTGGCGCATCGCCGATCGAGCCGTTCAGCTCCACGGCGGTTACGGCTACATGAGCGACACGCCAGTCGAGCGCCTGTTCCGCGACGCGCGTCTCCTGCGCCTGTTCGAGGGCACCAGCCAGATCATGCAACTGGTGATCGCGCGCGAGATGCTGCGCGAAGCATAGCCTCGCTACTGCACCCGCTCCCACGGACCGATGCGGAGCTCGGCCCGTGCGTCGCGGAGGATGGCGCGTTCGTCCATGCGCCAGATGGGATCCGTCTCCGGGTCGAACGTCGGTTCCAACGCCTTGATCCGCTCGACCAGCGGCGGGTGGGTCGCAAACAGGCCGGCGAGCCCGCCGGCCGCCTCGGCGAAGAACAGATGCCGCGCCTCCTCGGCATGAGGGTTGCCGACGCGGCTGCCGTCGGCGGTAGCGCCGATCTTCTTGAGCGCGTTGGCGAGGCCGCGCGGGTTCCGGGTGAATTGCACGCCCCCCGCGTCCGCGAGCGCCTCGCGCCGGCGCGAGACGGCGGCCTGCAGAATCCGGCCGCCGAGCACGCCGAGCGAGCCGAGCACGATGAAGCCGAGAGCGAGTGCCATTGCCGGCATCGCGCCGCGATTGTCGCGCCGTCTTCGGGTGAAGAAGAAGCTGCGCATCAGAACCCGGCCGATCCAGTACAGCACCACAAGGCCGAACACCATGCCCATCAGGCGGGTGTTCAGGCGTGTGTCGCGGTGGGCGATGTGCGCGATCTCGTGCGCGATCACGCCGGAAAGCTCCTCGCGATTGAGCTTCGCGAGCGCGCCGTGCGTCACCCCGACCGCTGCGCGCGACGGGTCTCCGCCGGCGGCGAAGGCATTGATCCCCTTCTCGTTGCGGATGACGAAGGCGCGCGGCGGCGGGAGGCCGGCCGCGATCGACATTTCCTGAACGATGTTCATAAAGCGGCGGTGATACGGATTGGTGGCATCCTCCGTCACCTCGTCGCCTCCGAGGGTGCGCGCGACCTTGGCACCGTCGTTGCCCAACATCGCCACCCGGATCAGCGCCACGGCGGTGATGCCGACGATCACCGCTAGAGCGATCCCGCCGGCGAGCGCCGGATCCACAGCCAAGCCGCCCGCCGGTGCCTCGCTTGGTGCCCCCAGAAAGGCGGCCACGAGAAAGCCGATGGCGCCGCCGATCACCAGCACCATCAAGCCGAAGCCGATGACGAGCAGGATGGAGGCACGTCTGGCGCTTTCCTGCGCCGCGCGGAAGTCGAACGTGGCCACCGTCTTCCCCGCTTCAGCGGAACGAGACCTCGGGCGCTTCCTGTATGGTCTCCCGATCTTCGAACTCGAGCATGCCGACCGGCTCGAAGCCGAACTGTCGCGCGATCAGGTTGGACGGAACGCTCTCGACCGCGTTGTTGTAGTCCATGGCGGCGTCATTGTAGGCCTGCCGGGCATAGGCCACCCGGTTCTCGGTCGACGTGAGCTCTTCCTGAAACTGCATGAAGTTGGTCGACGCCTTCAGATCGGGGTAGGCCTCCGAGAGGGCGAACAGCCGCCCGAGCACGCTGCCCAGCGCCCCCTCCGCCTGGCCGAGCCGCGCCATCGCCGCCGGGTCGCCGATCGCGCCACGCGCCTGCTCACGCATCCGTTCGGCGTTGGCCCGTGCCTCGGTCACCGCCTCCAACGTTTCCCGCTCGTGCGTCATGTAACCCTTCACGGCTTCGACCAGGTTCGGGATCAGGTCGTGCCGCCGCTTCAGTTGGACATCGATCTGGGCAAAGGCGTTTCTGTAAGCGTTCCGGAGGCGAACCAGACGGTTGTAGAGAACGACGACGAAGCCGATCAGGGCGGCCACGACGAGGAGAATGACGAGAATTTCCATCTGCGGTCTCCGCTGGGAACCGAACAGGCGGCCTGCAGCATCGGTCGGGACGCAGGCGGTGGAGTTGCGCCGACGCCGCCTCGCAGGAGGCTACAGCGGCCGCACTACCGAGGTGTTCCGATCGACCGGGAGTTCAAGGGAAGGCGTCTAGCCCGCGGCTATTCGTCGAGGGTCGGTCCTTCTCCGCGCACGCGCGTCTGGCGCATGTAGCGGCGATAGCGGTCGGCATCGTATCCGGTTCCGCGGTGGAGAAGGCAGCGATTATCCCAGATCACAAGATCGCCCGGCTGCCAGGCGTGCGCGTAGATGTGCTCCTCGCCCGTCGCATGCTCGACCAGTCCGTCGAGCAACTTACGGCTCCGCTGCTCGTCCCATCCCTCGATCGAGCGGGCGTGCGAGCCGATGAACAGGTTCCTCGCCCCCGAGCGCTGATTGCGCCGTACCAGCCGGTGGCGAACCGGCGGCAGCGAGGCCGCCAGCGACGGCGAGACCGCGTCCGGCGCCACCTTCGAGCGCGAGTAGACATAGTCGTGGATCCCGATCAGCGGCTCGATCTCGGCCTTGCGCTCCTCGGGCAGGCGATCGTAGGCGGTGCGGGTGCTGACGAACTGGGTCAGGCCGCCTTCGGCCGGCACTTCGTAGGCGCACATGATCGAGACGAACGCCGGGGTCTCTTTGAACGAAGCGTCGGAATGCCACATGTTATTGCCGGTCAGGAAGATCGTCTTCTTGTGACTGTTGCCGAGCGCGGTGCCGTCCGGCTGCACGTTTCCGATCGTGCCGAAATATTCGAGCTTGCCTTCCCCCATGGCCACGTGGCTCGGCTCCGGCTCTCCGAGACGCCGCGTGAAGGCGAGCTGACGCTCGTCGTCGAACGGCTGGTCCGGGAAGCACAGGAACGAATACTCGTCGATCGCTTCCAGGATCTCGTCCCTGGCCGCGTCCGAAAGCGGCGCGCGCAGATCGATCCCGGTGACCCTTGCGCCGAATTCGGGATGAAGGGGTTCGAAATTCAGCATGGCTCTTCCTCGCAGGCTGGAGGGAGGATTGAACCACCCGGGAGCGCCGTGGCCAAGTGCGACCGATCGGGCCCAGCGAGCCCATGTCCTCAACAAATCAAGTTGGCCGGTCCTGTAGCACGTGAGTTGTCTGCTCGCCTCGTTCTCATCGCCTGGGCGTTTGACTCGATAGGGTTCGGCCGGCCGACGCGAAGCGTCTGCCGTTTCGGCGCGTTCGCCATATAATCGAAGCTACGACGATCGGGCGCGGCAGGTCCGTCGAATGGACACAACCTCGTGGAGGGTCCCTTGAAGACGTATCAGCATTACATCGGCGGCCAGTATGTGGACCCGATAGGCGGCAAGTGGATCGACAGCACGGATCCTTATAGCGGCGAGGTCTGGGCCAAAATCCCGCAAGGCTGCGCCAAGGATATCGATTGCGCCGTAGCGGCAGCATCGCAGGCGATGCAAGGCCCGTGGTCGAAGATGACCCCCTCGGCGCGCGGCAAGCTCATGTTGAAGCTGGCCGAGCTTGTCGAGGCCAATGTCGACCGGCTCGCCGAGATCGAGGTCAAGGACAACGGCAAGCTGCTGGCCGAGATGCGCGGCCAACTCGCCTATCATCCCGAGTGGTGGCGCTATTTCGGCGGCCTGGCCGACAAGATCGAGGGCGCCGTCGTGCCGATCGACAAGCCAGATACCTTCGCCTTCACGCGGCACGAGCCGATGGGCGTCGTGGGGGCGTTGACGGCCTGGAACTCGCCGCTGCTGTTCATCGCCTGGAAGTGCGCGCCGGCCATCGCCGCAGGTTGCACCGTCGTGGTCAAGCCGTCCGAGTTCGCATCTGCCTCGACGCTGGAATTCGCCGCGCTGACCAAGGAGGCGGGCTTTCCCGACGGCGTGTTCAACGTCGTCACCGGCTATGGGCAGGAAGCGGGCGCGGCCCTGGTCGACCATCCGGGCGTCGCGAAGATCACCTTCACCGGCTCCGACGCCACCGGGGCCAGGATCTATGCGCAGGCCGCCAAGACTCTGAAGCGCGTCTCGCTGGAGCTGGGCGGCAAGTCGCCCAACATCGTGTTCGAGGACGCCGACCTCGGCGCCGCGGCAGCAGGCGCGATATCCGGCATCTTCGCTGCCACCGGCCAGACCTGCATAGCGGGCTCGCGGCTGCTGGTACAAAACTCCATTCGCGAAGAGTTCAGCGAGCGCGTCGCCGAGTTGGGGCGAACCGCGCGCAAGGGCGATCCGATGAAGCCGGACACCAACATCGGCCCGGTCACGACGGCGCCACAGTATCGCAAGATTCTCGACTACATGGAGATCGCCAAGGCCGAAGGTGCGCGTTGCATCCTCGGCGGCGGTGCCGCAGCGTCGGCCGACTTGCCCGGCGGACAGTTCGTCGAGCCGACGATCTTCACCGACGTGAGGCCCGAGATGCGGATTGCACGGGAGGAAGTCTTCGGGCCCGTGCTGTCGATCATCGGCTTCGAGGACGAAGCCGAGGCCATCAAGCTTGCTAACGACACCATCTACGGCCTCGCCGCGGGCGTTTGGACCAAGGACATGAACCGGGCGTTGCGCATGTCGGCCGCCCTCAAGGCCGGGACCGTCTGGGTCAATACCTACCGGGCCATCAGCTATATGATGCCGTTCGGCGGTATGAAGCACTCGGGCATCGGCCGCGAAAGCGGCTTGGAAGCGATCCGCGAATATCTCGAGACCAAAAGCGTCTGGATCTCGATGGCGGAAGGCTCGCCCGCGAACCCGTTCGTCATGCGGTAGAAGCCGTCGAACTCGGCATCCACGGTGCTCCCGTAACTTGCATCGGCGTCGCCGAATTCATATGAGGGGCCGCCCGAAGCGGAATCCTGGCGGCGCGGCGGGCTCGGGAGAGGTTTGTGCGCGGCAGCGATAATCGCATCATCCACGTCGTCGGCGGCGGGCTGGCCGGGAGCGAGGCGGCCTGGCAGATCGCGCGGGCAGGTGTGCCGGTGGTCCTGCACGAGATGCGGCCGGTGCGTCCGACCGAGGCGCACGCCACCGACCGGCTCGCGGAGCTGGTCTGCTCCAACTCGTTCCGGGCCGACGATCCGGAAGGCAACGCCGTCGGTCTGCTGCACGCCGAGATGCGCCGCTGCGGCTCGATCGTCATGGCGGCCGCGGACCGCAACCAGGTTCCGGCCGGCGGGGCGCTCGCGGTCGACCGCGACGGCTTCGCCGCGGATGTCACCGCAGCACTCGAGGCCGAGCCGCTGATCCGGATCGAGCGCGAGGAGATCGCCGGACTGCCGCCCGCGGATTGGGACTCGGTGATCGTCGCCACCGGCCCGCTGACCTCGCCGGCGCTCGCCCAGGCGATCGTCGACCTGACCGGGACCGATTCGCTCGCCTTCTTTGATGCGATCGCACCGATCGTGCACAAGGACTCGATCGACATGTCGCGCGCCTGGTTCCAGTCGCGTTACGACAAGCCGGGTCCGGGCGGCACCGGCGCCGACTACATAAACTGCCCGCTCTCGAAGGAAGAGTACGCGGCGTTCATCGACGCCCTGCTGGCAGCGGACAAGACCGAGTTCCACGAATGGGAGAAGGCCACACCCTATTTCGAGGGGTGCCTTCCGATCGAGGTGATGGCGGCCCGTGGCCCCGAGACGCTGCGCTTCGGGCCGATGAAGCCGGTCGGCCTCACCGATCCGAATACCGGCAAGCGCCCCTGGGCGGTCGTCCAGCTCCGCCAGGACAACGCCCTCGGCACGCTCTACAACATCGTCGGCTTCCAGACGAAGCTGAAGCATAGCGAGCAGAAGCGCGTCTTCCGCATGATCCCGGGTCTGCAGAATGCGGTCTTCGCCCGCCTCGGCGGGATTCACCGCAACACCTTCCTCGACAGCCCGAAGCTGCTGGACCGCTCGCTCCGCCTGCGGGCGGAACCGCGCCTGCGTTTCGCCGGTCAGGTCACCGGCGTCGAAGGCTATGTCGAGAGTGCGGCGATGGGCATCCTCGCCGGTCGGTTCGCGGCCGCCGAGCGTCTCGGCCATCCGATCGGGGAGCCGCCGCCGACCACCGCACTGGGCGCTCTACTCGGGCACATCACGGGGGGCCATATCTCCGGCCAGTCGGCGGACGCCGCATTCCAGCCGATGAACGTCAATTTCGGCCTCTTTCCGCCGGTCGAGGACGTGCGCGGGGGGCGACGCGGCCGCAAGGAGCGCAAGCAGGCGATCGCCCGCCGCGCCCTCGCCGATCTCGAGCGGTGGCTCGGCACCGAAGGTGATGGCCCACCCGATGAACGACATCTTCAGCCGAGGGAGGCGGGGCTGGATATCGCCACCGGTTGAGAATAGCGTTCCACGGTAGGGTTCACCTGCCGCTGCCGGCGCCATTCATGAACGACGCCACACCTCGACCGAATATCCAGACCGACCTCGAGCCCGTACCACCGCGTCCGCCGGGGGTGCGGGACGCCGTCGGCGCCCCGAGACCGCCGGGCGTGCCCGCAGTGGCGAACATCGGGCTCGGCATTCTCGGGATCGTCGGCGCGGGGTTCCTGTTCACCACGTCCCACGCGATGATCAAGCTCATCGCCCTAGAATACTCGGTGATCCAGCTCGTCTTCTTCCGCAGCTTGTTCGCCCTGATTCCACTGGCGCCGTTCCTGATGAAGGACGGACCGGAAGCCCTGAAGACGAAGCGGCCAGGCATGCATGCCTTCCGCACGTTGAGCGGGCTGGCTTCGATGGCCTGTTTCTTCTATGCGCTCTCATTCCTGCCGCTCGCCGATATCACCGCGATCAACTTCACCATGCCGCTGTTCGCGACGGCGCTCTCGGTGCCGCTTCTTGGGGAGAAGGTCGGATGGCGCCGCTGGACGGCGGTGATCGTCGGGTTCACCGGAATTCTGCTGATGGTGCGACCCGGTGCCTCCATCTTCGACCCCGCGAACATGATCGCGCTGTTGAGCGCCTTCCTCTACGCCCTCGCGGTAATCGCCATGCGTCAGCTCGGAAAGACCGAGCGGAGTACGACGACGACGCTCTATTTCACCGTCGCCTGCACCCTCGTCTCCGGGGCGATGCTTCCGTTCGTGTGGCGCACCCCCGGCCTCCTCGACCTGATCCCGCTGGTGATGCTGGGCCTCCTTGGCGGATTCGGCCAGCTTCTGATGACGCTGGCCTACCGAAGCGCGCCGCCGGCGATCGTCGCCCCGTTCGACTATGTGGCGATGGTCTGGGCCACCGCGTACGGCTTCCTGCTGTGGGGCGACGTCCCGACAGCGGGGGTGCTCGCCGGCGCCGCCATCGTCATCGGCTCTGGCCTCTACATCATCCACCGCGAGACGCGGGTATTCGGGCTCTGGCGCCGCCGGCCGGCCGAGTGAAGGACGGTCAACCCGAAAGCGCCGCCGCGATGCGATCTGCCGCCGCCAACAGGGACCGATCGGCGTAACGGCGGCCGACGAGTTGTACACCGACGGGAAGGCCTTTCGGCCCCCGCCCGGTCGGCACGGCTGCGCAGGGCGTGCCGAGCATCGTCCAGAGACGGTTGAAAACGGCATTGCCCGTCGTCTCGATGCCCTCCGGCGCTTCGCCCGGAGCGCTCGGCGTCAGCAGCACATCGAACGTGTCGAACATCCCGTCGACATGCGCCCGGGCGGCGTCGAAACGATGCCGGATCGCGAGCTCCTTCTCCGGTCCGACCGTGAAACCGCGCTCCATCGCCTCGCGCATCCGTTCGCTCAGCAGGTCCCAATGGTGGGTGCGCTCGCGGACGAGGCCGCGTCCGGCCTCGAGCGCCATGATGTCGAGATGGTCTTCCCAGAGCCCCTCGAAATGGGCCGGCAGCGTGGCCTCTTCCACTCGGTGCCCGGCGCCGGCGAGCGCCGTGGCAGCCCGCTCGATCGCCTCGCGGACCGCCGGGTCCGCCATGTGCCACATGGGCGTGCGACAGACGCCGATCCGATAGCTGTCCTTGCCGAGTTCCGCGAGGTCCGGCGGGTTCGCCCCGGTCAGAACCGCATGCACCAGGGCCAGGTCGGCGGCGGAGCGCCCGTACCATCCAACGGTATCGAAGCTGTCGGCGAGCGGCTTCACCCCTTCGCGAGAGACGGTGTTGAAGGTTGGCTTGAAGCCCCAGATGCCGCAGAACGCCGCCGGACGGATCACAGAGCCGCCGGTCTGGGTGCCGAAGGCGAGGTGGAACATGCCGGCGGCGACCCCCGCGCCCGAGCCACTGGAAGAGCCGCCCGGGGTATGGGCTAGGTTGTGCGGGTTGCGGGTGCGCCCAGGAGTGAAATGCGCGAACTCGGTGGTGACGGTCTTCCCGATCACGACCGCGCCGGCCGCCCGCACCATGCCGACGCAGGCCGCATCCCGCGCCGGCACGTAGCCGTGGTAGATCGGCGAATTGCACTCGGTGGGCATGCCGGCCGCGTCGATGATGTCCTTGACGCCGATGGGAACGCCGTGGAGCGGCCCCCTCGGCCCTTCCAGATCCCGGTCGCGCGCCTCGGCGAGAGCCTGCTCCGGATCGAAATGGGCGAAGGCACAGACTTCTTCCTCGCGTTCGGCGATAGCGGCGAGGCAACTCGTCATCAGGTCGACGGCACTGAGGTCACCGCGCCGGATCGCGGCCGCGGCGTCCATTGCCGTCCAGAAGTTCGGGGTCATCGTCGCCTCCCGCGTCACAGCCGCTCGGCGAGATCGAGCATCACGTCGGCTATCACCTGAGCACCGGCAGCGAGATCCTTCGGATCGGCGTTCTCCGCCTCGTTGTGGCTGATACCCTTCTCGCAAGGCACGAACACCATGCCGCTCGGGCAGAGGTGCACCATGTGACGGGAATCGTGACCGGCGCCCGAGTAGATCTGGATGGCAGCGTAGCCCCGCCGGCCCACGGATGCCTCGATGGCCTCCGGCACCGGACCGCTGAACTCGACGGACGGCGATCCGGACGTCTCCCGGACCTCGACCTCGCATGGACCTGCATGCGCGGCGCAGACTCCGGCGACGCCGTCGCCCAATCGTTTGACGACTTCCATATCGGGATGCCGGAAATCGATGGAGAACACCACCCGCCCCGGCACGACTGTCAGCGCGCCCGGATGCACATCGAACCGGCCGATGGTGAAGCGGAGCACGTCCTCCGGATCGTGAAAGTGGTCCTCGAGCGCGCGGGCCATGCGGATCGCCGCCTTGAAGGCGTCCTTCCTTCCGGCGAGCGGCGTGGTCCCGGAATGCCCCTCCTCTCCGACGACCTCGACCTCGAACCGCCGGTTCCCTTGCATGCCGGTGACGATGCCGATCGTATTGCCGGTATTCTCGAGCAGCGGCCCCTGTTCGATGTGCGCTTCGACGAAGGCCGCGAGCGGCGACTGCAATGGTCGATACCCCGCGTCCGGCATCGCCGCCTTCAGCCCCTTCACCGCTTCCCCCATCGTAACGCCCGCCCTGTCCGTTTTCGCGAGCATCTCTTCGAGCGTGCTCACGCCGGCATGAACGGCGGACCCCATGCAGCCTGGATGGAAACGCGAACCTTCCTCGTTGTTCCAGACGATGGCCTCGAGCGGTCTGCGCGTCCTTATTCCGGCATCATCGATCGCTTCCAGCGCCTCGAAGGCGGCGAGGACGCCGTAGATCCCGTCGAAGCGCCCACCGGTCGGCTGCGTGTCGGTGTGGGAGCCGCTGGCCACC
This sequence comes from Alphaproteobacteria bacterium, assembly GCA_029268305.1. Classification (GTDB taxonomy): domain Bacteria; phylum Pseudomonadota; class Alphaproteobacteria; order JAJUGE01; family JAJUGE01; genus JAJUGE01. The sequence continues at coordinate 10,898 of JAJUGE010000068.1, forward strand.
GGCGCCGCATCAGGATCGGTCCCGTCGCGACGGATGAACATGTTGCCGATATCGTCGAGCGCCACGGAGAAGCCGCGCTTCCTGGCCCATTTCTCCAGCAGCAGGTGAGCTTTGATGTCCTCATCGGTGAGCGCCAGCCGGCAGACGCCGCCCTTCGGGGTTCCGCCCAGCCTCGCCATCTCCACATGCCGCTGCCATAGGCGCTCGGCGTCGATCCGTACATCCATCTTCCACCAACCTCCCTCGCTCGGAACCGGAATGGTAGTCGAATGGCGAAGCATGATCGATGCCAACGGATCGGCCCGTCCACGTCGGAGGCACAGATCGAGCAGCGGACCGAAGACGACCGTCTAGGAACGGCTAGCCCGTGGAGAGCGCTGCGACACTGATACTAGAGCAGTCCGGCGCGAGCCTGACTGCAGGCCTCTCCGCAGCGGCGGCAAGTCTTGGCGCAGATGCGGCAGTGCCCGTGCTTGCCCGCGTGGCGCTCGCATTCCTCCGCGCAGCAGCGGCAGGCGGTCGTGCAGGCATCCAGCATGGCGGCGATGACTTCCTGATTGGAGCCGGTGCGCCGGGTCGCCACCGCACCCGTGGCGAGACAAACCTCGGCACAGTCGAGGTTCAAGCGGATACACTGGCGCAACTCCGTAACCATGTCCTCGGCCAGACACGCGTCGGCGCAGGAGGTGCAGACCTGGGCGCAGTCATAGCATTCCTCGATGCACCGGAGCAGCGCTTCGCTCGCATTGCCGGCTGCGGGGTGGGACCCGATCATTTCTCTCGCCTGCATCGCTTTCCTCCGGTTCCGTGTTCGCACGCCGGTGGGGGCGCATTGCGGCGGTAACAGAGACAACCGGCGAACGTTCCGGAGGCGGAGCAGCAGCCTCGGTCAGCCGGCGGTCGAGGAGAGGTCTATCGGCGCCTTCGATGGGTGGGGCCCATAGGCGCCGCTGACGACCAGAGCGACGTCGAGTTGACTCATGTGGCGAGGAACGTGGATGAAGGTTCGCCTGTTCCTTCGGTCAAGTCACGCTTGCCCTCGTGGTGCGCGTGTGCATCTACCAGTGCAACATCTACCCGGCACGAGCCGGCTTTCTTGTCATCAGGAGGTTCGATGGACCTTTCCAAGATCCCGGTCGGAGAGGATCCGCCGCACGACCTACATGCGGTGATAGAGATTCCGGTCGGCGGCGTGCCGGTGAAGTATGAGCTGGACAAGGAGTCCGGCGCGATGTTCGTCGACCGCTTCCTTCATACGGCGATGTTCTACCCCGGCAACTATGGCTTCCTGCCGCACACGCTCTCCGAAGACGGCGACCCGTGCGACGTGATGGTGGTGGGCAGCGTGCCGGTGGTGCCGGGCGCGATCATCCGCTGCCGACCGGTCGGCGCCCTGCTAATGCAGGACGAGGCGGGGCAGGACGAGAAGATCCTCGCCGTGCCGGTCGACAAGCTGCACCCGTTCTATTCGAACATCCGCAGCTACACCGACCTGCCGCCGGTCCTGATCGAGCAGATCGCCCACTTCTTCGAACACTACAAGGATCTGGAGAAAGGCAAGTGGGTGAAGGTCGTCTGCTGGCTGGATGCCGAGGAAGCCAAGAAGCTGATCGTCGATGCGATCGATCGGGCGAGAGGATGATGAGCGACGCCCGGAATCGGCCGAAGATCACCGGGCAACCGCCCGCCGCCGGTAGCGCCAGCGGCCATACAGGGTGAGTCCGATCCCGTAGAGAGCGGCGAGGAGGGCGAGCGGCGTATCGAGGTACCATGACGCCGCGGCACGAAGCTGATCGCTATTCTCGACCAGATCATAAACACCTACGGCCCGGTAGATGTCGTCGACCGTCATCGGCAGCCAGCTTCCGGACCACGCCCACAGAGCGGCCTCATAGCCGAGCCCGGCGAGACCGGCTACGAACATGCACTGCCCGAGGATCAGCATCGCCGCCCTGCCCGCTTCTTCCTTAACGAGAAGTTAACGGTAGAGCGGGCAGGCACGGTCCGGAAACGGCGAAAACGGCTTAGTACCTCGACGGGCGCGAGGTTCAGCTCACCGATTCTTCCACTGGGGCGGGCGCTTTTCGGCGAAGGCTTTCGGCCCTTCGACATAGTCCTCGCTCTCGAGGTTCGCCTTCTGCGCCGGGTACATGGTCTCGATCGCCTCCTTGAGCGTCGGCTGATCAAGGCCGCGGTAGACCGCCTCCTTGGAGGCGCGGACGGCCATGGGCGAGCATTCGAGGATGAGGTTCGCCCACCGCTTCGCCGCGTCCATCAGCTGCTCGTGCGGCACGACCTCGTTGACGAAGCCGAGGGCCTTGCCCTCCTGGGCCGGGACCCGCCGACCGGTCAGGATCATGCCAAGCGCCTGCTTCATCGGGATCATACGCGGCAGTCGGTGCACGCCGCCGGCGCCGGCGATCAGGCCGACCCGCGGCTCGGGCAGCGCGAACAGCGCCTTCTCCGACGCCACGATGATGTCGCAGGCGAGCGCGATCTCGAACCCGCCGCCCATGGCGACGCCATTCACCGCAGCAATCACCGGCTTGTTCAGGTCGTATCGGTTGGTCAGACCGGCGAAGCCGTGCGGGGTGCGCGCGCCGCGCTTGCCCGCCGCCTGCACCTTGAGGTCGTTTCCAGCCGAGAATGCCCGATCACCGGCGCCGGTGACGATCGCGACCCAGAGCTCGGGATCGGCGGCGAAGTCGTCCCAGACCTTCTCGAGCTCCTGGTGAGCCGGTGTGTGCAGCGCGTTCATCACCTCCGGCCGGTTAAGGGTGACGATGAGAATGCGTCCGTCCTTCTCGACCTTGCAGAACTCGTGATCGGCCATTCCCGTGGCTCCTTGTTCGGTTGGTGTCCGGACGAACATACGGCGCAGTGCGATCCCCCGGCAATCGTCCTGCCGTCTCGGCTCAGAGGCCAAGCATGGTCCCGATCGCCGCCGACGCCTTGAGGCCGGTTCCGGTCAGCACCAACACCGCGCGCTCGTCCCGCAGGATGGTGCCGTCGGCGAGCAGCCGATCCAGCCCGGCGGCACCCGCCGCGGCGGTCGGCTCGACGAACTGCCCGATCCGGGCCAGGCGGCGAAACGCGTCGACGATCTCCGGCTCGGAAACGGCGACCGTGCCTCCGCCACTCTCCCTGAGTGCACGAACGGTATCTGCCACCCGAATCGGCTTGGCAGAGGCGATGCCGTCCGCGAGCGTCGTCGTGGGCCGGATCGCGACCAGATCTTCACCTCCACTCGCGAGCGTCGCGTGGAAGGGAGCACAGTTTGCCGCCTGCACGCCATAGATGCGCGGCAGCCGATCGATCTCGCCGAGTTCCTTCAACTCGGAGAAGCCGATGTGGCAGCCGAGCACGTTGCTGCCGTTGCCGAGCGGGACCACCACGGCGTCCGGCGCCTGAAAACCGAGTTGCTCCCACAGCTCGAACGCCAGCGTCTTCGTCCCCTCCAGGAAGAAGGCCTGCCAGTTGTGGCTGGCATAGAAAGCCGTCTCCGCCTCCTGCAGCGCCTGCGCGGCAACGTCGTCGCGCGTGCCCTCGACCGGCACGACCTCGGCACCCATCGCCGCGATCTGGATCCGCTTCCCGGCCGGCGCCGAAGCGGGAATCAAAATGCGGCACTCGAGCCCGGCTGCCGCGGCATAGGTGGCGATCGAGGCCCCGGCGTTGCCTGAGGAATCTTCGAGCATCCGATCCACGCCCACCTGCTCGAGGTAGTTGATCATCACCGCCGTGCCGCGATCCTTGAACGATCCGGACGGCATCAGGTACTCGGCCTTGAGGTGGATGGTGCCGCCGCCCCAGGAGACCGGCAGCAGGGGCGTCCAGCCTTCGCCAAGCGTCACCTTTGCCGGGTGCGGCAGGCGAATGGCCGATGCATAGCGCCAGAGCGACCTCATGTCTCGGTCGATGCCCGTGCGCGAGACGCCGCTGCCGGGCTCGAGATTGAGGTATCCGCCATCGTCGGGTGCGCGCCACTGCGGCTCGGCGGCCGACCAGCGCACCCCGGTGCGCGGGTTCACATACGCGACATCGAAGCTCAACCGATTCCTCCCGCGGCCCCGCCTCCGGAGCGCTCCACCACCTTTCGGACGATCTCGAGTACTCGCTCCACATCCGCTTGAGTGTTGTAGAGATGGAACGAGAACCGGAGCTGCCCTCGACGTGCCGAAAGCCGCACCCCTTCCGCAACCAGGGCATCGTAGATCGATTTCAGCAGCGGATCGGATACCTCGTAAAGGCCATCCTGGCCCAGCTCGCCGAGCGTGACAATGTGACTGGCGCCCTCACCGTACGGGTCGAGATTGAGCGGCAGTTCCATCTCTTCGAAGCCGGCCGCGAGACGCCCCGCCAGGCCTGTCGTGTGGTCTTCGACCGCCCGCGTGCCCACGCCTCGGATCAGCGCAATCGACTCTGCCAGCGCGCGGGCGCCGAGCGGCATCTGGCCGGTCTCGAAGCGACGTGCTCCCGGCAGCAGCCGGTGCTCGTAGCCATCCAGAGCCGGGTGACCTTCGGAGCCGTCGATGCCGGGTTTGCCGAGATGCATCGGCTCCATTCGGTCCGCCCATTCGCGGCGGCAGTAGAGCAGGCCCTGGCCGTACACGCCGAGCAGATATTTGTGCGTCGAAGCGACGAGGCCGTCGACCGGCAGCGCCTGCACGTCGGTCTCGAGAACGCCGACCGACTGCGTGGCGTCTACGAGAAGGAAGATGTCGCGCTCGCGGCACGCCTTGATGAGGGTCGCGAGGTTCGTGCGGAAGCCGGGCACGAAGCTCACCGAGCTGACGGCTAGCGCCCGGGTGCGATCGTCGATCGCCGCCAGCATCGCGTCCGGATCGATCGCGAGGCCGGTCGGAGCCACCCGCTTCACGCGCAAGCCGCGGCGCTGCTGATTGAGCCACGGATAGATGTTGGCCGGGTGTTCGAGGTCGGCGCAGATCACCACATTGTCGCCCTCGACCCAAGGAAGGCCAGTGGCGACGATGTTGACACCTTCGGTGCAGTTCTTGGTGTAGGCAACGTCGAGCGGATCGGCATTGATCAGGGTAGCGAAGCCGGCGCGACCCGCCTCCAGCGCCTCCTCCCAGAGGGAAAGCGTCTTGCCGTTGTCTCGCCGGTCGGCGAGGAAGCCCGCGAGCGCCTCCACTGTACGGTTCGGCATGAGGCCGGTCGACGAGCTGTCCAGGTAAGTACCTCGGGACGCGCCGGGGAACTCCCTGGCGATGGTCGAGAGGGCTGAGGACGAAAGCGAGAATGGCTCGTTCATCGGAAGCTCGTCCTGCGATGAGGGGAAAGGCAGCCTAGCGCATCGGCGGCTTCGGCGCGACGCGGTTGCTGGTTCGGCATCGCAGTCTCCGGCGCGGGAACCTCTCACGACCCTCTTCGTTGGAAGCTTGGCTTCCGCCGAGGCTCTCGACGAGCCGGTGGCGACGCACGATTTTTGCCGAGCTAGGCCCAGACAACCCGCAGAATCGGGAGAGTGTGCGTGACGGGCGGACCACGGATTTACAACCTGTTCCCGCTACTCGCCGGCGCGATCGGCGACTGGGCGCAGCATCTGCCGCGAATCGCCCGCATGGAGTTCGACTGGGTCTACGTCAATCCGTTTCATTATCCCGGCTTCTCGGGAAGCCTCTACGCGGTCAAGGACTATGACGAGCTGCACCCCGTGGTGCGCGGCGATGCGACGGCGTCGACGGACGACCTGGTTCGAGGGTTCGTGGAGCAGGCGGCGGCCCACGGCTGCAAGGTCATGCTCGACCTGGTGATCAATCACACGGCCAAGGACGCGCTGCTGACCCGAAGCCACCCCGAGTGGTATCTGCGCGAACCGGACGGCCAGCTCCGTTCGCCGCGCGCGGTCGATCCGGTCGATCCCCGAAAGGCAACCGTATGGGGCGATCTCGCCGAGATCGACTACACCCGTCCGGAGCTTCGGCCCGCCCAGATCGCATGGTGGTCGGGACTGGTCGAGCGCTGGCTCGGCCTGGGCGTCGCCGGCTTCCGCTGCGATGCCGCATATCAGGTCCCGGCGGACGTCTGGCAGCAAATCATCGCTTCGGCACGGGCCGCCCATCCACAAGCGATCTTCGCCGCGGAAACCCTCGGCTGCACCGTCGACCAGATCGAGGCGCTGGGCGATGCGGGCTTCGACTACATCTTCAACAGCTCGAAATGGTGGAACTTCCGAGACGACTGGCTGCTCGATCAGTACGACCAGTTCCGTCACCTAGCACCGTCGATCGCCTTTCCGGAGAGCCACGACACGGAACGGCTGTGCCGGGAGCTCGGCATGCCGCCCCGGGACGAACTGGAGCGGCAGTACCGGCTCCGCTACGCGTTCGCCGCCCTGTTCTCGACCGGCGTGATGATGCCGATGGGATATGAGTTCGGCTTCGAGAAGCGACTGCACGTGGTCGACAGCCGGCCCGGCGACTGGGGGTGGGAGGCGGAGAATCCACGCCTCGATCTCGTCGACTTCATCGCCACCACCAACCGCGCCCGCGCCGAGACGCGGGCGGTAAACGTCGAAGGGCTCCAGCGGCGAATCACCGCGCCGCATTGTCCGCTGGTGGCCCTTCTCCGCTTCGACGCCGCGGACGGACGGGCGGCCGACAGCGCCGCCTTCACGATCATCAATCCCGACCCGAACCGCACGCACGGGCTCGATCCGACGACACTCCTCACCCAGACGAGCGGCCGCTTCGAAGAATTCGAAGATGCCACCCCGCTCCCCGAGCCGAAGCACTTCCGGCCGGGCGAGACGCTATCGCTGGAGCCGCTGGAGCTCCGCTTCTTTCGCGCGCGCGCCACGGGGCCGAGGTCCGTCTACAGGACGCTGGGAGGCGATCGGACCAGCGCGCGCCGACTGGAGACCCTCGCCGAAAAGCGCGTCGCGATCGAGAAAGTCTATCCGGAAATCGACGGCGGCCGGTTTCCGGTCAAGCGTGTGATCGGCGACGTGATGGAGGTAAGGGCGGACATCTTCTGCGACGGGCACGACATGATCGCCGCATGCGTCAAGTACCGGCCGGTCGGCCAGCGGGCGTGGCAAGAAGCGTCGATGCGGCATGTCGACAACGATCGCTGGTCCGCGAGTTTCGCGCTCACCCGAAACGCCCGGTACGAATACACGATAGAGGCGTGGCGCGACCTGTTCGCGAGCTGGCGCGCAGAGGTCGTGAAAAAGCACGACGCGGGGCAGAACGTTTCGCTGGAGCTGATCGAGGGCCGCCACCTCTTGGAGGCGGCGGCGAAGGAGCTGTCAGAGCACCAGCGCCAGGAGCTGGATGCCGTCCTCGCCCGGATCGAGGAGGTGAGCGACACCGGCGAATCTCTCGCGATCATGCTCTCCGACGAACTGCGACGCCTGATGGAGATGCATGGCGTCCGGACGAACCTCACCCGCTACGACAAGATTCTGGAGGTCTACGTCGACCGCCCCGAAGCGCGCTTCGCCGCTTGGTACGAGATCTTCCCGCGATCGCAGAGCGGCGATCCGCACCGGCACGGAACTTTCGACGACGTCATCCGGCGGCTGCCCGACATCCGGGACATGGGGTTCGACGTGCTGTACTTCACGCCGATCCACCCGATCGGCCGGACCAATCGCAAGGGGCGGAACAACACGCTGACTGCCGGTCCCAACGACCCGGGCAGTCCCTACGCGATCGGCTCGGAAGAAGGGGGCCACGACGCCGTCCACCCCGAGCTCGGCACGCTCGAGGACTTCCGCCGCCTGGTTGCTGCCGCCTACGAGCACGGGCTCGAGATCGCGCTCGACTTCGCCATTCAGTGCTCCCCGGATCACCCGTGGCTGAAGGAGCATCCCGAGTGGTTCGACTGGCGGCCGGACGGCACGATCAAGTTCGCCGAAAACCCGCCGAAGAAGTACGAGGACATCGTCAACGTCCACTTCTACCGTGGGGCCCTGCCGGCGATCTGGTACGCGTTGCGCGACGTCGTGCTTTTCTGGGTCGAGCAGGGCGTGAAAATCTTCCGCGTCGACAATCCGCATACCAAGCCGCTGCCTTTCTGGGAGTGGATGATCCGCGACATTCAGGATCGGCATCCGGACGTGATCTTCCTCTCGGAAGCGTTTACGCGGCCGAAGATGATGAAGCGCCTGGCCAAGCTCGGCTACACCCAGTCCTACACCTATTTCACCTGGCGGACGAAGAAGGCGGAGCTGATCGAGTACTTGACCGAGCTGACCCAGGACGAGCCGCGCGAATATTATCGGCCGAATTTCTTCGCCAACACGCCGGACATAAACCCGCCGATCCTGCACTCGGGCAATCGCGCCGCATTCATGACGCGCGGCCTCCTGGCGGCGACGCTGTCGAGCGTCTACGGCATCTACAACGGATTCGAGCTGTGTGAGGGCACGCCTGTGCCGGGAAAGGAGGAATACCTCAATTCGGAGAAGTACGAGATCAAGGCATGGGATCACGACCGGCCGGGCAACATCAGGGACTTCATCAGGCGCATCAACCGCATACGCCGGGATAATCCTGCCCTGCACGACTACCTGAACCTGCGCTTCTACAACGCCTGGAACGACAATGTGCTCGTCTACGGCAAGATGACGCCGTCCAAGGACAACGTGATCCTGATCGCGGTCAACCTCGACCCCGACCATGCTCAGGAAGCGGCGTTCGAAGTGCCGCTCTGGGAGCTCGGTCTTCCGGACAACGGCCGGGTGCAGGTGGA
>JAJUGE010000069.1 GCA_029268305.1 Alphaproteobacteria bacterium
GTGTATTCGCCGGTGGCGCGATCGAAGTCGCCGATCGCGGCGCGCGGCTCGATCGCGTTGGGTATCAGCCGGTTGTTGATCAGCTCGAGGCGAGTGACGTGATGCGCCTTCGAGAAAGCGGTTTCGGTGGCGGCCCTGTCGCCGATCTCCCAGTCGTAGCAGAGGTTGCCGGGTGCCGCCTCCCAAACCTGCGGGGCACCCGCCCCAATGGCCTCGGCCGGTCCGGTCACCGCCGGCAACGGCTCGTAATGGACCTCCACGCGCTCGGCAGCTTCCCGTGCGCGGGAGAGGCTGTCGGCGATGACGACCGCGACATGGTCGCCGACATAGCGCACCCGCTCGACTGCGAGCGGGGGATGCGGCGGTTCCACCATCGGCTTGCCGTCGCGGGAGTGGATCAGCCAGCCGCAAGGGAGGCTGCCGACGCCATTGGCGGCCATGTCGGCCCCCGTGAATACGGCGGCGACGCCCGGCATCGCAGCGGCGCCCGAGACGTCGATTCCCTTCAACACGGCATGGGCGTGCGGCGAACGCACGAAGACGGCATAGAGCTGGCCCGGGCGGTTGATGTCGTCGACGTAGGTGCCTTGGCCGGTGATGAAGCGGTAGTCTTCCTTGCGCCGGACGGCGGCGCCGATCCCCTCGTTCGCCATGGCGGAAACTCCTCCCTTCAGAGCCCCGCGCTTATGCGCTCATTGCGCGGGCGCCTGCCATTATTGCCTTGACGATGTTGTGGTAGCCCGTGCAGCGGCAGATGTTGCCTTCGAGCCAGTGCCGCACCTCTTCCTCGGTCGGCTCCTTGTTGCGCATGCCCAGCTCGACCGCACTCATGATCATGCCCGGCGTGCAGAAGCCGCACTGGAGCCCGTGGTGCTCGCGAAACGCCTCCTGCATCGGATGCAGCTCGTCGCCTTTGGCGAGCCCCTCGATGGTGGTGACGTTCTTACCTTCGGCCTGGACCGCCAGCATGGTGCAGGCCTTGGTCGAACGGCCGTCTACATGCACGACGCAGGCGCCGCACTGACTCGTGTCGCAGCCGACATGGGTACCGGTGAGCCCGAGATTCTCTCTCAGGAACTGCACGAGCAATGTCCGTGGCTCGACGTCGGCCGAGACGCTTTTCCCGTTCACCGTCATCGAAACAGTCGGCATGAGCCTCTCCCTAGACCTGCTGCTCGGCGACCGTCAACGCCCGCCATTTGATGGAATCGCTACCGAGTTTGGGCCCCGCCCGGCAGAGGGTCAAGCGACAACCCCGCCGAGCGGAGCAGGAGTAGACACCGTCGGCCACTGGCGAATGCGGGGCGCGGCCCAAGCGCGGGGGCTATTATGTCGGCCCGCGTCGCCGGCAGGGTCGTGCCGCCTCAGGCCTCGGCGTTTCCGCCGGCGCCTTCGACCTTCTCCTTGAACTTGGCGAAGAAGTCGTCCGCCATCTTTCGCGCTGTGCTGTTGATGAGGCGGGAGCCGATCTGGGCGAGCTTGCCGCCGACGGTCGCATTCACCTCGTACGAGAGGATGGTGGCGTCGCCGTCCTCCTCGAGCCGAACGTCGGCACCGCCCTTGGCGAACCCGGCCGCGCCGCCCTTGCCTTCGCCCTGGATCGTATAGCCGTTCGGGGGGTCGATATCCTTCAGAGTCACCTCGCCGGTGAATCGTGCGCTGACCGGCCCCACCTTCGCCCGCACCTTGGCGGTGAAGGTATTGTCGGAGGTCTTCTCCAGCTCTTCGCAGCCGGCGATCGACGCCTTCAACACCTCCGGATCGTTCAGCGCATCCCAGACCTTCGCTCGCGGGGCCTCGATCCGGCTCTCGCCCTTCATATCCATCTAGCGTTCCTTTCGATCGTCGCCCGGCCCCCACATTGCTCGAACGGACCGGCGGTCATTTCGACATTCAAGGAATAGCAGGCACGCCGCGGCTGCGGAACCGCGGCATTTTCCGACGCGCGCTGCGACAAAATTGCCCCGCCCGCGGGTTGTCTGGGGGACGCCGTGCTGGCATACTCCGCGCCGCTTGCCCTGGCGGTCCCGCTCGGGCGGGGGGTATAAGAAAAACACGTTATAGAGGGCACCTCAGGGAAGTGGCGCACGCATTTTCGCTCGGCATTGTGCTGTTCGTTACCTGGCTTTTGTTGTCGGGTATGTACGACGTGCCGCTTCTCGTCGGGCTCGGTATTATATCGGTCGTCATCGTCATCTATCTGTCGAGGCGGATGGGCGTCCTCGACCGGGAGGCGCATCCGGTTCATCTGAGCGCCCGGATCTTCGCGTACTGGCCCTGGCTGTTGCTCGAGATCATGAAATCCAACATCGACGTCGCGCGGCGGATGTTCAGCCGCACTCCCGACATCACCCCTGTCCTGATTCGCCTGCCGACGCGCCTGCGCTCCGATCTCGGCAAGGTGGTCTACGCCAATTCCATCACCCTGACGCCTGGAACCGTTACCATTCTGGTGGACGGTGATTCGCTCATCGTGCATTCGCTCACGCGCGACGGGGCCGATGCTCTCGAGGAGGGGGACATGGAGCGGCGGGTCGTCGCCTTCACCAAAGAAACGGCGCGCTGATGTTCGCCGCCGCTTCCGCCGCCCTGCTCGCAACGATGGCATTCGCCCTGACGCGTGCCTTTCTCGGGCCGACGATCTACGACCGGATTCTGGCGGTCAACGTCTTCGGCACCAAGACGGTTCTCATCATCGCCGTGATCGGCTTCCTGATGGGTAGGCCGGACTTCCTGGACGTGGCGCTCGTCTATGCGCTGATCAACTTCATCGGCGTGCTCACCGCCCTCAAGGTCTTCAAGTATCGCGACCTCGGCACGGCAGGGCCGGCGCCCAAGGAGGGCGGTTCGTGATGGACCTGCTCCTGGACCTGCTCAGCTGGCTCACGATCGGGATCGGGATGGTGTTCCTGTTTGCGGGCGGTATCGGGCTCCTGCGGATGCCGGATTTCTATACCCGCTGCCATGCCGCCGGCATCACCGATACCGGCGCCATGCTGCTGCTGATCGTCGGCCTGATGTTTCAGGCGGGGCTGAGCTTCGTCACGGTGAAACTCGCCTTGATCATGATCTTCCTCCTGTTCACCTCGCCGACCGCCACGCACGCTCTTGCGCAGGCCGCCTACACCGGTGGCATGCGCCCCGAAAGCGCTCAGGACGAGACCGATCCATTAGAGGAGGCCGGGTCATAGACGTCGCCATCGACTATCTCTTGCTGTTCTTTCTGGCGGGTACGGCGATCGGCATCGTCTGGCTCAAGAGCCTGATTGCCGTCGTGATGTTGTCCAGTATCTACAGCCTGATCTCGGCCGGGTTGTTCATCGCCATGAACGCGCCCGACGTCGCTCTGACCGAGGCGGCGGTCGGCGCGGGAGCCTCGACGGTGCTGCTGCTCGCTGCCGTGTCCCTCACCAGGGGCCGCCGCAGGGTCGAGCAGAGGCGGACGCCGGTCAGGCCGGCTGCGATCTTCATCGTCTTGGTGACGGGCGCGGCGCTCATCTACGGCACGCTCAGTCTTCCTCCGTTCGGCGCCCCGGACACACCCGGGCAACTGCATGTGGCGCCGCGCTATCTCGCGGAGGCGCCAGCCGCGACGGCCTCGCCGAACGTGGTGACGGCCGTTCTGGCCAGCTACCGCGGCTTCGACACCCTCGGTGAGGTGGTGGTCATCTTTTCGGCCGGTATCGGCGTACTCTTTCTGCTAGGCAGCTGGCGTCGCCGGCTTCGGGAGGAGGGAGAATGAGGGACAATATCGTTCTCAGCGTCGTCGCCAGACTCCTGATGCCGTTTATCCTCCTGTTCGCGCTCTACGTGCAGTTTCACGGCGAGGTGAGCCCGGGCGGCGGTTTCCAGGCCGGCGTGATCTTCGCTTCCGCCTTCGTCCTGTTCGTTCTCGTGTACGGCATCGACGCCGCCGAAGGCATCATTCCAGACGGCTTCCTGCGTGGCGGTATCGCCGGCGGGGTACTCCTCTATGCCGGTATCGGCGTGCTTGGCCTTCTGCTCGGTAGCAATTTTCTCGACTACAACGTACTGGCGGCGGATCCGAAAAACGGGCAGCACCTGGGCATCGTCCTGATCGAACTCGGCGTAGGCACCACGGTCGCTTCGGTGGTGACGGCGGTCTTCTACGCGTTCGTACGGTCCAAGAGATAACGACGATGGCCCTCACCGACGCCATTGCCGCGCATTTCAACTACTGGATCGTCATCATCCTGATGATGACCGGCTTTTATTTGGTGATTGCGCATCCAAACAAGATCAACAAGCTGATCGGACTGACGATCTTTCAGACGTCTGTGTTCATTCTCTACATCTCGTTCGCCTATGTGCGTGGCGCGACCGCACCGATCATCGTCGAAGGGTGGGACGACTACGTCAATCCTCTGCCACACGTGCTCATCCTGACGGCGATCGTGGTGGGAATTGCCACCACGGCAGTCGGCCTGGCGCTCGTGGTACGGATCCACCGGGCATTCGGCACCATCGACGAAGACGAGATCCAACCCCTGCTCACGGATCCGTAGACAAGTGATCGCCGTTCATCTGCCGATTCTGCAGGTCGTCCTGCCGCTGATCGCTGCGCCGCTATGCGTGTTGTTCCGCGCCCGCGATCTGCCGTGGGCGATCGCCGCGGTCGCGACCTGGACGGCGTTCGCCATCTCCGGGCTGTTGCTCGCCCAGGTTTACAGCGTCGGCGTGATCTCCTACGAGATCGGCGATTGGGCCCCGCCCTGGGGCATCGAGTACCGGATCGACGCCCTCAACGCCTTCGTGCTCCTCGTTGTCTCGGGCGTCAGCGCCGCAGTGATCCTGTTCGGTCGCGACAGCATGCTGGCCGAGTTCGGCCGCAGCCGCGAGTATCTGTTCTATACCGCCTACCTGCTCACCTTCTGCGGTCTTCTGGGCGTCACTATCACCGGCGATGCCTTCAACCTGTTCGTTTTCCTCGAGATCTCGTCGCTGGGGACGTATGTCCTCATCGCCTCGGGCAACAATCGACGTGCGCTTCTGGCTTCGTACCAGTACCTCATTCTCGGCACGATCGGCGCGACCTTCATCGTCATCGGCGTCGGCTTCCTCTACGCCATGACCGGCACCCTGAACATGGTCGATCTCGCCGGGCGCGTCCAAGCGTACGGCGCGAACACGACGATCGTCGTCGCCTTCACCTTCCTCGTGGTCGGCGCGTCGCTCAAGCTCGCTCTGTTCCCGCTCCACCTCTGGCTGCCGGCCGCGTACACGTACGCGCCGTCCATGGTCAGCGCGTTCCTCGCCGCGACCGCCACCAAGGTGGGGCTGTACGTCCTCGTCCGCTTCGTCTTCACCATCTTCGGGCCCGAGTTCTCGTTCGTCACCTTGTCGCTCGGCCTGCCGCTCGCGATCCTGGCGTTGGTGGGCATGTTCGTGACGTCGACCGTCGCGATCTTCCAGAACGACGTGAAGCGGATGCTGGCGTTCTCGAGCGTGGCCCAGATCGGCTACATGGTCCTCGGCATCAGCATCCATACGATGCTGGGCGTTGCGGCCGGGCTGATGCATCTGTTCAATCACGCCCTGATGAAAGGTGCGCTCTTCTGCGCCGTGGGCTGCATCGTGTACCGCGTCGGCAGCTCCCGCCTCGACGCCTTCGCCGGCGCCGGGCGGCGAATGCCGTGGACGATGGCGGCGTTCTGCACCGGCGGCATCAGCCTGATCGGCCTGCCATTGACCGCCGGTTTCGTCGGCAAATGGTACCTCGTGCTCGCGCTGATCGACCGGGGCTGGTGGCCGCTGGCGGTGCTGGTGGTGTTGAGCTCGATGCTGGCGGTGATCTACATCTGGCGCGTGGTCGAGGTGGCCTATTTCCGTGATCCTCTGCCGGAAGCCGGGCCGGTAGAGGAGGCGCCGCTCAGCCTTCTTCTGCCCACATGGGCGCTCGCCTTCGCGAACATCTGGTTCGGTATCGAGACCTCGCTGAACGTCAACGGAGCGTTCGCCGCGGCGGAGAGCATCCTGGGAGGATTCGGCTCATGAACGCCGCCGACTTGATCTTGGTGGCGGTGTTCGCTCCGCTCGTCGGTGCTTTCCTGATCCTGGTGGCGGGCGACCAGCGGGCGAACCTTCGCGATACCCTCATGGTGCTCGCCTCGGTCGCGACCTTCGTGCCGGTGGCGACGATTCTGCCGGAGGTATCGGCAGGCGGCCTGCCGCGTGTGGACGTGGTGGAGGTGGTGCCCGGGCTGCCGATCGCCTTCGAGGTCGAGCCGCTCGGCATGCTCTTCGCGCTAATCGCCTCGTTCCTCTGGATCATCACGTCCTTCTACGCCATCGGCTACATGCGCGGGCACCACGAAGGCAACCAGACGCGGTTTTTCGCCTGCTTCGCCATCGCCATATCGGCGGCGATCGGGGTGGCGTTCGCGGCGAACATGTTCACCCTGTTCTTCGCCTACGAAGTGCTGACGATCTCGACCTATCCGCTGGTCGCGCACCACCAGGACAGCGAGGCGCAACGCGCGGGGCGCACCTATCTCGGCATTCTCCTGACCACGTCGATCTGTTTGCAGCTCGTGGCGATCATCTGGACCTGGTTCGCCGCGGGGACGCTCGATTTCACGCCCGGCGGCATTCTCGCCGGCAAGGTGACGGGGCCGGAGCTCGGGGTGCTCCTCTTCCTCTACATGTACGGGATCGGCAAGGCCGCGCTGATGCCGATCCATTCCTGGCTGCCGGCGGCGATGGTGGCGCCGACGCCGGTCAGCGCCTTGCTACATGCGGTCGCGGTCGTGAAGGCGGGCGTGTTCACGGTCCTCAAGGTGATCATCTACATCTTCGGGACCGAGACCCTGCGGACGACGGGGGTGAGCGAATGGCTCATCTACGTCGCCGGTTTCACCATCGTTGCGGCCTCCTGCATCGCGCTGACGAAAGACAATCTCAAGGCGCGGCTCGCCTATTCGACCGTGAGCCAGCTCTCATACATCGTCATCGGCGCGGCCCTGGCGACGCCGTGGGCGATCATGGGCGCGGCGATGCACATCGCCATGCACGCCTTCGGCAAGATCACGCTCTTCTTCTGCGCCGGCGCGATCATGGTCGCCACGCACAAGACCGAGATCAGCCAGATGCACGGCCTCGGGCGACGAATGCCGTTCACCATGGGCGCCTTTCTCCTCGGCGCGCTCTGTGTGATCGGCATACCGCCGTTCGGCGGCTTCTGGAGCAAATGGCACCTGGTCGGCGGAGCCCTCGATGCCGGGGAGATGCTGGTCGTCGCGGTGCTCCTGATAAGTACGCTCCTGAACGTCGCCTATCTGCTGCCGCCGGTGCTGTATGCCTTCCTGCTGCCGCCGAAGCCGGACGACCACGATCTGGAGGTCGGCCATCATCAGCACCACGGGGAGGCTGTGGCGCTCCACTCCTATGGTGGCGAAGGCCACGGGCATCGGGATCTCGAAAAGCGGGGCGGGATCCGCGAAGCACCTCTGTTCTGCGTCGTGCCGTTGTGCCTGACGGCGCTCGGCACGATCGCGTTGTTCTTCTACGTCGAGCCGCTGTTCGGGTTGCTCTACGGGATAATCGAAGCCGGGACGGTGACGAAATGATCGGCGGCCTGCTCGAATGGATGGTGGAGAACCGGCGCACGCTGCGGCGGATCATGTACGGCGTGCTCGCGCTCCTCGTGGTGCTCGACATCCTGATACCGACCGGGTACGGGCGCTTTCCCTGGGAAGGCATCGGAGGCTTCGGCGCATTCTACGGCTTCGTTTCCTGCGTGTTGATCATCGTAGTCTCGAAGGCGCTGGGCTACGCCCTGCTGTACCGTCCCGAAGACTATTACGACGATTGACCGATCGATGTTCGAGTGGCTCCACCCCGCCTTCGTCCTGATCCTGGGCGCCCTGATCGTCCCGCTTCTCGCGGGGCGGATGCGGCAGGCCTATCTGCTGCTCCTCCCCGTCGTGTCGCTGCTCACGATCCACTCGATGTCGCACGGGACGTTCGGCACGTTCCAGTTGCTCGACATGAGCCTGACGCTCGGCCGCGTCGACGCGTTGGCGATGGTGTTCGCCTACGTCTTCGGGATCATGCTCGTCATCGGGTCGATCTATGCGCTGCATCTTGAGGAAGCGCTGCAACACGTCGCCGCCTTCGTCTATGCAGGGTCCGCGCTCGGCGTCGTCTTCGCCGGGGACCTCGTCACCCTCTACGTGTTCTGGGAGGCGATGGCGTTCTCGTCGGTGCTGCTGATCTGGTGCCGGCGCGAGCCGGAATCCTGGGCGGCCGGGTGGCGCTACATCCTCGTGCATGCCGCGGGCGGCGTGATCCTTCTCGCCGGGATCGTCCTCTACTACGCCGAGACCGGCTCGATCGTATTCGATGCGATCGAGAATGTCGGGCCCGCCTTCTACCTCATCCTCGTCGGCTTCATGATCAACGCGGCGGTGCCGCCGCTGCACGCCTGGCTCTCGGACGCCTATCCCGAGGCGACGGTCACGGGCGCGATCTTCCTCAGCGCGCTGACGACGAAGACTGCGGTCTACACGTTGATCCGCGGCTACGCCGGGACCGAGATGCTGGTGTGGTTCGGCGCGGTCATGGCGATCTACGGCGTCGTCTACGCCGTCCTCGCGAACGACATCCGCCGGCTGCTCGCCTACCACATCATCAGCCAGGTTGGGTACATGGTGGCCGGCGTCGGCATGGGCACGATCCTGGCCTTGAACGGCGCCGCCTCGCACGCCTTCACGCACATCCTCTACAAGGGCCTGCTGTTCATGGGTGCGGGAGCGGTCATCTACATGACCGGGCGCAGCAAGTTGACCGATCTCGGCGGCATCTACCGCTACATGCCAATCACCTTCGTGCTCTATATGATCGGCGGCTTCTCGATCTCGGCGTTCCCGCTGTTCAGCGGCTTCGTCAGCAAGACGATGGTGGTCGAGGCGGCAGCCGCGGACGGACGAGGCATTATCTGGCTCATGCTTTCTTTCGCCTCGGCCGGCACGTTCCTGCATACGGGGCTGAAGCTTCCATATTTCACCTTCCTCGGACAGGATTCGGGGCTGCGACCGCGTGAGGCACCCGCGAACATGCTGATCGCGATGGGGCTGGCGGCTTTCCTCTGCATTTTCATCGGCGTGTATCCGGACCCGCTCTACGCCATTCTGCCGGCGCCGGTCGATTATCACGCCTATACCGTCGGGCACGTCCTCTGGGAGCTGCAGCTCCTGCTGTTCACCGGCGTCGGGTTCTTCGTGCTGCTGAAGCATGTCGGCGGCGAGCGCAAGATCAGCCTCGACACCGACTGGGTCTACCGGCGGGCCGCGCCGGTGGTGATCCGCGGCGTCGTCGCTGCATTCCGACCCGTGCAGACCGTTGTCAGCGGGCGGACATTGCTGCACATGGAGCGCTTCATCAGCCGCGTGTTCGAGTATCACGGGCCGGACAGCATCCTCGCGCGGACGTGGCCGACGGGAACGACGGTTTTCTGGGTCGTCGTGATCCTTATGCTCTACCTCCTGTTCTATTATCTCTGAGGTCATCACCTGCGGTCAGGCGGAGGCTCGCCGGCCAGGCGGCCCGACCGGAACGGCATGCGACGGATGAGCGATCGGCAGCGGAGCGGCGACCCGGAGACCATCGACGGCCCTTTGGGCGGCCGACAGCGCGCCCGGCTGGCGGCTGCGATAAGCGAGGCGATCGCCGGCTGGCTCGCCGCCAATCCTTGGTTCCCAGCCCCTGGAGCGCAGGGCGTGGCGTCCCTCGTGCGGGCGTTCCTCAGGACCTACGACGATCGTCCGATCATCGACAATGCCGGGGGGAGCCGCTTCAACTCGTCCGCCTGGCTCTACGTCCTGACGCGGCTGCTCGCGCCGCGGCTGGTCGTCGAATCAGGTACCCATCGCGGCCATTCGGCGTGGTTGTTCAGTCGTGCGGCACCGTCCGCACGCGTTCTCACCTTCGACATCTCGCACGAGGCGCTCTCGGACCGCATCCCCGGCATCGACTACAGGCTGGCGGACTGGAGCACGTCGGATGTGCGGGTGCGCGACCCCGGTCACGACTTCGCCTTCTTCGACGACCATGTCGACCAGGCGCGACGGGTCCGGGAGGCCTGGGAGCGGGGGTTCCGCTGGCTCATCTTCGACGACAATCTGAGCGCCCAGGCGCTGTTCGCGACCGGCCGCCCGCCGGCGACGACCGTCTCGATGATTTACGACCCCACCTTGCGGGACGGAGAGACGCTGACCTGGACACGCCATGGCCGTCCGCGCACGTTCCGTTTCGACAAGGCGGGTGCGGACGCGGCACAGCGCCTGATCGCCGAATGGTCGATCTTGCCCGACCTCCGCCCGGTGACCGGATTCCGGCCGCAGCTCGGCCTGACGGTCGTGCGCCTCACTGACGGACGCTGAGCCGGCCGGCTAACGCAGCTGTACGGCGTAGCTCTCGACCGGCGGCACCTCCGCGATCATCTCCCGGCCCTTCAGGAACTCCGCGAAGCGCTCATAGCGGGCGACGTCCAAGGCAGCCGGACGAAGAGCGAAGCGCGGCAAGGTGTCTGCCCAGGCGCGGCGGTTGAGCTCGTCGTCGAGATCGCCATGGCTCCGGATGAAAGCCTCCCAGGCTTCCTCCGGATGATTGACGAGGAACTGCACGCCGCGCTCGATAGCGGTGAGGAAGCTGCGGTAAACCTCCCGATCCAGCTTTTCCTTGTTGGAGACGATGACGAGCTCGTCATAGGGCGGCATGCCTTCCTCCTCCACGTAGAAGGCGTGCCCTTCGTGGCCCTCGATGGCCATCTGGTTCAGCTCGAAGTTCCGGTATCCGCCGACGACCGCATCCACCTGACCGGCGATGAGCGACTGCGAGAGCGCCCAGTTCACGTTGATGAGAGTGATGTCCTCCACGCTCAGGCCATGTTTCTCCAGCGCCACGCCCAGCACGGTTTCCTCGAAGCCGCCGACCGAGAAGCCGACCTTCCGCCCCTTCAGGTCGGCGATGCTTCGGATCGGACCTTCCTTGAGGACCAGAATGGTGTTGAGCGGCGTCGCCACCAGCGTGCCGATACGCACGAGCGGTAGCCCGCGGTCGACCTGCAAGTGCAGCTGCGGTTGGTAGGTGACCGCCAGATCGTAGCGCCCGGCCGCGACCAGCTTGGGCGGATCGTTCGGATCGGCAGGTGATTCTATGGTGAGATCCACACCTGCTTCCTCGAAATATCCGAGCTCGTCTGCGACGATGATCGGCCCGTGGTCGGGATTGACGAACCAGTCGAGGATTAGGCTCACCTTCTCGGCGGCGCTTGCTGGCATGGAAGCGAATGCCACGGCGCTGGCGAGCAGCACTGCTTTCGGCAGGCGGAGTCGGGGAGGGGTGCGGGGCATCTTTCAGACCTCTTCGGAAGGTTCGCTTTCGTGTTGCCAGGAGATCGCCCGCCGCAGCAGCGTATCGAGCGCGAAGTAGAGGACGACCGCCGATACGGCGAGGGTGAACAGGGCCGCGAACATGAGATCGACCTGCATGCGCGCGTTCGCGTGCAGCATGAGGTAACCGAGCCCCGCGCTGGAGCCGACCCATTCGCCGACGACCGCACCGATCGGCGCGACCGCGGCGGCGACGCGCAGCCCCGACGCAAAGGCGGGCAGCGCAGCCGGTATGCGGACCTGGCGCAGGACCGCCCAGCGGGAGCCGTTCATCGTGTGGGCGAGGTCGAGCCAGCCGGGCTCGGTGCGGCGCAGACCGTCGAAGAAGGCGGCGGTGACCGGGAAATAGATGATCAGGGTGGCCATGGCCGCCTTCGAGGCGACGCCGTAGCCGAACCAGAGCACGAGGATCGGCGCCAGCGCGAACACGGGGATCGCCTGGCTGACCACCAGCACCGGCATCAGCCAGCGCCGGAGCGGGGTGAAGTACGCCATCACGAGGGCGCTGCACGTGCCGAGCACCGTGCCGAGAACGAGGCCGATCCCGATCTCAGAAAGTGTGATCCAGAGGTGGGGGAGGATCTTGTCGGCCTGCCGGAACAGCGTCGAACCGACCTCCAACGGGCCCGGCAAGATGAACCGCGGCAGGCCGAGGGCGATCACGATCGCCTGCCAGCCAGCGAGGAGGCCAACGAAGATGACGAACGGCCGGAAGAGGGGGGCGCCGATCATGCCACCTCCGCCAGCTTGGCCTGCGTGAGCAGATCGAGCAGATCGCCCTGAAGCGCGAGCACCGAATGGTCGCGCACGTCGCGCGGCGTCGGACTCGGCGGCACCGTCGCCGGCTCGAACCGTACCGGTCGGCCGGAGAGGACGAGGAGCTGATGCCCGAGCCGAAGCGCCTCCAAGGGGTCGTGGGTGACCAGGAGCACGGTCCGACCGCGTAGCATGCGCGCGGCCAGCGACTGAAGCTCCAGTTTGGTGATCGCGTCGAGCCCTGAGAACGGCTCGTCCATCAGCACGACCGGTCGCTCTTCGACCAACGTGCGTACCAGCGCCACCCGCTGCCGCATGCCGCCGGAGAGCGCCGCCGGCCGGTCGTGGAGGCGGTCGCCGAGGCCGACGCTTTTCAGAAGCTCGCGTGCCAGCGGCTCGCGCTTTCTGCCTTCCCCGCGTAAACGGCTGCCGAGCAGGGCATTGTCGAGCACCGAGAGCCAAGGCAGCAGCAGGTCCTGCTGCGCCATGTAGGCGGCCCGGCCGTGCAACGGCTTGCCGTCACCGCAGGTGATCTCGACTTCCCGATCTCCGCCGCCAATGCCGGCAATCATGCGGAGCAGCGACGTCTTGCCGACACCGCTCGGCCCGAGCAGGCAGGTCCAGCGCCCGCCCGGCAGATCGAGGTGCAGATCGTCGAACAGCACGTCGCCCTCGAAAGCGAGGCGGCGTGCATGCACCGACAGCGACAGACCTTCGGAGATCGGACACTCCTCCCTACGCCGGTGCGAACCGGATCAGGTTCTAGGGGTCGTCGCGCTCCCGCGACCTCTCAGCCGGCCAATCCGGCTCCCCCGAGTGAAAGCTCGTGCAGGATACCCCGGCGGCGGCAGATAGCAAGCGGTGTCGATTGGGGTCGGATGGAACGCCTCAGGCAGATCGTCGAACGTCTGCGGCACCTCCGGTGACCGAATCCTCCACGATCCTCCGAATTGCGCGGAGATCCGAGACGAACGCTCGATAGGCCTCCTCTTTCGCAGCTTCGTCCGGCAGACGCAGAAGATAGGAGGGGTGCACCGTTATGAATCCGGGGCGCCCGAGGAAGGTGGTCCGGCCGCGCATCCTTGTAACCGGGCCGGCCTTACCGCCGAGGGCCAGCATGGCGGTGCCGCCGAGGGCCACGACGAGCCGCGGCTGCACGAAGTTCAGCTCTTCCATCAGCCACCAGCGATAGTGGGCGACCTCGCCCGCAGCCGGCTTCTTGTGAATTCGCCGCTTGCCCCGCTGCTCGAACTTGAAGTGTTTGACAGCATTGGTGACGTACACCCGCGCACGGTCGAGCCCTGCTTCTGCGATCGCGCGATCGAGAAGCTGCCCGGCCGGGCCGACGAAGGGGCGACCTTCGAGGTCTTCCTGATCGCCTGGCTGTTCGCCGACGAAAGCGATGGCGGCACCCACCGGCCCTTCGCCGAGAACCGCCCGGGTCGAGCCGGACGAGACCATCGGCTCGGATGCCGCGATCAGTCGGTTGAGCTCCGCGAGCGACGCCGGCGCCTGATCGCCCATCGCCGCTACCGCCTTCTCCGGCATTCGTTTCGCTGGGGCCGCTGCATCCCGCTCGATCATCGCCGTCGCGCGCGCCGGCGCAGCCCGCAGAAGTTCGGCGATCGCGGCCGATTCCGGAAGGTTGCGCCAGTATCGGGTCGGCATGTGCGCCCGCATGACGGCCGGATTGGCGCGCGCCGGGTTGAATGTGCTCTCGTAATAGCTTCGCCACCCCGCTTCGAAACCGTCCCCGTCGGGGGCGTCTTCGCGCCGCGCGGCAGGTCCGACCCGCAGCTCCTCCCGATCCCAGTGCAGCGAGCCGAACGGGGTGAGGATCGACCAGATCTGGCTGCGAAATCGATCGACGAAGAAGGGGGCGGCCGCCTCGATGATGAAATGGTCCGGTTCGAACCAGGCGACGAAGTGGTCCGGCCCGTTCGGGCGTGACTTCGTGCGACGGAACCGCACGAAGGCGTGCATCCGGTGAACCTCCCGATGGACGGCCTTCTGCATCAGTTCGAGGCGGTGGACGAGCGGGTCCGCCTGCATCTCGAGCAACGCTCGTTCGCCCTGCAGCACCCGCCAGACGAGCTCGTAGAGCAGCGCATATCGCTCCGGGTCCCGGTGACAGACGACGACCTCGATCAGCTCGGCGACGCGGCGTGGCAGCGCGATGGGCGAGGCCTCTTCCGCGGCCTGCGGCGGAAACAGGACTGGCGTGTCCTCGGCACACCAGACGACGTCGTGCGGGGCGATTCCCGCCGCGACGAGGCGGCGTGTCGCCAGGCGGAAGCCGTCGAGGTCCGCACCTTGCTTCAATGCGATGCGGCGGAGGCCCATCAGAAGAGGCTCAGCTGTCGTGTCGGAGGTGTCAGACGGGCGCGGAGATCCGCCCGATCCGTGAGGGCGCCGGGGCGCCAGTCTGCCGCGATCAGGAACGGTCTGGCACGTTTCAGGCCCGCGGTGAGGCGTGCGACATCATCGAGCCGGAGGCGGGCGTGCCGTCGTGCGGCGACGATCCTGTCGACTGCGCGTTTACCGAGGCCGGGGACGCGGAGCAGCATTTCGCGATCCGCCTCGTTCACGTCGGCCGGGAACCGGTGCCGGTTCTTCAGCGCCCAGGCGAGCTTCGGGTCGATCTCGAGGTCGAGCATGCCGTCGGTGCCGCCCTCGGCTATCTCTTCCACGTCGAAGCCGTAATGGCGGAGCAGCCAGTCGGCCTGGTACAGCCGGTTCTCGCGCTGGAGGGGCGGCTGCTTCAGCGGCAGCACCGGGCTCGCCTCCGGAATCGGGCTGAAGGCGGAATAGTAGACGCGGCTCAGCGCATAACGCCGGTAGAGCGTGTCGCTGGTGCGCAGCAGCGCCGCATCGGAGGTGTCGTCGGCGCCGACGATGATCTGCGTGCTCTGGCCGGCAGGGGAAAAGCGACGCCGCTCGACCTTGGCTTCTGCGATCCGCTCCCGCATCTGCCCCATGGCCGCGGTGATCGAGGCGCCCTCTTTCTCCGGCGCCAGCCGCTTCAGGCTCTCCTCGGAAGGAAGCTCCAGGTTGATGGAGAGGCGGTCCGCCCAGAGCCCAGCCTGCTCGATCAGCCACGGGCTGGCTTCGGGAATGGTCTTCAAATGGATGTAGCCCGCGAACTCGCGGTCGCGGCGCAGAGTGCGCGCGACCAGCATCATCTGCTCCATCGTATAGTCCGGTGACCGGATGATGCCGGACGAGAGGAAAAGCCCTTCGATGTAGTTGCGCCGGTAGAACTCGATCGTGAGGGTCACGACCTCCTCGACGCTGAACCGCGCCCGCCGGACGTTCGAGGAGCGGCGGTTGACGCAATAGGCGCAGTCGAAGAGGCAATAGTTGGTCAGCAGAATCTTGAGCAGGGACACGCACCGGCCGTCCGGCGTGTAGGCGTGGCAGATGCCCATGCCGTCGGTCGAGCCGAGACCGCCCGCGCCCGCCGTCCGCTTGGGTGCGCCCGAAGACGCGCAGGAGGCGTCGTATTTCGCCGCGTCGGCGAGAATGCGCAGCTTCGTTGTAAGCTTGTCGTCCACGCCGTGCTCCTCTCAATGTTCACTATATGTTCTTAGAATCGGAGCAGGCAACGGGTGAATCGCGGTTGTGCCGCGGCAGACGATCCTGGGTGAAGAGGGCGAAGGGCGCGGAGCCAAAAAGCCAGGACCCGGCGGGGGCGCCGCCGGGTCCATCAGCTATCGGTCTTGTTCCGAGACGATCTCAACTCCGCAGCACCCGCAGGCCGCGGTCAAGGCCGTCCAGGGTGAGGGGGTACATGCGGTTCGTCATCAATTCCTTGATGATCATCGTCGACGGCGTGTGCTCCCACCGCGCTTCGGGCCGCGGATTGAGCCAGATCGCGTCGGGCCACTTGTCGAGCATGCGCGAGATCCAGACGGCGCCCGGCTCCTCGTTCCAGTGCTCGACGCTGCCGCCCTTGTAGGTGATCTCGTAAGGGCTCATGAAGGCATCGCCGACGAAGATGACCTTGTAGTCCGACGGGAACGTGTTGATCACCTCGAACGTCGGCGTCTTCTCGGTCTGCCGACGGTGATTGTCCTTCCAGAGCGCCTCGTAAATGCAGTTGTGGAAGTAAAAGAACTCTAGATTCTTGAACTCGAGGCGGGAGGCCGAGAACAGTTCCTCGCAGACGCGGATGTGGTCGTCCATCGAGCCGCCGACGTCGAGGAACATCAGCACCTTGACGCGGTTGCGCCGTTCCGGCCGCATGACGATGTCGAGCAGACCGGCGTTGTTGGCGGTGCGGTTGATCGTCTCGTCGAGGTCGAGCTCGTCGGCTTCGCCCATGCGGGCGAACTCGCGCAGACGCCGCAGCGCGATCTGCACGTTGCGGATGCCGAGCTGGAGCGAGTCGTCGTAGTTCTTGTACTCCCGCTGCTCCCAAACCTTGAGGGCGCGGCCGCGCCGACGGCGGCGCTGGCCGATCGCCACACCTTCGGGATTGTAGCCGTCGGTGCCGAAGGGCGAGGTGCCGCCGGTGCCGATCCATTTATTGCCGCCCTGGTGGCGCTCCTTCTGCTCCTCGAGGCGCTTCTTCAGCTCCTCCATGAGCTTTTCCCAGCCGCCGAGGGCCTCGATCCGCGCCTTGTCCTCGTCGCTGAGCAGCAGCTCGGCCTGGCGTCGCAGCCACTCTTCGGGAATCTCGGCGTCGGGGAAGAGCCCCTTGCTGACCTCGTCGATCCCCTTGAAGAATTCGCCGAACACGCGATCGAAGCGATCGAAGTATTTCTCGTCCTTCACCAGACAGGCGCGGGACAGATAGTAGAAATCGTCGATGCCATAGGTGACGAGGCGCTTGTCCATCGCCTCGAGCAGCATCAGGTACTCCCGGATCGTGGCAGGAATCTTCGCCTGCTTCACCCGGAAGAAAAAGTCGATCAGCATGAACGCCTCGCTTCGGTGCCGTGGCGGCCCTCCGCCACCGGCGGAAGGCCGAGCTTTCGGCTGTTACCGGCCTTCGCGCCTCGACATGAACACGAGCCGCTCGAACAGGTGCACGTCCTGCTCGTTCTTGAGCAGAGCGCCGTAGAGCGGCGGAATCGCCGTCGTCGCGTCCTTGGACCGGAGCGCCTCCGGCGGGATGTCCTCGGCCATCAGCAGCTTCAGCCAATCGAGCAGCTCCGACGTCGACGGCTTCTTTTTCAGGCCCGGAACCTCGCGGATCTGGAAGAAGACTTCCATCGCCTCCTTGACCAGCTCCTTCTTCAGCCCCGGGAAGTGGACGTCGACGATCTCCTGCATCGTCTCCTTGTCCGGGAACTTGATGAAGTGGAAGAAGCAGCGGCGAAGGAACGCGTCCGGCAGCTCCTTCTCGTTATTGGAGGTGATGATGACGATCGGGCGCTGCTTCGCCTTGATCGTCTCGCCGGTCTCGTAGACGAAGAACTCCATCCGATCGAGTTCCTGCAGGAGGTCGTTCGGGAATTCGATGTCCGCCTTGTCGATCTCGTCGATCAGGAGAACCAGCTTGTCGTCGGCGGTGAACGCCTCCCACAGCTTGCCCTTGTCGATGTAGTTGCGGATGTCCTTCACCCGCTCGTCACCGAGCTGCGAGTCCCGCAGACGCGAGACCGCGTCGTATTCGTACAGGCCGTGGTGGGCCTTGGTGGTGGATTTGATGTGCCACTGGATCAGCTTCAGGCCGAGAGCGCGCGCCACCTCTTCCGCCAGCATCGTCTTGCCGGTGCCGGGCTCCCCCTTCACCAACAGCGGCCGCTCCAGGGTGATCGCGGCATTGACGGCCAGCATCAGGTCGTCAGTGGCGACATACTTGTCCGTGCCCGTGAATTTCATGTTTGTTCGACCGTTTGTTGTGGAAACGGGCCCAGCCCGCGATGGCAGAATCGAATCGCGCCGTGCGATCGTGGACCTTTCGATCTCAAAGTAGCCATCCCGCCGCAGGCGATCAAGCAAGCTGCATGGAAGGCATCGGAATGTGGACGCTTTAGTCCGCGTCGCCGAGCAGCGCCACCTCCGCGAGCAGCCATTCCCGGAAGGCACGGATCTTCGGCCGCTCCGCCATGGCTTCGGGGCAGACTACCCAGTAGGCGAACCCGCCGGGCAGCGCCAGATCGAACGGTCGGACGAGGCGTCCGGCGGCGAGGTCGTCGATCACCAGCGCCGTCCGCCCCATCGCCACACCCTGCCCGGCGAGCGCCGCCTGCAGCATCATGCTCGCATCGCCGAAGATCGGCCCGCGGTTCGGATTGACGTTCGTGACGCCGGCCGCGCGCAGCCAGTCCTCCCATCTGGGATTGGGCTCGCCCAGAGTGTGCTCGTCGTGCAGCAGCGTGTGGTCCTGGAGGTCGCCCGGGCGTCGCAGCGGCTTCGGTCCGTCCAACAGGGCCGGATTGCACACGGGGAAATACTCATCCTCCATCAGGCGCACCGCGTGCAGCCCCGGATAGTGCCCGCGCCCGTAGCGGATGCCCATGTCGACGTCGGCGCGGTTGAAATCGACCGACTCGACCGCCGCGGCGAGACGCAGGTCGATCTCCGGATGCGCGTGGCGAAACCGGCCGAGGCGCGGCACGAGCCACCGGGCGGCGAACGACGGCAGCACG
Organism: Alphaproteobacteria bacterium; assembly: GCA_029268305.1. Lineage (GTDB taxonomy): Bacteria > Pseudomonadota > Alphaproteobacteria > JAJUGE01 > JAJUGE01 > JAJUGE01. The sequence goes on from JAJUGE010000069.1 coordinate 18,767, forward strand.
CTGACGGTGAGGATGCCGTAGCGATCGCCCTGCACGAGGCGCCGCGTCGCCGATGAGAGCTCGTCGAATGCGGCCCGGACCGACGGCAGGTATTGCTGCCCTTCGTCGGTGAGCGCCAGCCGACGGTTGAACCGGCGGAAGAGCGGCATGCCGAGATACTCCTCGAGCTGCCGGATCTGATGGCTGACGGCGGCCTGCGTGACGTTCAGCTCTGCCGCCGCCTTGGTGAAGCTCAGGTGGCGTGCGGCAGTCTCGAAGGTTCTGAGTGCATTCAGAGGCGGCAGGCGCACCGGTTTCGCATCACGTCCGCTAATCCGAAGCATGAGGAGACTTCGTTTGTCGAAGAAGATCAAGCGGACGATTCTTCATGGCGTCGAAACCCTCCGGACCGGATGGAGATGGCAATGGCACCAATCAGGCATCAAGGCGGCTGCATGTGCGGCGCAATCCGCTTCGTCGCCGAAGGCGAGCCGCTCCGGGTAGGGCTCTGCCATTGCACCATCTGCCGACGCAACACCGGAACGCACTTCGGCGTCTTCGCGATCTTTGAGCCGGACCAGGTGCATTTGGAGGGGCAGACCGCCTTCTTCCGGTCGTCTGAGAAGGGCGAACGATATTTCTGCGATCAGTGCGGCGCCCCGCTCTTCTATGCAGAGCCGGGCGAGCGGGCCGTTCACGTCGGCGCGTTCGACGACCCCGACCAGTTCCGGCCGACCTACGAGCTCTGGGCGACGCGACGTGTCGGCTGGCTGCCGATCATGGCTGCCGTCAAACGATACCCGGAGGATAGACCGTCCTCCGGGCGAAGTCCGGATTCGCGTCCGGCGACCGA
>JAJUGE010000070.1 GCA_029268305.1 Alphaproteobacteria bacterium
AGGAGGCGGGAAGCACCGCTTGAGGGGGCTATGCGACTAGGTTGGCTGTTGTTGCCGCTGGTTTTGCTCGCGGGGGGCGAAGCTCCGGCTCAGGGTATGTCACATTCCGCAGCGGGTGATCAGCTCGCGGCGCTCGTCGAGCTCGAGGGACAGTCGGGCCTGGTGCTGAAGCCCAGGGAAGACCGTCTCGACCTGGCCTACGACGTGCGCCGGCTTCCGCGGACTGCGGAGCGCTTCGTGTCGCGACCGGCCGAATTCGCGGGTCGTGCCGAGCCGTCTCTCGATGGTTTGGGCCTGCCTCTGCAGGGGGAGGGCGCGTTGGTCGACATCTATCCCTTCCGCGAAGGGCTGCGGATAACCGCCGGAGCGCGTGCCGATCTAACGGATGCACGATTCATTGCGCGCGTTTGGGAGCCCATGGGCGAATCCGACCGCGTGATCGCCGCGACCTTGTTCGGCAAGGATGATGACATAACGCCGTATGTCGGTATCGGCTACGCGCGGCGAATGCTCGACGGCCGACTTCAGGTGGCCGTGGACGCGGGAGTTCTGTTCGATCGCGAATACGAGTCCGGTGAAGAGGGAGATGCGTCGGCGGCGCTCTCTTCTGTGGCGGGGGCCGCCGAGCGCTCGGGCGGTGGAACGTCCGCCGAAGTCTACCCCGTGGTCGGCCTCTCGATGAAATATCGCTTCTAGCTCCTGTTCGCGGACGGTCCCAGGGATCCGGTCGGCAGACTTCTCGGCTATTCGTTCCGATCCTGCTTGGCTTCGGAACGTCCATGTGTATAGTGACGCGCCAACCCGCGAAGAGGGCTGGCATGGCCACCGGATCCGATCGTATTCTCCCGCTCGCTCTGACCTTCGACGATGTCCTGCTGCAGCCCGGCAGATCGTCGGTCCTACCGGCCCACGCGAGCACCGCTACTCGCCTCACACGCACCGTGGAGCTCGGCATTCCCCTGATCTCTGCGGCGATGGACACGGTCACCGAGTCGGCGCTGGCGATCGCCATGGCGCAGGCCGGGGGCCTGGGGTGCATCCACAAGAACATGGACGTCGAGAGACAGGCGAGCGAGGTTCGTCGCGTCAAGAAGTTCGAGTCCGGGATGGTGGTCAACCCTGTGACGATCAGCCCGAACCAGCCGCTGGCGGATGCTCTCGATCTGATGGCGGAGCACAGCATCTCCGGGATTCCGGTGGTCGAACCCGACAGCGGCCGCCTCGTCGGCATCATCACCCATCGCGACGTCAGGTTCGCAACCAACCTGCGTCAGCCGATCAGCGAGTTGATGACACGCGAGCTCGTTACCGTGCGGGAAGGCGTCGGCCTCGAAGAGGCGAAGCGCCTGCTTCACCAACACCGCATCGAGAAGCTGCTGGTCGTGGACGATGCCTACCGCTGCATTGGCCTGATCACGGTGAAGGACATCGACAAGGCGGCCAAATACCCGGATGCGACCAAGGACGAGAAAGGCCGCCTCCGCGTCGCCGCCGCGACCGGCGTCGGCGAGCAGGGCGTGGCGAGGGCCGAGGCGCTGTTCGATGCCGAGGTGGACGTGCTGGTGGTCGACACCGCGCACGGGCATTCCGAGGGCGTCATCTCCGCGGTCGAGCGGATCAGGCGGCTCTCCAATTACACCCAGATCATAGCGGGCAACGTGGCGACAGCCGAAGGAGCGAAAGCGCTCATCGACGCAGGGGCGGACGCGGTCAAGGTAGGCATAGGGCCCGGCTCGATCTGCACGACGCGTGTCGTCGCCGGCGTCGGCGTGCCCCAGCTCACCGCGATCATGAACGTCGTGGAGTATTGTCGCGGCCGGGATATACCCGTGATCGCCGACGGCGGCATCAAGGCATCGGGAGATCTCGCCAAGGCGATTGCCGCCGGTGCCGATTGCGCCATGATCGGCTCGCTGTTCGCCGGCACCGACGAGAGCCCGGGAGACGTTTTCCTCTATCAGGGGCGGACGTACAAAGCCTATCGAGGCATGGGCTCGGTCGGGGCGATGGCCCGTGGCTCGGCGGACCGGTACTTCCAGGAGGAAGTGCTCGACACGCTCAAGCTCGTGCCGGAAGGCGTGGAGGGCCAGGTCGCCTACAAGGGGCCGGTCGCGACGGTGATACACCAGCTCGTCGGTGGTCTGCGCGCGGCGATGGGCTACACCGGCAACGCCACGATCGCGGAGATGCAGCGGGGCTGCCAGTTCTTGCGCATCACCAATGCGGGGCTGCGCGAGAGCCATGTCCACAACGTCTCCGTTACCCGGGAGCCACCGAACTATCAGGTCGCGTCGGGGGGCTGAGCGATGCGCCGTTCCACGAGGTGCGACCAGCGATGACGGCGGCGTCCGAGGCGGTGGCGGTCCGACGCGCTCGCCTCGAGGACGCCGAAGGAATCGGGCGCGTGCAGTCCGAGTGCTGGCGCGCGACGTATGCGGGGTTGATTCCCGATTCCGTGCTCGTCCGGATGACGCCGAAGCGGCAGGCTCGCCTGTGGCGGTCCTACATCCGCAGCGGCGATCTGGCTGGCATCATCTATGTCGCGTGCGCGCCCGAAGGGGTCGTCGGGTTCGCCAGCTGCGGCCCGGAGCAGACCGGTCGTTTTCCGGGATCTGGCGAGGTCTATACCCTCTACGTCGCGGAATCGCTGCACGGCAGAGGGCTGGGACGGCGCCTGCTGCGCGCGATGTTCGGCCGACTTCGTCGCGACGGCTTTCCCTCGGCGCTCATCTGGGTGCTCGACGGAAATCCGGCGCGGTATTTCTATGAATCGCTCGGGGGTGTGCTCGTTGCGCAGAGAAGCTCCGAACAATGGGGCGTTGCCATCTCGGAAAGCGCGTATATGTGGCGGAGCTTGTCCGACTTCCGCTGAGCCGCGCCTTCAGGACAGACCATTTTCGGGGACAATGGCGGTTTCGATATGACCGAGCGGGTTTTGATTCTGGATTTCGGCTCGCAGGTGACGCAGCTGATCGCACGGCGCGTCCGCGAGTCGGGCGTCTATTGCGAGGTTCACCCGTTCAACAAGGTGGACGATGCGTGGCTCCGCGATTTCGCTCCGAAGGCGATCATCCTTTCCGGTGGACCCGCTTCGGTGACGCTGGCCGACACGCCGCGCGCCGCCCCGCTCGTCTTCGAGCTGGGGGTTCCGGTCCTCGGCATCTGTTACGGAGAGCAGACGATGGTGGCGCAGCTCGGCGGTACCGTCGAGACCGGCACGCATCGAGAGTTCGGCCGCGCCTTCCTCGAAGTGGTGAAGCAGTGCCGCCTGTTCGACGGCGTCTGGGCACCGGGTGATCGCGAGCAGGTCTGGATGAGCCATGGCGACCGGGTCGTCAGCCTCCCCGAGGGCTTCGAGGTGGTGGGCACGAGCGACGGAGCGCCCTACGCCGCCATCGCCGACGAGGCGCGGCGCTTCTACGGCGTCCAGTTCCATCCCGAGGTGGTGCACACGCCGGATGGGGCGAAGCTCCTGCGGAACTTCACGCATGAGATCGCCGGCTGCAAGGGTGACTGGACGATGGCAGCCTTTCGCGAGCAGGCGATCGAGCGCATCCGTGAGCAGGTGGGTGACGGGCGCGTCATCTGTGGTCTGTCCGGCGGCGTCGACTCGTCCGTGGCCGCCGTGCTGCTGCACGAGGCGATCGGCGATCGGCTCACCTGCGTCTTCGTCGACACCGGGTTGCTGCGTGCCGGCGAGGTCGACGAGGTGGTCGGGCTCTTTCGCGGGCACTTCAATATCCCGCTGGTGCATGTCGATGCCGGAGAGCTGTTCCTCGGCAAGCTCAACGGCGTGACCGATCCCGAGGTGAAGCGGAAGACGATCGGCGCCACGTTCATCGACGTGTTCGAGGCGGAGGCGAAGAAGGTCGGCGGCGCCGATTTCCTAGCCCAGGGGACGCTCTATCCCGACGTGATCGAGTCGGTCTCCTTCGCCGGCGGGCCGAGCGTCACGATCAAGTCGCACCACAATGTCGGCGGCCTGCCCGAGCGCATGAACATGGCGCTGGTCGAGCCACTGCGGGAGCTCTTCAAAGACGAGGTGCGCCGGCTCGGCGAAGAGCTCGGCCTGCCGCAACGGTTCATCGGGCGCCATCCCTTTCCGGGCCCGGGCCTGGCGATCCGCATTCCGGGAGAGGTCACGCGCGATCGGGTCGAGATCCTGCAGCGCGCGGATGCCATCTATCTCGAGGAGATCCGCAACGCCGGGCTCTACGACGCGATCTGGCAGGCATTCGCGGTGCTGCTACCGGTGCGCACCGTCGGCGTCATGGGAGACGAGCGCTCCTACGACTATGCCTGCGCGCTGCGTGCCGTCACCTCGACCGACGGCATGACCGCAGACTATTACCCCTTCGACCATGGTTTCCTCGGGCGCGTCGCCACCCGTATCATCAACGAGGTGCGCGGCATCAACCGCGTCACCTACGACATCACCTCGAAGCCGCCGGGCACGATCGAGTGGGAGTAGGAATGCCCCGCGGGTAACCCGACTTCGACCACATTGCGCCTGCTCAACTTGGCATCGCGACGGCGCGATCAGCGGAACCGAGTTCCTGAGCCAGGTGGCGGCGAGGCCACGGTTCAACTCGATGGCACGCTGATTGCCTGACGGCGGGATCAGGATGTGCTCGCGAGCTTCGTGGCCGGCAAGGCAGCGTTGTTGAGCGTGATTCATCCCTTACCTGGACGACGGGAGAGATGTCATGGCGTATGTCACCACACGAGATGGCGTCGATATCTTCTACAAGGATTGGGGACCCAAGGACGCCAGGCCCATCATGTTCCATCACGGCTGGCCGCTCAGTTCCGATGATTGGGACGCACAGCTTCTGTTCTTCGTGAACCGGGGCTATCGGGTGATCGCTCATGATCGCCGCGCCCACGGCCGCTCGTCCCAGGTCTGGGATGGCCACGACATGGATCACTATGCGGCGGACGTCGAAGCCGTGGTCGAGGCACTCGATCTGAAGAGCGCTATCCATGTCGGCCATTCCACCGGCGGCGGCGAAGTGGCGCACTACATTGCGCGGGCAAAGCCTGGGCGCGTCGCGAAAGCCGTGCTGATCGGGGCGGTGCCGCCGCTCATGCTGAAAACAGAGGCGAACCCCCGAGGCTTGCCGATCGAGGTGTTCGATGGTTTCCGCGCATCGCTGGCGGCGGATCGCGCGAGTTTCTATCGCGCCGTCGCGTCAGGTCCGTTCTATGGCTTCAACCGTCCTGGCGTCGAAACGCTGCCGGCCGTGGTCGACAATTGGTGGCGCCAGGGGATGATGGGGAGCGCCAAGGCCCACTATGACGGGATCAAGGCCTTTTCCGAGACCGACTTCACCGACGACCTGAAAGCGATCGATGTGCCGACGCTGGTCATGCATGGGGACGACGATCAGATCGTGCCGATCGACGCCAGCGCCCGGCTCTCCATCGAACTGCTGAAGAAGGGCGAGATCCGCATCTATCCGGGGTTCTCGCATGGCATGGCGACGGTGAACGCGGAAACGATCAACGCCGACCTGCTAGCCTTCATAGAGGACTGAGCGTTCGTGAGGCGACCTGCCTGCGGCTACGACCATAGACTGATACCTTCATTCGTGGCGGGCGGCGCGGGGTGATCTGATAGAGTCTCCAGCCTCTACATCTTTTCCCCCGGCAGGCCGCTCGCCTGCTTTACCCAGTCGGCGAACAGGGTTTCATCAAGCTCGCCTTCGTGAATATCCAGGTATCGTACCTCCGGATGCTTCGATTTGCCGGGAGGCACGGGGTTCAGAGACGTGCCGCGGAAGAAGGTCACCTTCACGTACTTCGTGAAGCAATGGAAACTGAGGAACCAGCAATCGTCCTCGACGCCGTAGAACGGCGAGTTCCACTTGACCGCCTTTCGCACCCCGGGAACGGTTTCGGCAACGAGTGAGTCGAGCCGGCGCCCCACCGCGCTTTTCCATCCGGGCATCGCCGCGATGTAGGCCTGTACCGGGGCATCACCATAGCCTTTCGGGATCTGCGGGTTACCGCCGGCGAGCAGGCGAGGCTCCGCAGGTGCTCCTGATCTCTCCTGCTTCGCCCGTTTGCCGGATGTCCTTTCGGCCATCGAGTCTGCTCCTCTCCTCATCATCGGCTTACCGCCGGTAACGGACGAGCCATGCGTCGAGTTTCCGCGCACCATACCCGCGCTTCATCTCCCGTCGATCCGGACGGTAGGATGCATGCGGCCATCGCAGGAGAGGAACGCGGCATGACACAGGACTTCGAGCTCGCCGTCGAGGACGGTATCGCCACGATGACGCTGAATCGGCCGGACAAACTCAACGCCTTCACGCCGGAGATGCTGGAGGCACTCGTCGCCGCGCTCGACGAATGCGACCGACGTGACGACGTTGCGGTCGCGATCCTCACCGGCGCCGGCCGGGGCTTCTGTTCCGGTGGTGACATCGGTGGAATGGGGGAAGGGGCGGATCGGCGCCCGCATGTGACGAAGGAACGGATCTGGAGAATGATCCAGTCGTTCCCGAAGCGGGTCGCAACCTTCGAGAAGCCGATCATCGCTGCGGTCAACGGTCCGGCCGTGGGCGGCGGCATGGACCTCGCACTGGCCTGCGATATCCGTGTCGCCGGCGAGAGCGCGCGCTTCTCGGAGAGCTATGCCCGCATCGGTCTTCTGCCGGGCGGCGGCGGGGCCTGGTTCCTTCCCCGCATCGTCGGCAAGGCGCGCGCCCTCGAACTTCTATGGACGGCGAAGTTCCTCGACGCGCACCAGGCGTTGGAGATCGGCCTCGTCAACCACGTCTGGCCCGACGACGCGCTGATGACGGAAGCCCGCAAGCTCGCCCGAGAGATCGCCGACATGCCGCCGCTCTCGGTTCGCCTCATCAAGCGGGTGGTCAACCAGGGCCTCGACTGCGACATGACAACCGCCTTCGACCTGGTCAGTTCTCACATCGCCATTACTCGCGCCGGTCCGGACCACGCCGAGGCGATCGCGGCTTTCAAGGAAAAGCGGAAGGGACGGTATGTCGGGTACTGAACCGCAGGCGAGCGGCCTCACGAAGCTCGGCCAAATGCACCACACGTCGATCGCGGCGAAAGAGTCCAGGACATGAGCAAAACGATCCCCGGGCCGGATGGCCGGCCGCGGTGTGCCTGGTGCAGCGCGGCGCCCGAGTTCTTTCACTACCATGACACCGAATGGGGATTCCCGGTCGCCGACGATCGCCGGCTGTTCGAGAAGCTGTGCCTCGAGAGTTTCCAGTCGGGGTTGAGCTGGCGCACCATCCTCGCCAAGCGCGAGAACTTCCGCGCCGCTTTCCATAGTTTCGATTTCGATCGGATGGCGAGCTTCACCGAGCAAGACGTCGAGCGCCTGCTCGGCGACGCCGGGATCGTGCGGCATCGGGGCAAGATCGAGGCCGTGATCAACAACGCCCGCCGGGCACAGGAGTTGATCCGACGCGAGGGCTCGCTTGCCGCTTTCGTCTGGCGCTATGAGCCGGACGCGGCGGACCTACCCGAGCCGCAGACAGTCTCCACTTCCGCTGCGTCCATCGCGCTGTCGAAGGAGCTTCGTAAGCAGGGCTGGCAGTTCGTCGGCCCCACCACCGTCTACGCCTTCATGCAGGCCATGGGGCTCATCAACGACCATGCCGAGGGATGCTCGATCCGCCCCGAGGTCGAGCGGGCACGAGCGGCGTTCGTCCGGCCGGTCGGGAAAGCGGCGTCCTCATCGGAGGAGTGACCCGGCGGCGAGGTCCGCATGCAGGTTGCCGTCAGCGCGTTCGCTCGATCAACGCCATGGCGGCGACCGGATTCAGCCCTTTGTGTCCGCTGATGACGTAAAGGAACACGTCGCGCGGACCGGTGTCCTCCCGAGCTGGCAAAACATAGTCGAGGCCGTCCGGCAGTTCTCCCCGCGCCCAGGTTCTGGCGCGGCTCGCCCACAGATCGAGCTCGGCCTCTGCATAACCGAGCGGCTCGTCCGCCGTCGTGCCCATGATTCGGGCATAAACGAAATCTGCGGTCGGATCTGCGATCTGCGGATGCGCGCCGTCTCCGGCGACGACGACGGCAACGCCCCGCTCGCGCGTCATCTCGACGAACTCCGGCGTGCGGAAGCTTTCGTGCCGGACTTCGACCGCATGGCGGATCCGGCGGCCCTCGAGTGACCATGGGAGGAGATCGAGGAATGCGGCGAAGTCTGTCGGGTCAAGTTTCTTCGTCGCCATGAACTGCCAGTTGATGGGGCCGAGCTTCTCCTTGAGTTCCAGGACACCGCTCCGGAAGAACCGCTCGATCGAGTCGCCCGCGTCCGCGAGTACCTTGCGATTGGTGGCGAAGCGCGGTCCCTTGACCGAGAAGACGAAGTCGTCGGGCGTCTCGTCGTGCCACCTGGCGAAGCTCTGGGGCTTTTGCGACCCATAGTAGGTGCCGTTGATCTCGATCGAGGTGAGCTGCCGGCTCGCATACTCCAGCTCCCGCTTCTGGGGGTGCTTCTCCGGATAGAACGAGCCGCGCCAGGGACCGTAGGTCCAGCCGCCGACGCCGATCCTGATCGTGCCCGCGTGCGCCATGTCGCCTCCTGTTTTTCTGCCGGCAGCGGTTTCGCGAGCGCGGGTGTACGATCGGCGCACGCGGACTCGGACTCTACCCGAGCGACGTCCATACGTCTCATAGCGAGCTCGAGCGAGGCGATGACCGACGGCACCCCTCTTACGATCCGCCGCCTTTCCTCGGCCGATATCCCGCTCATGCAGGCGATGACGAGAATGTTCGGCGAGGCGTTCGACCAGCCGGAGGAATATGGCGGTCTGTCGCCCAGCCATGACTATCTGGAGCGGTTGCTCGCCAGAGACGCGTTCATCGCGCTCGTCGCGGTGCAGGGCGATGCGGTGGTCGGGGGCCTCGTAGCGTACGAGCTCGAGAAGTTCGAGCGCGAGCGCCGGGAGATCTACATCTACGACCTCGCCGTAGCCGAGGCCCATCGACGCCAGGGCATCGCCACAGGGCTGATCGAGGAGTTGCGGCGAATCGGCGCGGAGCGCGGCGCCTGGGTCATCTTTGTGCAGGCCGACTATGGCGACGATCCGGCCATTGCACTCTACGAGAAGCTGGGGAAGCGGGAAGAGGTGCTGCATTTCGACATCCGGGTGCGCCTCTCGCGTCGACCTGTCTGATAGATTCGATGCGAGTTTTGGGCATTGCACTTTTCTCCCGTGATCTCGTTCACTCATGTAAGCGTGAGCCTCGCGGGACACCGCCTGCTCTCGCGATGGTCGAGGCACAACTTCGGAGGATCGCTATGGAGGCACGCCCCTATACGCCCGCACCCATCGCCGGCCGGGAGACGATCGCGGAAGGTGCCGACATGCGGGTGCGCATTCTGACGCTCGCGAAGGGCGAGTGCATTCCCTGGCACTACCACAGCGAGATCACCGACCATTTCGTCTGTCTCGAAGGTCCGATGGTGGTGGAGACGCGCGCGCCGCGCGCGGAGTATCGGCTCGAGCCGGGAGGTCGCTGCGACGTGGGGCCGAAGATTGCCCATTATGTCCATGGCCTCGATGACGGCCCCTGCAAGTTCCTGATCGTCCAGGGCGTCGGGGTGTACGACAACGTGCCCGTCGGTGGAGAGCACCCACAAAAGCAAGCCGGGTGACACGGTTTTCGACGGTCTCGGAAGGCGCCTTCGGCACCCGACCGGGGTGACGCGAGGCGCGGAAAAATGCTTCACTCCTCCCGCAGCATTTCCGGGAGGACGAGCCAATGACGTGGCTTACCAGTAGTCACTGGGACATGGCACCGGCGGGCGAGCGGCTCGCCGCGCTCTGGCAGCGGCCGGGTATCCTGCGTATCCCGGGAGCTCACAATGCGATGGCGGGTCTGCTGGCGAAGAAGGCAGGCTTTGAATGCCTTTATGTGTCGGGAGCGGCAGTGACCGCCAGCATGGGTTTGCCCGACCTCGGCGTGATCACGATCGAAGAGCTCGCCTTCGCGACGCGCACCATCTACCGCGCTACCGGACTCCCGCTGATCGTCGATGCCGACACCGGTTATGGCGAGGTTCTGAACGTGATGCGCACGGTTCGGGAACTGGAGCTGGCGGGTGCGGCCGGAATCCAGATCGAAGACCAGATCCTGCCGAAGAAGTGCGGCCACCTAAACGACAAGCGGATCGCGGCGCCCGAGGACATGGCGCGCAAGGTCGAGGCGGCGCGGCGGGCACGCTCGCATCTGCGCATTATTGCCCGGACGGACGCGGTTGCCTCCGAAGGACTCGAGGCGGGGATCCGGCGCGCGAACCTTTATATCGAAGCCGGTGCCGACGCCGTCTTTCCCGATGCGCTGGTGACCGAGGACATGTTCCGGACCTTTGCTACGAGCGTGAAAGCCCCGGTGCTCGCGAACATGACCGAATTCGGCCGCACGCCGTACTTCAGCGCCGACGAATTCGAAGCGTTCGGCTGCAAGATGGTGATCTGGCCGGTCTCCTCCCTCCGCGTCGCGGCGAAGGCGATGGAGGAGATGTACGACGTGCTCGCTGCGGAGGGTTCGACGGTGCCGATGATCGACCGGATGCAGAGCCGCGCCGATCTTTACGCCACGATCGCCTACCACGATTACGAGGCACTGGACGATGCGATTGCGCGTAGCGTCGTCCCGGACGATATTCGCGCGACACAGGGCCCCGGCAGCAAACAGGAAACGGAATGAGCGACGCAAAGCCGACCATCGCCATCCTCGGCGGCACCGGAGATCTCGGCACCGGCCTCGGACGGCGGTGGGCGCGGGCAGGTTATCCCGTCATCATCGGCTCTCGCGGCGCGGAGAAGGCCGCCGCGTCCGCAAAGGCGATGAACGAGGCGCTCGGGCGTGCCGACGTGCGCGGCCTCGCAAATCCCGACGCGGCGAGCGAGGCCGAGATCGTCGTGCTGACGGTGCCGTTCGAGAGCCAGGCGGCGACGATCGAGTCCGTGCGCGAGCATTGTCGCGGCAAGCTGTTCGTCGATGCCACCGTGCCGCTGATGCCGCCCAAGGTCGGAACGGTGCAACTGCCCGAAGAAGGCTGTGCCGCGGTCCGAGCGCAGAAGCTGCTCGGCGATGAGGTCACGGTCGTCTCGGCCTTCCAGAACGTCGCGGCGGCGAAACTCCAGAGCGACGAGGAGCTCGACTGCGACGTGCTTGTGGCGGGCGACAAGGCCGTCGCACGGGATGTGGTGATCTCGCTGGTCGAGGCGGCGGGCCTGCGCGGCTGGCATGCCGGTCCGCTCGCCAACTCGGCGGCGGCCGAGGCGCTGACCTCGGTCATCATCCAGATCAACCGCCGCTACAAGATTGACGGCGCCGGTATCCGAATCACCGGAAAACCGGGCATCTGAACCTGCGGGAGGGGCCATGACGGTCCGCCGACTGACGCTGACGGCGCTGCCCGGCATTCCGCTGGTGCGTCCGGGTGACGACCTGTGTCGTATCGTTCTCGATGGCCTTGCGGCCGCCGGGGAGAGTCTGCAGACGGGCGACGTGCTGGTGCTGGCACAGAAGATCGTCTCCAAGTCCGAGGGGCGGTACGCACGGCTGTCGGAAGTGAACCCATCCGCGCGTGCGGTGGCCCTCGCTGCCGAGGTCGACAAGGACCCGCGTCTCGTCGAGTTGATCCTTTCGGAAGCGTCGGAAGTCGTGCGGCACCGGCCCGGCGTCCTGATCGTGGCGCACCGACTCGGCTTCGTCCTGGCGAACGCCGGGATCGACCATTCGAACGTCGAGCAGGAAGACGGCGACGAAACGGTCCTCATGCTTCCCGAGAACCCTGACGGCTCGGCCGCGGCACTGGCGGCCGGACTGCACGAGCGGACCGGGGCCGAAGTCGCAGTCGTCATCAACGACAGCCTCGGACGGGCCTGGCGGAATGGCTCCGTCGGCATTGCGATCGGCACCCATGGTCTCGAAGCGCTGGTCGATCTGCGCGGCAAGGCCGACCTGTTCGGTCGTCCGCTCCAGGTGACGCTGGTCGGCTTCGCCGACGAATTGGCCGCGGCGGCATCCCTGCTGCAGGGGCAGGCTGCCGAAGGAACGCCGATCGTGCTCGTGCGCGGACTGCCGCGCTCGGGCGTCTCGGCGAGCGCGACCGAGCTCGTGCGCGCGAAGGATCAGGACCTGTTCCGGTGACCCTCGCCGGAGGCGGTTGGCCGGAGGGCGCCACCTGCGTCGCGCTCTCGGGCGGCGTCGGCGGCGCCAAGCTCGCCCTCGGCCTTTCGCACGTGGTGCCTCCGGAGAACCTCACGATCGTTGCCAATGTCGGCGACGACTTCGAGCATCTGGGTCTCAGGATCTGCCCCGACATCGATACCCTCATGTACACGCTCTCGGGGCTGGCCGACCAGGAGCGGGGCTGGGGCCTCGCCGGCGAGACCTGGCGCTGCATGGAGGCGCTCGGCCGCCTCGGCGGTGAAACCTGGTTCAACCTCGGTGACGCCGATCTCGCCACCCACCTCGAGCGTAGCCGACGCCTGCATCGCGGAGAGTGTCTGACCGAGGTGACTGGGGCCCTCTGCCGCAGCCTCAACGTGGGGCCGAGCATCTTGCCGGCGACCGATGATCGGCTTCGGACGATCGTGCAGACCGATCGGGGGCCGCTCGGCTTTCAGCACTATTTCGTGCGAGAGCGTTGTGTGCCCGAGGTGACGGGCTTCACGTTCGAAGGGGCGGAGACGGCACGCTTGTCCGCCGAGGTGTCGAAGGCCATGACGGATCCGCGGCTCGCTGCGGTCGTGATCTGTCCGTCCAATCCGTTCATCAGCATAGATCCCATTCTGGCCGTGCCCGGGATGCGCGATGCGCTACGGGCGGTCTCGGCACCGGTAATCGCTGTCGCACCGGTGGTCGCCGGTGAAGCCATCAAGGGGCCTACCGCCAAGATGATGCAGGAGTTGGGTCTCCCGGTGGATGCCTCCACACCGGCATTGCGCTACCGGGACCTTCTTGCGGGCTACGTCGTAGATGACGCCGACGCCGATCTGGCGCCGGCCATCGAGGGGGAGGGGGTCGCCGTGCTGTCTACCGGCACGGTGATGCGATCCCTGGAAGATCGTGTGCGGCTGGCGCGGGCGGTGATGGACTTCGCGCTCAACTTGCCACGGGATGTCGGGTGATCGAGCTCCTCACGCAGCCGGAAGCCTGGATCAGTCTTCTGACCCTGACCGCTCTCGAGATCGTTCTCGGGATCGACAACATCATCTTCCTCTCCATCGTCACGGCGCGTCTGCCGGTCGAACGGCAGCCAACGGCGCGCCGGCTGGGGCTCGGTCTCGCTCTGCTCGGGCGCCTTGTGCTTCTGTTCAGCATCACCTGGATCATCGGTCTTACGCACCCGCTGTTCGAGGTCTTCGATCTGGAGATCTCCTGGCGTGACATCGTGTTGCTCGGTGGCGGCCTCTTCCTGATCGTGAAAGGGACGATCGAGACCCATCACATGCTCGAAGCGCACGACGGCGGTCACGGAGGCGCAGCGGCGTCCAGTTTCGCGTCCGTGATCGTGCAGATTCTCTTGCTCGATATCGTGTTCTCGCTGGATTCGGTCATCACGGCCGTGGGCATGGCACAACACATCGAGATCATGGTGGCGGCGGTCGTGATCGCGATGGCCGTCATGCTTCTCGCAGCGGAGCCGGTCAGCGGGTTCGTGAGCCGTCATCCCACCGTGAAGATGCTCGCGCTCAGCTTCCTCCTGCTGGTCGGGGTCGCGCTGGTCGCCGACGGTCTGCATTTCCACATTCCGCGCGGTTACCTCTACTTCGCCATCGCCTTCTCGATCGGGGTAGAGACTCTCAACCTGATTGCAGCTCGGGCTCGCCGCGCGCGGGTTGCCGACCGCTGACCCTGTCCAGCATCTTCGGACTCCGACGGATGATCCCGAGGGCTTAGCGATAACGCTCCGTCGCCGTCTCCAGAGCATTTTAGTAGATTGCGCCGAATCAGGTTCGGCATCCGGTGAACGGTCCCGCGAAGTCGCGGAAGGAGGGGCCATGCGGTCAGCGTGGTTCGTGAGCCTCCGGGGGGCGTAGGATGGTGTGTGAAGGCGAGACGTATGTCGCCCGCGGGACTGTGCGTGAGCGCCCGGGTGGTCGGGGGCGCGCCGGCCTCTGGGTAGAAGCGTTCGATCTCGATCGACTGGAGCGATCGGACCGGCTGGGCGTTGCGCAGACGGATGCGGACGGTGCGTTTTCGATCGAGTTCCGTAAGGCTTCGTTCGCGCGGTCTTTGTCGGAAGCGCTGGCGAAATCGGGGCCCAACCTGCTCCTCACCCTCCGCGAAGAAGATGGCGCGCTGCTTCACATGACCGCTCCGCGTCCTTCCGCCGCTCGTGTGGAGGAGTTCGAGATCGTCCTCGATCGAGCGGGGCAGGGCAGCACCGAAGCAGTCGGTATGACGTCTCAGGAGGGCGCGGCCGATCCTACGGCGCATTGGGCAAGCCGGGTCGGGCTGCCTCCCGAGACGGACAGCTATACGCTGCGGCGCGAGGTTCGCAATTTGCGGGATGATCGCCTCCGTCGTCTGGACAACACGGAACGTCAAGTGCTGCGCGGCTTCGTCTCCATGACGACCGCGTTCCGGCCGAAGGTAGCGTGGGCGTTCACGCGAGCCGGCGCGCGCGACCTTGGGAGCCTACGCGACTGGCCGGAGGTACGGGTCCGCAATGCTCTCGCCGTTGCCGGGTTGCCGGACAACGACGTGGAGATCGAAGCTCGCCGACTACAGCGACTTCGGGCGCTCTGGCCGGAAGGGCGGCCGGAAGATGTGGTCTCGGGTATCGACATCGACATCCAGGACCGATCGGTTCTTTCCCGCGCCGATTGGGAGGAGCTCCGACGCCGCGACGTCTGCACCTTCGAGGATTGGCGGGGCCAGCGGGACGACCTGGCTATATCGGGCGAGGGCAGGGCGGCCCTGGATTGCTATCTCCGCCTGATGGCGCTCGGCGTGTCGACGGAGCTGGTGGATCGTTTCCGCCGGCAAGGCCTGGTCGGGGCGAGAACGTTGGCAGAGCTGAAGGCGCATGAGGTCGCCGCCACGGCGACCGCGTTGCGCATCTCGGAGGCGGAGCTCGCCTCTATCGTCGCCAACGCACGCGATCGGCTCGCCGCTCTCGAAGATGCCATCATCGGCATCGTGCGGGCCGACGAGGTCGGTGCCTGGGAGTGGATCGAGCAGAGTGCGGGCGTCACGCTGCGTCCGCCGGCCGCGGCATTTCCGAATGAAGGCGCCTCGGAGCGGTTCGGCTATCTCGCTTATCTCCGGCATCGGCTCGAGGACGGGGCCGCCGCATCCGACTGCTGGGTCGATAGGCTGCTGGCGGAGGGGCAGGCGAGGGCGCTCGAGCCGGTGGCCCGCGTCGTCGTCTGGAACGAAGTGCTGGAAAGCACGCTAGGAAAGCCGCTCGACGAGGATGCAGCGTTCGCATCGAGATGGAGGCTGCTGCAGGCGCGTTTGCAAGTCGCGCGAATGTCTTCGGTCGATCTGTCCGGCGGGGACAGCAACCTCGAGCTCCGCCTCCGGGCCGGTCTCGTGGCTCCCTTCGCGCCGGCCAGTCGCTTCACTTCCGCCGAGCTCGCGATGCTGGAACGGCGTGCCGATCAGGCAGCCCGTCGACAGGTGCGACAGCAGTTGCAGGCGGATCCGGCATTCGCCGAAGCGAGCGGCGGACACCTGGACGAGCAGGTCGATCGCCGGCTGGCTCGGTTGATGGCGTCGGCGGTGCTCGAAGCGGAGATGCTGCGGTACGAGGCCCTCCGGCGGCTCGACGGTCGCGACGACGACGCGGTTCGCGCGGACTGCCTGATCGATCCTGCTCTGCCGGCACACGAGACGACGACCCGCCTCGAGGAGGCGGTGCTCGCGCTGACGATGCTTCGGGAACGGCAAGGGGATAGGGACCGAACGCTTCGATTCCGCGAATGGCGCGAGGAGAGGCGGCAGGTGCTCTGGCCGCATATCGACGCGCTTGCAGCAGAGAAGCGCTCCGAAAGCGAGGCAGAGCCGGACTTGCTCAAGGAGAATACTTCCCAATTCCTCCTCGAGGCCGATCGGCTGGTGCGGGCCGCCGAGGCGCATCCCGACGCGGCGAGTCCGAAAGTCGGCTCGCTTTTGGCGGAGGCGGAGCGTGGAATCGTTTCGGCGTTCGCCGAGGGTAGCGCGGGCCCCGCTCTCAAATTGGTGAGGGCGCGGCTCGCTCGCGCTTTCCTGCGGCGAGCGGCGGCTCTCTCGAAGGACGATCTGCCCGAGACGAGAACCGAAGCGGCTGCCTGCTGCCGGACCGTCCTGGAGCTCCACGGCGATGCATCGTTTGCCGAGCGTCTCTGTACCAGCGAAACCACTGCGCTTCTCTGGCAGATGATCGGCCAGTCGACCTCGCGGGCGCGTCGTGAAAGCGACATGGCGGATCTCGTTCGCAGCGTCGATCAGGTGGTCAGTGCATTGTCGGCCGCGCGGACTTCAGGCGCCTCGGGGGCGGAAATCGCACGCGTGTGCCGTGCTCAGGCTCCTGTATCGGGGATGGTTCCGAGCGAGGTCACCCTGCAACGCCTCGGCGGGTCTCTGGAGGCGCTTTGCCGTGTCGTTCCTGCCGCCACCGAGTCGATCCGAAGCCGGTATGCCCGGCTCCTCGACCTCGCCGAGATCCGTATGCCTGCGGAGGAGAAGCCGACTGTCAAGCGAGAGCGCAGCCACCCAGGCAGCTCTCCGCTGGAGCTCCTGCTCGCGGCGCCTCTGCCGTCCCGCGATCCTGTCGCCGATTGCCAGAAGCTGGCAGCCGTTCTGCTGCTGGAGGAGATCCGGGCTGACGTGGCCGTGGGAGAGGCCTCCGCGGTGGGTGGAGTCGAATGCCCGGGCAGTTCGGCGGCGAGGGAGGTCGTGCGAGACGCCGTTCTGCGGCTCAGCCGTTGCTCGATGTTTGCGCGCCACTTCGACCAACTGCTGAGCGCGGGTGTCGCATTGCACGAGCGCGCCATCTCGACCACAGCCCGCCTCAGGGCGAACACCGGCTTGCCGCCTTGCCCGGATCAGGTGGCCTTCGAGCGGAGGGCTCAGGAATGGGTCGATCTGGTGGCGACCGCTCCCGAATGCCTTTCACACGCCAGCCGTACCTTGCGTACCGGGCTGCAGCTGGTGGAGCGGGAGAGCCTGGCCGCAGTGGTGAGAAGGTCGGCCGGTTTGGCGTTACCCTCCGTCGACGGGAGGCGGGCCGATAACATCCTCACAGGCCTCCCGAATGGGGTGCTTTCGCGAGTAGCCGGAAAGACCGTCGGCACCGATGGGAAGAGCGCTCCGGAAGGGCCGTGGCACCTGGTGAAGCGTTTGTCGTTCGCGCGATTGATGTCGGGCGACCTACAGGCGTTTCGCGAGGGTTCCTCCATCCTCGCCTTCAGGATGCTGAGCCAGTGGTTCGACGAGGAGTTTCCCTATCACTGCAACCGGAGGATCGAGGGAATCGGCGTTGCGTTGACCGTCTCCGGCGGCGCCCCAGCGATGGTCGGCATCAGGCTCTGGAGTAGCGGCACTGCCTCGACCTTGGCGGAGCCCGGACCCGGAGCTCGTTTCCGGGGAGGCGGGCCCAGGCTCGCCAGCCTCGCCGCCGTGGCTGTGCCGGGGGAGCCGTCGCGACTGCAGACGCCGGTGGACCGCACTTCGTTCGCCGGCGTCGAACTCGGCAGCGACTGGGGCCTGGAGATCTCCGCCGGCGCCGGCTCGATCCATCCTGCCGATGTCATCGATGTCGAACTGGTCGTGGAATACAGCGCCGACGGGGATTACGGCCGGGATGGAGGTCGACTGCAGTGGTATCTTCCTCCGGTTCGGGAACGGCTCTTCTCGATCCGGAACGAGTTCCCGGAAGCTTGGCAGGCGGTTCTGCAAGGTGGCGCGGGTCGCTTCGCCGTCACCTTGTCGCATTTCGGGAAAGATATCGACGAGTTGGCGATCGCGAACCTGTCGCTCCACATAGTGACTTCGCCAGGTACTCCCGAAGCCGCTGCTTTCCTGCGCTTCTCTTCGGTTTCCGCCGGCGGCGGAGCCACGGTCGAAGGGCGAGCCGATCTCGTCGATGGTATCGCCAGCACCCGCCAACCCGTCGGAGACCGGGGCCACCCCTGGGCAGGCTTTATCGGCGTGGCTCCGATAGGAGAGTGGCAGGTGACGTTGGAGCCTGGCGGAGCCTCCCTCGGGCACGGCTTCGAAGGGCTGATAGATCTGGTGCTGGCGATCGCCTACAGCGGCTTTCCGCGCGGCGGTCAGGACTGACGCATCGGGCGCTGCCGCCGTTGCCGTCCTCGATCAGGGCTCCCACCGGTATGGGCGCCGCCGAGCTGGTCCTTCAGAACTCGCCCCGGCACCTCGTCTACCTCGCCGCGCGGCAGGTTCCCGAGCTGGAATGGCCCGTAGGCAACCCGAATAAGGCGGCTCACGGGGTAGTGGAGGTGCTCCATTATTCGCCGAACCTCTCGGTTTCGACCTTCGGCGAGACTGATGGTCAGCCAGGCGTTATCGCCGGTCTGACGATCGATGGTGGCGCGAATCGGTCCGTAACGTACGTCCCCGACGGTGACGCCCTCCTCGATTGCGGCGAGCCGCGCCGGATCGACCTTTCCGTGCACGCGAACTCGATAGCGCCGGGTCCAACCGCGAGAGGGTAGCTCCAACTCACGCGCCAGTCCTCCGTCGTTCGTGAGCAGGAGGAGCCCTTCGGAATTGAGATCGAGGCGACCGACGGTCACGACCCGCGGCAGGTGTTTGGGCAAATGCTGGAAGACGGTTTCACGGCCCTCCGGGTCACGGTTGCTGGTGATCAGCCCGCGCGGCTTGTGGTAACGCCAGAGCCTGGTTCGCTCCGGCTCCGGAAGCGGCTTGCCGTCGACCAGCACCAGATTGGCGGGTGTGACGGTCACCGCCGGCGAGCTGAGCTTCTCGCCGTCGACGGTCACACGTCCTTCCGCGATCCAGCGCTCGGCTTCGCGGCGCGAGCATATCCCTGCCCGTGCGATACGCTTGGCGATCCGCTCGCCTTCAACGGCCATGGCGCTTCCGTGCGGCGTCTACGAACGCGGCGAAGATCCGCCGATCGCCCTCGCTGATCGCGTACTCCGGATGCCACTGCACCCCGAGACAGAACCGGTAGGCGGGGGCTTCGATCGCCTCGACGATCCCGTCAGGCGCACGGGCGGACACGACCACGCCGTGCGGCTCGTCGGCGGCAGCCTGATGATGGGCGCTGTTGACGGGAAGCTCGGTCGCTGAAGTGATGCGGGCGAGGAGCGTGTCGTGCACGACAGAGACCGTGTGGCCCGGCTCGGTCCGGGGATTGGGCTGCTCGTGCGCCAGCGCGTCCGGCACCTCGTCCGGTATGTGCTGGATGAGAGTGCCCCCGAGCGCCACGTGCAACAGCTGCTGACCGCCGCAGATCCCGAGCACGGGCATGTCGCGTTCAAGCGCGCCACGGGTCACGGCGAGCTCGAAGTCGGTGCGGCTCTCCTTGAGCACCACCGAGGCATGACGGGTCGTGGCCCCGAACAGGGCCGGGTCGACGTCGAAGGCACCTCCGGTGATGACGA
>JAJUGE010000071.1 GCA_029268305.1 Alphaproteobacteria bacterium
CGAGGGTTGCAATGTCGGGCGCCCTCGCCGCCAACTGGTGGGAGGCGAGCCGCGCGGCTACCGGGCTCTCCCCGGACCCGCATGATACCCCCGAGGCCGTGGTCCAGGTCTTCGCCGCCCCCGCCTTCAACTGGCGCGGCATGTTCGGCGTGCACACGTGGATCGCCTTCAAGCCCGAGGGCGCCTCGGCCTATTCGCGGTATGAGGTGATCGGGTTCGGCGTCTCCCGCGGGCGCCAGGCCGTCCGCGCCGGCAGCGGCAACCCGGACACACTCTGGTTCAACAGCATGCCGGACGTCCTTCTGGAGCTCCGCGGCGAGCGGGCGGCCGCGGCGATCGCCGAGATCGAGGCGGCCGTTGCCGAATACCCCTTCAATGACCGGTACGCGATCTGGCCCGGGCCGAACAGCAACACCTTCACCGCTTTTGTGGCGCGGAACGCACCTTCGCTCCGCCTCGATCTGCCGGCGAACGCAATCGGCAAGGACTACCTCGCGGAAGGCGTGTTCGCGCCGGCCCCCAGCAACACCGGCTGGCAGATTTCGCTGAGCGGGCTGCTGGGCGTCACGCTGGCGGCCGAGGAGGGCATCGAGGTCAACCTCCTCGGGCTCGCGGCCGGCATCGACTTCGCACCGCCGGCGTTGCGTTTGCCGGGCATCGGCCGCTTCGGCTTCTGATCCGGATTGGCCCTAGGCACGGGGCGGAGGCGCCGGTATCTTCCGCGACAGTCGCCAAGGCCGCCGGCACGCGGGTCCGGCGCGGGAGAGGAGGGTCATCGCCATGCCGCTCGACAGCGGAAAGCGCAAGTTCGACAAGTCGAAGCTGCCCAGCCGCCATGTGACGGAAGGGCCGGAGCGCGCGCCGCATCGCTCGTTCTACTATGCGATGGGGATGACCGAGGAAGAAATCCACCAGCCACTGGTCGGCGTCGCCACCTGCTGGAACGAGGCCGCGCCCTGCAACATCACGCTCTCGCGCCAGGCCCAGGCGGTGAAGAAGGGCGTGAAGGCGGCCCACGGCACGCCGCGCGAGTTCACGACGATCACCGTGACCGACGGCATCGCCATGGGCCACGAGGGCATGAAGGCGTCGCTCGTCTCGCGTGAAGTGATCGCTGATTCGGTCGAGCTCACCATGCGCGGGCACTGCTACGACGCGCTGGTCGGACTCGCGGGCTGCGACAAGTCGCTGCCGGGCATGATGATGGCGATGGTGCGCCTGAACGTGCCGTCGATCTTCGTCTACGGCGGCTCGATCCTGCCCGGCCGCTTCCGCGGCCAGGACGTGACGGTGCTGAACGTGTTCGAGGCGGTCGGCAAGCATGCCTCGGGCGAGTTCAACGACGCCGATCTCAGAGAAATGGAGACCTGCGCCTGCCCGTCGGGCGGCGCCTGCGGCGGCCAGTTCACCGCGAACACGATGGCGACGGTGGCCGAAGCGATCGGCCTCGCCCTGCCCTTCTCGTGCAGCGCGCCCGCTCCCTACGATTCGCGCGACGCGCTCTGCGAGGCGGCGGGCGAGATGGTCATGAACCTGCTGGAGAAGAACATCCGCCCGCGCGACATCGTCACGCGCAAGGCGCTCGAGAACGCGGCGACGGTGGTGGCGGCGACCGGCGGATCGACCAATGCCGGGCTGCACCTGCCGGCGATCGCCCACGAAGCCGGCATCGACTTCGACCTGCACGACGTCGCGGAGATCTTCAAGCGCACGCCCTACATCGCCGATCTGCAGCCGGGCGGCAAATATGTCGCGAAGGACATGTACGACATCGGCGGCATCCCCGTGCTGCTGAAGGAGCTCCTGGACAACGGCCTGCTGCACGGCGACTGCTTGACGGCGAGCGGCAAGACCATGGCCGAGAACCTGAAGGACGTGCGCTTCCCGACAGACCAGAAGGTCGTCTATCCGGTGAAGAGCCCGATCACCCCCACCGGTGGCGTCGTCGGCCTCAAGGGCAATCTCGCCCCCGAGGGCGCGATCGTGAAGGTCGCCGGCATGTCCAACCTCTC
Organism: Alphaproteobacteria bacterium; assembly: GCA_029268305.1. Lineage (GTDB taxonomy): Bacteria > Pseudomonadota > Alphaproteobacteria > JAJUGE01 > JAJUGE01 > JAJUGE01. The sequence continues at coordinate 2,013 of JAJUGE010000071.1, forward strand.
CTTCGTGGGCTCGGCGCGTTGCTTCGACTGCGAGGAGGACGCCTTCGAAGCCGTCATCAAGGGCAAGGTCAACGCGGGCGACGTGGTCGTCATCCGCTACGAGGGACCGAAGGGCGGCCCCGGCATGCGCGAGATGCTCTCGACCACCTCGGCGATCTACGGCCGCGGCCTCGGCGAGTCGGTGGCGCTCATCACCGACGGGCGCTTCTCGGGCGCGACCAGAGGCTTCTGCATCGGCCATGTCGGACCGGAGGCGGCGGTCGGCGGGCCGATCGGCCTGCTGAAGGACGGCGACACGATCCGGATCGACGCGGTCGCCGGGACGATCAGCGTGGATCTCACCGACCAAGAGCTCGCCGAACGGCGCAAGGAATGGAAGCCGCGCGAGCCCGACCTCCGCTCCGGCGCGATCTGGAAATACGCCCAGACCGTGGGGCCCGCCTGCAAGGGCGCCGTCACTCATCCGGGTGCCAAAGCGGAAAAGCGCGCCTACGCCGACGTCTGAGGCGGAGTCGATGCCGGCCATCGTCGTCGCGGTGAGCCGGAGCGGCTCTCATTGTTTCAGCAAGCCCAACGTCGGGAGCATCCGCCTCTTGACAGGTCTCGGCGTCGAGGGCGACGCGCATCTCGGCGAGACGGTGAAGCACCGCTCGCGCGTCGCCCGAGACCCGACGCAACCCAATCTGCGCCAGGTGCATCTGATCCACGCCGAGCTGTTCGACGAGCTTCGGACAGCCGGCTTTACCGTCCGGCCGGGCGAAATCGGCGAGAACGTCACCACCAGAGGGCTCGACCTGCTCGCCCTCTCGACCGGAACGCGCCTTCGTCTCGGCGACGAAGCGCTGATCGAAATCACCGGGCTTCGCAATCCGTGCCGGCAGCTCGACCGCTTCCAGCCGGGGCTCATGAAGGCTACGCTCGACCGTGATGCGGACGGCGATCTCGTCCGCAAGGCGGGGGTGATGGCGATCGTGCTGACGGGAGGAGAGGTCCGGGCGGGCGATCCGATCCGCGTCGAAGCACCTGCGACGGGCTTTCGCCCACTGGCGCCCGTCTGAATCGAAAGAAGGACCGGACCCAAGCACGAACTGGAGCGGGTGAAGGGAATCGAACCCTCGACACGTAGCTTGGGAAGCTACTGCTCTACCACTGAGCTACACCCGCGTTCCGTCAGCCTCTATACGGCACCGGAGCCACCCTCGACAAGATCGGACGTGCAGAGATCAATCCGTCGGTTGGCTTTTCGCCGCCAGCGGCCGTTTAATGGCGGCAGTGGCAATCAGGAGACGGCGATGCTCGATTCGGCGCCGGCGGCGACGTTGGACCCGCGGAAATTCCAGGACCCGTTCCTCACGGCGAAGGGCGAGCGGCGAGCCCGGGTCGAGCTCGGCGCGCTTCGCACCCTCTGGATCAACACGGGCACGCTCTGCAATCTCACCTGCCGCAGTTGCTACATCGAATCGAGCCCGCGGAACGACCGCCTCGCCTATATCTCGGCCGGCGAAGTCGAACGTTATCTCGACGAGATCGCGCGGGACAGGCTGCCCACGGAAGAGATCGGCTTCACCGGGGGCGAGCCGTTCATGAACCCCGACATCGTGCCGATGCTGGAGATGGTGCTCGGCAGAAGGTTCAGGGCGCTCGTGCTCACCAACGCGATGCGTCCCATGCGGAAGCTCGAGCAGCCGTTGCTGAGCCTTCGCGAACGGTATGGCGACAGGCTGGTGATCCGCGTCTCGCTCGACCATTACACCGCGGCCCGGCATGAAGCGGAGCGCGGGCGCCGCTCGTGGCTGCCGACGATCGAAGGCTTGCGGTGGCTGGCGCGGAACGGCTTCGCCGTCAACGTGGCCGGGCGAACCTGTTGGGGCGAGGCGGAGGCGGATGCACGGCGCGGCTATGCCCGGCTATTCGAGGAACTGGGCGTCCATCTGGACGCCGCCGATCCCGTCGCGCTCGTGCTGTTCCCGGAGATGGACGTGCATGCCGACGTGCCCGAGATCACCGTCGACTGCTGGGGCATCCTCGGCGTGTCGCCGGAGAGCGTGATGTGCGCCACCTCACGCATGGTGATCAAGCGCAAGGGAACCGCGCGACCTACCGTGGTCGCCTGTACGCTCGTGCCGTACGACCCGCGTTTCGAGATGGGCGAGACGCTGGCCGAGGCCGCCGGTCCGGTCAGCCTCAACCACCCGCACTGTGCCCGCTTCTGCGTGCTGGGCGGCGGCTCCTGCAGCAAGTGAGCCGCCGCCCGCGCATCAGCGGCCGATGAAGACCGGCTTCCGCTTCTCCATGAAGGCGCGCCGGCCCTCGGCGAAGTCGGCGCTGTCGGCCGCCTCGCGGGCGAGCCGCTCGAGCAGCGCCATGTCGCGCTTGCTCTCGTCGGTGTAGATCTGCCGAATCGTGTGTTTGGTGGCGCGAATCGACAGCGGCGCGTTCTCGGCGATCGTGGTCGCGTAGTCGCGGACCGTCTCCTCGAGCTTCTCCGGCGGCACCACTTCCTCGATCAGCCCCATGCGCAGGGCGACCTCGGCCGGATATCGCCGCCCCGTGTAGAGGATCTGCTTGGCGACGCCAGGGCCGACCAGCGCCACCAGAGACTTCAGCCCATCGAAGCCGTAGGCGATGCTGAGCTTCGCCGCGGGGATGCCGAACTGGGAATCGGTGGAAGCGATGCGGAAATCGGCCGCCAGCGCGACGCCGAGGCCGCCGCCGAGGCAGAAGCCGCGGATCATCGCGATCAACGGCTTCTCGAGGTCGGCCATGCGCCTGCGCGCCCCGTCGGAAGCCTTGCTGTAGATCGCCGTGGTCTCGGCGTCCCGCCGCGTCTTCTCGAACTGGGAAATGTCGGCGCCCGAGACGAACGCCTTGTCGCCGGCGCCCTTCATCACCACGACCCGGATGTCCGGGTCGGCGGCGAAAGCGTCCAGAACCTCCGAAGTCGCTTCCCACATTTCGTAGGACATGGCATTGCGGCGCTCGGGGTTGTTGAAGATCAGCCAGCCGATCGCACCGTCCTTTTCGCCGATCAGCTTGTCGGTTCCTAGCTTCATTCTTCTTCCTTGCCGGTCTGTGGTCTTTACGGGTGGCAGCGGACTTCAGACGACCTTCTGCCGCCGCAGCTCGCTTATCTCGTCGTCGCCGATTCCGAGCTCGCGCAGGATCTCGTCGGTGTGCTGGCCGAGGTCGGGCGGCGGCGTGCGGATGTCCTTGCTGTAGCCGCTGATGTTGTTCGGCTGGGCCACGAGATCGATGCTGCCGAGCGCGGGATGTTCGACCGGCCGGGCCATCTTCAGGTGCTTCACCTGCGGGTCCGCGAAGGTCTGGTCGATCGTGTAGACGGGCCCGCAGGGCACGCCGGCCTCATTCAGCAGCTCGATCCACTCGCCGCTCGGGCGCTTACGGGTGATCTCCGAGATCAGCTCGTTCAGCTCCTTCCGGTTCGCGGACCGCTCGTCCTTCCCGGCGAAGCGGGGGTCGGACATCAGGTGCTCGGCACCGGCGGCGCGGCAGAAGCGCTCCCAGAGGTTCTGACCGGAAGCGGCGATGTTGATCTGTCCGTCGGAGGTCGGGAACAGTCCGGTCGGGATGCCGGTCGGATGATCGTTGCCCGCCTGCTTGGCCACCTCGCCCGCCATCAACCAGCGCGCCGCCTGGAAGTCCAGCATCGCGATCTGCGCCTCGAGCAGCGAGGTATGGACCCAACGGCCCTCCCCGGTCACCTCCCGATCGAGCAGCGCGATCAGGATTCCCTGAGCGAGGAAACCGCCCGCCGTCAGGTCGGCGATCGGGATGCCGACCCGGACCGGCCCCTGACCGGGAAGACCGGTGATCGACATCAGGCCGCCCATGCCCTGTGCGATCTGGTCGACACCGGGCCGCTTGCCGTAGGGACCGTCCTGTCCGAAGCCGGAAATGCTGCCGTAGACGATGCGCGGGTTCACCTTGCGCACGGATTCGTAGTCGATCCCGAGCCGAAACTTCACGGCCGAGCGCATGTTCTCGACGATCACGTCGGCCTCGCGCGCGAGCTTCATGAAGATGTCCTTGCCCGCCTCACTCTTGAGGTCGAGCGTCATCGCCCGCTTGTTCCGATGCAGGTTCTGGAAGTCGAACCCGTGGCGCGCACCGGCCGCCGGATCGTCGTCGTCCGAGAGGGCCGGCTGCTCGATTCGGATCACCTGCGCGCCCCAGTCGGCCAGATGGCGAACGCAGGTCGGACCCGCCCTCGCCCGGGTGACGTCGATGACCTTGAAGCGGGAAAGCGGCATGCGGGATTCCGGCATGGGACGTTTCTCCTCGTTTTTCTCGAGCCGCACCGCAGGCGTAGCTCGCCGCGGACCGTTGGCGGGCGGCACACGGGTCAAACTAGGCCGTTAGGCTCGTCGGGCTGTCAACTGCCAAAATCCGCAACGCACCCTTCATCCAAGTCGCGCCCGCGGATGCTTGACAAGCCTCGGCGAGGCACCCGCATACTTTGGCCAAGCATTTCGAGTCGCGTCGGTTGCGGGCGCCCGAACAAGAACCCAATGCAGAGGAAGCGTCTATGATCCGAATGTTAGCCGGTACCGTTCTGGCTGCGGTTCTCGCCACGTCCGCAGCAGCCGCGGACATGACCCCCCAGGAAGCGGAGCTCTACGAAGCGGCCAAGCAGGAAGGCGAGCTGACCTGGTACATCGCCCAGTTCGGGACCGAGCAGTCCGAGAAGCTCGGGCAGAGCTTCACCGAGCGCTACCCCGGCGTGAGGGTCAACGTCATCCGCACCACCGGTCAGGTGGCGTATGCACGGCTGATGCAGGACCTCCGGGCGAACGTCGCCCAGTGCGACGTGTTCAGCGGAACCGACATCTCGCACGCCATCAGCCTGAAGACGGACGGCCATCTGGCGCAGTACGTGCCGGAGAACGCCGCAAAGCTGCGCAAGCCGTACCTCGACCTGGATCCCGACGGCTACTACCACACGACTTCGGCCAACCCGACGATCATCGTCTACAACACGGATCTGGTCAGCGAAGCAGACGTCCCGCGGAACTGGACTGACCTGGCCGATCCGAAGTGGAAAGGTCAGCTCGCGCTCTCCCATCCCGGCTACAGCGGCTCGACCGGCTCATGGGCGATCCTCATGCAGCGGCTTTACGGCACGGAGTTCTTCGAGAAGCTGGAAGCGCAGGATCCGCTGATCGGACGCTCCCTGATCGATCCCCCGACGGTTCTGACCGCGGGCGAGCGCTCGGTCGGGATCTCCTCGCTCGGCACTGCGACGCGGCTGAAGAAGCAGGGCAACCCGATCGAGATTGTCTATCCCGAGGACGGGGCGAAACTGGTGCTGAGCGCATCCGGCGTCCTCGCCAATGCTCCCCATCCCAACGCGGCCAAACTGTTTCTCAACTACCTCTTGAGCGTCGATGGCTCCACCCAGCTGGTCGAACTCGGCTATCAGCCGCTTCGTCCGGAGGTTCCGCCGCCCGAGGGCGAGAAGGCGCTCGACGAGGTTCCCCTCGCGATCGTCGATGAACAGGAAGTCGTCGACGGCATTCAGGACGTGATCGCCGACTGGCGCGACATCTTCGGAAACTGAGCCGGCGACCGGCGGGAGCCCCTGCGCTCCCGCGACTTCCCATAAACCAAGAACAGAGGAAGCGAAGATGATACGAGCGTTGGCAGGTTCCGTACTCGCAGCCCTCCTGGCCGCGTCGCCGGCACTCGCCGCCGACATGACGCCGCACGAAGCCGAGTTGTACGAGGCGGCCAAGGAGGAGGGCGAGCTCACCTGGTACGTCGCCCAGTTCGGCACCGAGCAGGCCGAGGAGATGGGGCAGGCGTTCACGGCCCGATATCCGGGGGTGCGGGTCAACGTGATCCGCACGACCGGGCAGGTCGCCTATGCGCGCCTGACGCAGGACCTGCGCGCCGGCGTCGCCCAATGCGATGTCTTCAGCGCGACGGATCTGGGCCATCTCGTAACGCTGAAAGCCGACGGGAACCTGATGCAGTTCGTTCCCGAAAACGCGAGCAAGCTGCGCAAGCCCTATCTCGACCTCGACCCCGACGGCTATTACGTCACCACCTCCGCGAACCCGACCGTCATGGTCTACAACACCAACCTGGTCGATGCGAGCGAGGCGCCGAAGAACTGGCCGGATCTGGTCGACCCGAAGTGGAAGGGCAAGGTAGCGGTCTCGCACCCGGGCTACAGCGGCTCGACCGGATCGTGGGCGCTGCTCATGACGAACCTCTACGGCATCGAGTTCATCGAGAAGCTGGAGGCGCAGGATCCGCTCATCGGACGCTCGCTGATCGACCCGCCGACGGTTCTGACCGCGGGCGAGCGCGCGATCGGGATCGGCCCGCTCGCGACGAGCACACGGTTGAAGCTGGCCGGGAATCCGATCGAGATCGTCTTCCCCGAGGACGGCGCCAAGCTCACCCTCAGCGGCACCGGCATCATGGCGAATGCCCCGCATCCGAACGCGGCGAAGCTGTTCGTCGAGCACCTGCTCAGCGTCGAAGGAGCGGAGCTTCAGGTGAAGCACGGCCAGCAGCCGCTGCGGCCGGAGGTCGCGCCGCCGGCGGGCGTTCCGGCCCTGGACGAGGTCGAGCTCGCGATCCTGAGCGAGGATGAAGTGCTCGCCGGCGTACCCGACGTGATCGCCGAATGGCGGGACATCTTCGGCAATTGACGCCCCTTGCCTACCGACGGCCATGGGAGGCCGTGCCGGCTTCCCTCCCCGGCACAGGCGGCCGGGGGAAGCCTGCGGGCGGGACGTCAGTTCCCGCTCCTGCGGGTCCGGCGCGTGGCCTGAAGGCGGCAACCGTAAACGGAACAGGTAGATGACCTCAACCTCCACCACCATCGGCGAGCTGGACACGCGGCGACCCGCGGAACACACCTGGTTTCGAAAGTTCCTGAACCTCGAGCCGATCAACCTGCTTTGGCTCGCGATCTTTCTGTTCCTTCTGGTCCTGGTCGCCGCCCCGATCGGCTACCTGATCAAGGTCAGCTTCGAAGAGACCGGGACCGGAGTCTTCACGCTCGGCAATTACATCAGCGCCTACGGCCGCTCCCGCTATGTGAGCGGCCTGGTGAACTCCGTGCTCCTCGGTCTGGCCACTGCGGCGGTGTGCGTGGTCATCGCCGTGCCGATGGCGTGGGCGGTCTCGCGCAGCAACATGCCCATGAAGTGGCTGGCCTGGGCGGTGGTGCTCGGGTCGTTCATCCTGCCCCCCTACCTGACGGCGATCGGCTGGATCCTCATGGCCGGCCCGAACTCGGGCTGGCTGAACTGGGGCTGGATGTGGCTCACCGGCGCCGAGAGCGGGATCTTCAATATCTACAGCTTTACCGGGATCGTGCTGGTCATCGCCTTCAACGCCTTCCCGTTCATCTTCCTGTTCACCAAATCCGCGCTCGACCTGATCTCGACCGAGATGGAGGAAGCGGCGCAGATCCTCGGCGCCGATACCTTCCGCACGACGCTGAAGGTGACGCTGCCGCTGGTCTGGCCGTCGATCCTCGGCGGGATCATCATCGTCTTCCTCGAAGCGATCGCGTTGTTCGGCGTTCCCGCCCTCCTCGGGATTCCCGCCCGGATCAACCTCGTCACGACGCAGCTGTGGCAGTTCTTCGGCTATCCGTTGCGCCTCGAGGTGGCCGCCGCCTACGCCATGCCCCTGCTGCTGATCACGCTCTCGCTGATCTACGTGCAGCGCCTTCTGCTCGCGCGCAAAGGCTACGTGTCGCAGAGCGGCAAGGGCGGCGAGCGCCGGCCGATCGACATCGGCGGCTGGCGCTGGGTGCTGCTCGGCTGGTGCTTCTTCATCGGCCTGCTCGCGGTCTTTCTCCCGGCCGGCGCCATCGTGCAGGCGTCCCTGTCCAAGGCGTGGGGCCTCGGGATGAGCTGGGACAACTTCACCTTCGACCACTACCGGGCGATCCTGTTCGAACACAGCCTCACCCGGGAAGCGATCGCCAACAGCTTCACCTTCGCCGCCGGCGCTGCGTTCATAGCGATCTCGATGGCGCTATGCGTCGCCTACATAGTCACTCGCAAGCTGGTGCCCGGGGCGAACGTCCTGGCCTTCCTGTGCATGGCTCCGTTCGTGATCCCCGGGATCGTCCTCGCCATCGGCTTCTATGCCGCCTATGCGTCGCCGCCGCTGGCGCTCTACGGCACCGCCCTCCTCATCATTCTCGCCTTCACCGCGCGCTTCCTGCCGATCGCATACGGCACCAGTGCGGCCGGGATGCGCAGCATCAACCCGGAGATGGAGGAGGCGGTGCGGATTCTCGGGGGCGGCCGTCTCAGGGCGATCCGCTCGGTGGTCGCGCCGCTCCTGAAAAAGACGCTCTTGGGCGGCTGGCTGCTCGTCTTCATCCCGGCGACCCGGGAGCTCAGCGCGGCGATTTTCCTCGTCGCGCCCAACACACGCGTCATGTCGGTTCTCATCTACGACATGACCGAAGAGGGCCGTTTCGAAGTGGTGTCGGCCCTCGGCTGCATCATCCTGGTGTCGACCACTTTCCTGGTCTGGCTGGGCTTCAGGCTGGTCGGCCGCGATTTCATGCTCAGGGAGCGCTAAATGTCGAAACTGGTCCTACGGGACGTGGTGAAGAATTACGGCGACTTCACCGCCGTCGACCATGTGAACCTCTCGATCGACGAGGGCGAGTTCGTGTCGCTGCTCGGCCCTTCGGGGTGCGGCAAGACGACGACGCTCAGAATGATCGCGGGCTTCATACCGCCCACGCAGGGCACCATCGAGATGGACGGGCAGGTGCTCTCGTCGCCGAACTCGTCGCTTCCGCCCGAGCGTCGACAGATGTCGATGATCTTCCAGAGCTACGCAATCTGGCCGAACATGACCGTGGCCGAGAACGTCGGCTTCGGCCTGAAGCTGCGCAAGCTGCCCGCGGCCGAGGTCCGGCAGCGCACGCACGAGATCCTCGAGGTGGTGCAGATGAGCCACCTCGCCGATCGCTATCCGGCCGAGCTCAGCGGCGGACAGCAGCAGCGTGTGGCGCTGGCGCGGGCGATCGTGGTGAAACCGTCCGTGCTTCTGCTCGACGAACCGCTCTCGAACCTGGATGCCAATCTGCGCGAGGAGATGCGGTTCGAGATCCGGCGGCTGCACGACGAGTTCCGCATCACCACCGTCTACGTCACGCACGATCAGGGCGAAGCGATGGTGACCTCCGACCGGATCGCGGTGATGAGCGCCGGCCGGATCGAGCAGATCGACGCTCCCTACACCCTCTACAACCGGCCTAAGAGCCGCTTCGTCGCCGGGTTCATCGGCCGCACCAACTTCCTCGAAGGGAAGCTGGCTGCCGACAAAGTGACGTTCGACGGGTTCGAGATCGACGCGCGGCGCTTCGGTGCGGCGTTCAACGGCTCCGACGGCAGCGTGCGCTTCTCGGTGCGCCCGCAGACGCTCAAGCTCCATTCGGCACCTCTCGCCAACGGCGCCGGCGGCTGCGTCATCGGAGGCAAGATCGTCGAGCGCTCTTACCTCGGTGAGACATGGGACTACGTCGTGAGCCCCAATGGCGCCAACCTGCAATTGCGCGTGTCCACCCTGCCGAGCCAGGTTCACGACGTCGGCGACGACATCTGGATCGAGTTCGACCCGGAGCAGATGGCGGTGATCGCCTAGATCGTCGTCGGCCGCCGCGAGCTTCGGCTCGGAACCGGAGGCGAGGAGCCCCGTTGGCGCTGGCATAGCCGCTCGGTCGATACCGGGGATCGCCGATGTTCAGAAACAGCATCACGCTCTTCCGCCTGTTCGGCTTCCGGATCGGCATCGACGCGAGTTGGCTGTTGCTGGCCATTCTGATCGTGTGGAGCCTCGCTGTCGGCTATTTCCCGTGGGCGGTACCGGGACAATCGGCTCGGACCTACTGGGTCATGGGCGTTGCCGGGCTGATCGGGCTCGCCTTCTCGATTATCGTCCATGAACTGGCGCACGCGTTGGTGGCGCGGCGCTACCACATGCCGATCCGCGGCATCACCCTCTTCATTTTCGGCGGGGTCGCCGAGATGGAGGATGAGCCGACCAGCGCTCGGGCGGAGTTCTGGATGGCTCTGGCCGGCCCGGCCATGAGCTTTCTCGTCGCTGTGATCTTTTGGCTTGCCGCCTCTGCGTTCGCGGGACCGGCGCCTCCGGCCGGCGAAGCTGCGGCGCCGACGCCGGCCGTCGCCGTGCTGGCCTATCTCGCCTTCATCAACGGCATTCTGGCGCTGTTCAATCTGGTGCCGGCGTTTCCCCTCGACGGGGGACGGATATTGCGTGCCGCTCTCTGGGGCTGGCGCGGCGACATCCTGTGGGCGACCCGCATCGCGGCCGGCGCGGGCTCCCTCTTCGGGTTCGTTTTGATCGCGCTCGGGCTGTTCACGGCGATCAACGGCAACGTGATCGGCGGCGTCTGGTGGTTCGTCATCGGCCTGTTCGTGCGCGCCGCCGCCGCCGGGCACTTGCAGCACCAAACCAACCGGTCGGTGCTGGCCGGAGTCCCGGTGTCGCGCTTCATGCGCCGAGACCTGGTGACGGTGCCCCCCGACCTGCCGCTGGATCGCTTGGTCAGAGACTACGCGCTACGCCACTACTACAAGGAGTTCCCGGTCACGCAGGACGGAAAGCTCGTCGGCTGTGCGGGGTTGGCAGCGATCAAGGCGCTTGGCGAGGCGGATCTCTCGCGGCAGACGGTGGGATCGATCATGCAGGCGTGCGACGACGACAACACCGTCAGCCCTGATGCCGATTCCGCCAGAGCACTGGAGCAGATGCAACGGACCGGCAAGACCCGCCTCCTCGTGGTTCGCGACGGAGAGCTGGTCGGCGTCCTCGCGCTGCGGGACCTTCTCAACTTCCTGGCGATCCGCACCGACCTCGAGGATCTGCCCCCCACGGCGAAGGATACGCTTCGACCGGAAACGCGCGCCCGCGCCTGACGGGCGGCTCGCCCAACCAGGTAAGCCGGCGGACACCCTTCACACCGGGCCTGCTCGCCCGTTACCCTGCATCCGTGGGAGGAGCCTGGGGGAGGCAGCCGGTATGAGAACCTATTCGTTCGTGACGGTCGACGTCTTCACGGATCGGCGCTTCGGCGGCAACCAGCTCGCCGTCTTCCCGGAGGCGAGCGGCCTCTCCGACGCCGAGATGCAGGATCTCGCCGCCGAGTTCAATCTGAGCGAGACGACCTTCGTCCTGCCACCGGCCGACGCGGCACACACCGCGCGGGTGCGCATCTTCAACACGACAGCCGAGATGCCGTTCGCCGGCCATCCGAATGTGGGGACCGGCTACGTTCTCGCACGGCTCGGTCGCGCGTCGAGCGACGTTCTGCTGTTCGAGGAGATGGCGGGCATCGTCGAAGTCGAGGTATCGCGCGGCGCCGACGGCACCCCCACCGGCGCGAGAATCGCGGCGCCCCAGCCGCTGTCGCTCGGGACCGAGCTTCCGGTAGACGCGATCGCGGCATGTGCAGGCCTCGCCGTTTCGGACATCTCCACCGCGGCGCACCCGCCGATGGTCGTGTCGGTCGGCAACCCGTTCGTGGTCGCGGAAGTGGCGGGCGAGGCTCTTTCCGCCGCCGCACCCGACGTCGGCGCCTTCCGCCGAACGGTCGAGGCGACACCAGCCCTGCAAGGCCGCCTCGCCCTCTACCTCTACACGCAGGAAGGCGACCGTCTCCGTGCACGCATGTTCGCACCGCTCGCCGGTACCTTCGAGGATGCGGCGACCGGCAGCGCCGCCTGCCCGCTCGCGGCGCTTCGGCTTTCCCTCTCGGGAGGAGAGCGCGGTGCCTTCGACATCGTGCAGGGCGTGGAAATGGGTCGGCCCAGCCTCTTGCAGGCGACCGCGTGGCGCGCCGGCGACGGCATCCGGGCGAGCGTCGGCGGCGGCTGCGTGCCGGTGCTGCGCGGCGAGGTCGAGCTTTGATCCCCGACCCGAACCCCGACGACCGGATGTTGCGGAGCATAAGCCGGGGCGTTAGATACGCATCAGGTTCTCGGCCCCGGCGGCATGCCCAGTTGTGCCGCCATCGGACGGGAGGAACACGGAAGGTCGAGAGAGTATGAGGAAGAAAGAGCCGAGCCTTAGCGATCGGTTGAGTACGGCAGCGAAAGCGAAGCAGGAACTGCTCGAGCGGGCCCGCGCCAGCGACCCGACGAAAGATCCCAAGTATGCCGAGCGTCAGGCCGCCCGCCGCGCCGCCGCCGAGGCACGCGAGGCTCGTGCGGCCGAGCGCAGGGCAGCCAAGGAAGCGGAAGAAAAGCGGAAAGCCGAGGAACGGGCCGCCCAGGAAGCCGCACGTGCCGAGGCCGCTCTGGCCGAAGAGCGCGCTCGCGAGGCAAAGCTGGAGGAGGAAGCGCGGCTCGAGGCCGAGCGCAAGGCGGCGCGGGATGCGCGATATGCCGCCCGCAAGGCTCGAAAGAAGCGGTAGCCGCCCATTCTTCAGAGGAGAGGAGAAAGGAGCCGGGCCACGGAGTCCCGGAAGCGCACGATCACGCCCCTCCTCGCATATTCCGCCGGGTCGAATTCGGTGCAGCAGGTGAGATCGCGCTCGAACGCCTGCTCCAGCTCCGTCGCGAGCTCGCGGTTGTAGAGCACCGCATTGAGCTCGTAATTGATGCTGAAGCTCCGGATGTCGATGTTCGCCGACCCGATCGAGCAGACCTCCGAATCGACCGTGATGGTCTTGGCGTGCAGGTATCCCCCCTCGTAGAGGAAGACCCGCACCCCGGCATCGATCACGTCGAGGATGAAGGTGTTGCCGGCCCATTCCGGCACCGGATTGCCCGATGCTCGCGCGCTCAGCATCACCTTCACGTCGACGCCGGACAGCGCGGCCGAGGTGAGCGCTTCGGCGAGGCTCGCATCGAGAACGAAGTACGGCGACTGGATGAACACATGCCGCTGTGCCTTCACGATCATCGCGAAGTAAACCTGCCGGATCGCGGCCCACTGAGAGTCGGGACCGGAGGTGAGGACCTGAACAGGCACGTCGCCCTCGGCGAGATCGGTCGAGACCGCCGGGAAATACGCGGGGAAGAACAGGTTCTCCCGCACCGCGTTGTACCAGTCGACCATGAAGACCGTCTGGAGGACCGCAGCCCCCTCTCCGACGATGCGCACCTGGGTGTCGCGCCAGGAGCCGAACCCCTTGCCGCCGTCCAGATGCTCCTGGCCGATATTCATCCCGCCGGTGTAACCGATCACACCATCGATCACGGTGATCTTGCGGTGGTTGCGATAGCTGATCGTGTGCAGCCGCCAGAGCGGCGATGTCGGCGCGGTCCGGACGCCCGCCGCCTGCAGCTCCCGGATATAGGCGCGGTTCAGATGCGCACGGGACCCCAGCGCGTCGTAGAGCAGGCGAACTTCGACGCCCGCCCTCGCTTTGGCGATCAGAATGCCCTTGAGCCGTTCGGTGAACGCATCCGCGCCCCAGATGAAGTACTGGAGGTGGATCGAATGCCGTGCCGCCTCCATGTCCGCGATCAGGCTCGGATAGAAGACGGCAGCGTTCTGCTGGATTTCGACGCGGTTGCGGCGCGTCAGGACGGAGTAGGAGTTGCGCCGGACCAGCATCATCAGCGCCCTTCTGCTGGCGCCCTGCGCTTCGAGGCGGCTGATCTCGGCGTCCTGGCGGGACAGGAGAGGTGACAGCAGCGGGCGAGCATTCGCCTCGAGATCCTGCCGGAGCAGGCTGCTCTGCCTGCTGAAGGCCCTGCGGCTCCTGCCGAAGAGCGTGTAGACGAGCACGCCGATGCCGGGCGCGAACACGAAGGCGAGCATCCAGGCAAGCGTCGCCTGCGGCCGCCGGTTCTCCGAAACGAGAAATACGCCGGTCACGAGCGCGTAGAAACCGAGCACCGTCGCCGCGATCGAGCCGATTTCGCTCATGTGTCACACCTCGGGCTACGTCTCGACGGCCGAGCGCCACTCCCGATGATCTTCGCCTTGCGACGCCTCCCTCAGGATCGCACGGCCGCCGGGGACGCGGGCCGGGTTCCCGCTCCGGCGCCGCAGTGAATAGGCCAGCCGCCGCGCCGTATCAGCCGCGGCGCGCCGGCACCTCCTCGTTGCCCTCGCGGCGATCGCGGTACAATGCGGCACGGGCGAGCAGCGTCAGCGTGATCGGCGTCGTGACGACCATGAACGCCGCGATCAGGAGCTCGTGCAGCACCGGACGGGTCTGCAGCACCGAGAAGAAGAGCATCGAGGCGATCAGAACGCTCCCGATACCGAGGGTCGTTCCCAGCGTCGGCGCGTGGACGCGTTCGTAGAAGCTTCCCAGCCGAAGCAGGCCGACGGCGCCGATCAACGTCAGGCCGGAACCGATGAGGAGGAGCAGGGACGTGAGGATCGCCGCCCAGAGCGGGATGTCTGCTACCTCTATCACCTCTATCATTCGATCACCTCTCCGCGCATGAGGAACTTGGCGAGCGCCGCCGTTCCCACGAAGCCCAACAGGGCTATCACCAGGGCCGCCTCGAAGTAGAGCGTGCCGCCGGTGCGGATGCCGAAAGTCAGGAGCAGAGTCGCGGCGATGACGTATACGGTGTCGAGGGCGAGCACCCTGTCCTGGGCGCGCGGCCCCCACAGGACGCGGACCGCCGCCAGAACCATCGCCAGGCCGAGGAAGATCTGGGAGATGAAGATCGACCAGCCCAACAGCTCGGCGCTCATTCGAAAATCTCCATCAGACGCTTCTCGTAACGCTGCGTGATTATCTCGACCCACTGCTGCTCGTCGATCAGATCGAGCACATGGAGCAGCATGGTGTTGTCCGACGAGTGATACTCCACCCAGATCGTCCCCGGCGTGGCCGTGATGATGCAGGCGAGCGCCGTCAGGCAGTAGGGGTTGCGCGACTGGAGCGGGATGAGCACGAATCCGGCTCGCCGGCCCCGCGTTCCCTTGCGCAGGATGATCCGGGCGACGGCATTGTTGGAGCGCACGATCTCGACGAACACGACGAATGCGAGCTTCAGGGCCGCGTATGGGCGTCGGAAGCTGGTCGTCGGCGGCTCGAGTGCGGTCAGCGCACGGGAGGCGAGGAGCGCCAGGACGGCGCCGATGAGGATCGCCCCCGGCCCGACACTCTCGTTGAGCAGCAGCCACATGACCACGAGACCCGCCGTCAGCAGCGGGTAGGGCAGCCACCGCCGTATCATTGGATCACCCGCGGAGCAGGCGCGGCCGCGGCCGGTTCCGGCAGGACTCCCCGCACATAGTCGCGCGGCGCATGCAGCGAGTGCGCCGTAGCCAGCATGTACTGCTGCACGGGGCCAGGTTTCACGGTAAGCGCCACGCACAGCACGAGCAGCACTATCACGGGGCCGATCTCGGTCACGCGCATCCGCGGCAGGGTCCGGTCCGGCGGCACCCAAAAAGCGTCGATGCCCGCGCGGGTCATCGCGATGATCGTCGCCATCCCCGAGAGAATGAGTGCCGCCAGGAGCGCCCACGCGGTCGCGGACACGTCTGCGGCGCCGGGCCCGAACAAAGGTGCGAGGATGGCGAACTTGGCGAGAAAGCCGGAAAGCGGCGGCAGCCCCGAGAGGACGAGCGCGCAGATCATGAAGCTCATGCCGAGGATCGCGATCGTCGCCGGTATCGCGACGCCGATCTCGTCCTCCTCGTCGAGGTCCTCCTCCTCGCCTTCGCCGAAGGCTTCGCGGGTGACCGCCAGCACGTCGGCGCCGGGGTCGCGTCCACGCTCGACCAGTTCGATCAGGAGGAAGAACGCGGCGATGGCGAGGACCGAGCTCGCCAGATAGAAGAGGGCGCCCCCCGTCACATCGACCTGGCCGGCCCCGATCGCTGCCACCAGCGTGCCCGAGGAGACGAGCACGCTGGCACCGGCCAGCCGCGCCATGCTCTGGGTCGCGAGAACCGCTACCGAACCGAAGCCGACCGTCAGGAGGCCGGCGCCCATCAGCCAGGCACCTCCGAACCCGGCAGAAGCACCGGCCGCGTCGCCGAACAGCAGCAGCCAGAGCCGCAGCACGGCATAGACCCCCACCTTGCTCAGGATGGAGAGGATCGCCGCAGCCGGCGCCGTGGCCGCGGCATAGGTGGTCGGGAGCCAGAACCCGAGCGGCCATCCGGCCGTCTTGACCAGAAAGGCGACGCCGAGAATGGCGGCGCCGGCCTCCACCAGGGCCCGGTCCCGGGCCGCGATGTTGGGTATGCGGTCGGCGAGGTCGGCCATGTTGAGGGTGCCGGCGACGCCGTAGATCACGCTGACCCCGATCAGGAAGAGCAGCGAAGTCGTCAGGTTGACGACGATGTAATGCAGCCCCGCCCTCACCCGCAGGACGCCCGACCCGTGCAGGGCGAGACCGTAGGAGGCGGCCAGCATGACCTCGAAGAAGACGAACAGGTTGAAGAGATCGCCCGTGAGGAAGGCGCCGTTCAATCCCATCAGCTGGAACTGGAAAAGCGGATGGAAGTGTGCGCCCGTGCGATGCCAGTGGGCGAGCGAGAAGACGAGCGCCGCGAGGCCGAGCACGCTGGTCAGCAGCAGCATGAGTGCGGACAGGCGGTCGAGAACCAGCACGATGGCAAACTGGGAGGGCCAGTCGCCGAGCCGGTAGACGCGGACCGCAGCGCCGTCCGGACTGTCCGCGACCTGGAGCAACGCGATGGCGACCGCGAGCAGCGCCACGGCGGAGACGAGGCCGAGTGCAGCCCTCACCTTGCGCCTCTGCTGGGCGAGCAGGATCATCAGCGTCGCGATGAACAGCGGGATGACGATCGGCGCGATCGTCAG
>JAJUGE010000072.1 GCA_029268305.1 Alphaproteobacteria bacterium
CGGACGCAACCGCTTCCAGCCTCTCTGCGAGCGAATTCAGTCGGTCGGCCAGAGCATCCTCGGCGTGTGCCAGCCGCGCCTCCATCTGCTGGCGGAATTCGTCGAACTCCGCCCGCAGATCCGAGAGCTCGTCGGCGATCAGAATGCTCGCCATCACCAGCAGCCGCGCGTCGCCCACCTGCCCCATGTTCTCGGCGAGCTCTGCGACCCGACCACCCACATAGTCGGCGAGCGTGAGCAGGTGCTCCTCCTGCCCGTCGTCGCACGCCATGTGGTACACGCGGCCGTTCACCGTGATCTGGACCTCGGCCATCTCAGCGCTCCAGGATCGATTGGAGACGCTCTATGGCGGCGTCGAGTCTGGCACGCACGGTCTGGATCGTTTCCTGCAACGCCTGATAATCGGCTCGAACTTCGCTCAGCGCCTCGGCGACCCGACTATCGTCGATGCCGCCGGCTTCGCGGCGATGCCGGGCCCAGGTTTCCAGCCGGCTCACCGCCTGCTCAAGCCGATCGGTCGCGCCTTCCAATGATGCCATTCGGGATGCCGCGCAGTCCAAGCTTCGATGACGCTTTGCGAAAGCCGCGCAACTGCGCCGACCACAAGCAAAAACGCGGTCCGGAGGATATGCGCCCCGCCAGCGGCGCGTCAACTCCGCTTCCCCGCCGTCAGTCGGCCACGAGGCCGGATATCGCGGTTGACGCGGCTGTATGCGGGGGGCATGTTGCGCCCAATCTCAAACCCGGTGACCGGACGGCCTTGACCGCCCCCAGCGCAGGTCGGCCCAGTGGACGGCGATTTCGTTCATACGCAGTGGCAGTCCGCTACCAGACCATGGAACTAACCGTGACGCATCACAACGACCTGGCGAACGCCATCCGGGCGCTTTCAATGGATGCCGTCGAGCAGGCGCAGTCGGGACACCCCGGCATGCCGATGGGCATGGCGGACGTGGCGACCGTCCTCTTCACGCGCTTTCTGAAGTACGACTCGCAGACACCTGATTGGCCGGATCGTGACCGCTTCGTGCTCTCCGCGGGACACGGCTCGATGCTGCTGTATTCGCTGCTGCATCTGACCGGCTACGCTTCGGTATCCCTGGACGACATCAAAAGCTTCCGGCAGTTCGGGAGCAGCACGCCCGGTCACCCGGAGTATCGGCACACCGCCGGGGTCGAGACCACGACCGGCCCGCTCGGCCAGGGACTGGCGACTGCGGTCGGCATGGCCCTCGCCGAACGTCATCTCGCGGCCAAGTACGGGTCCGAAATCGTCGACCACCGGACCTACGTCATCGCCAGTGACGGCGATCTGATGGAAGGTGTCAGTCATGAGGCGGGGGCGCTCGCCGGTCATCTCGGGCTCGGCCGGCTGATCGTCCTCTATGACGACAACGGCATCTCGATCGATGGTCCGACCTCGCTTTCCATGTCGGATGATCATCAGGCCCGGTTCCGGTCCTACGGCTGGGACGTTCGCGCCGTGGACGGCCACGACCCCGAAGCCGTGGCGAAAGCGATCGAAGCTGCGATCGCTACGCCGCAGCCGTCGCTCATCGCCTGCCGGACCACCATCGCATTCGGGGCACCGAAGAAGGCCGGAACCGCGGCCTCTCACGGATCGCCGCTCGGCAAGGAGGAGATCCAGGGCGCGCGCGAACAGCTCGGCTGGCGCCACGATCCGTTCGTCCTGCCGAACGAGGTGGTCTCCGCCTGGCGCGAAGCGGGCCGACGCGGGGCGCCCCTGCGCGCAGCATGGCAGGAGCGGCTGAATGCGCTTCCCGCAACCGTGCGCTCGGATTTCGCGCGCAGGATCTCGGGCAAGCTGCCGCCGGACTTCGATGCGGCGGTCGCAGATCTCAAGAAGTCGATGGTGGAGAAGGCTCCCAAGCTCGCGACGCGGCAGTCGTCCCAGCTCGCGCTGGAGAGTTTCACGGCAGCGGTGCCGGAGATCGTCGGCGGTTCCGCGGATCTCAGCGGCTCGAACGGCACTGTCGTCGCCGCACTGCCGATCCTGAACCGTGAGGACTATGGCGGCCGTTACATCCACTACGGCGTTCGCGAGCACGGAATGGCGGCCGCGATGAACGGCATGGCGCTTCACGGCGGCGTCATTCCGTACGGCGGCACGTTCCTCGTGTTCACCGATTATTGCCGTCCGGCGATACGGCTCGCGGCCCTGATGGGAGTGCGGTCGATCTTCGTCATGACCCACGACTCCATTGGGCTGGGCGAAGACGGGCCGACGCACCAGCCCATCGAGCACCTCGCCAGCCTCCGTGCGATGCCGAACGTGCATCTGTTCCGCCCGGCCGATGCCGTCGAGGTCGCCGAGTGCTGGGCGCTGGCGCTCGCGACGGTCGAGACTCCGTCGGTGCTGGCCCTCACGCGCCAGTCGGTGCCGCCGCTCCGTCACACCCATGTCGAAGAGAACCTCTGCGCCCGCGGCGCCTACGTGATCGCGCCGTCGAACGGGAAGCCCGAGGCGACCATCTATGCGTCCGGCTCCGAAGTCGCCATCGCGGTTCAGGCGCGCGACCGCCTCCAGGGGCAGGGCATTCCGACGCAGGTGGTTTCGGTGCCTTGCTGGGAGCTGTTCGACGAGCAGCCGCCGGCCTACCGCGAGCAGATCATCGACCGGTCGACGGTCCGCGTGGCGGTCGAGGCAGCTTCTCCGTTCGGGTGGGAGCGGTTCGTCGGCGAGGACGGCGCCGTCGTGGGCATTTCGACTTTCGGAGCCTCCGCGCCCGCCGAGAAACTATATGATGTATTCGGCGTTACCGCCGAGAATGTGGTGCAGGCTGTCCTGCGGAGGGCTTCGAAGGCCTGATCGGCCGGATGCCGCGTCCTCCGGACGACACTGAACGAACGAGGGATGAAGAACATGCCAATCCGCGTCGCGATCAACGGTTTCGGCCGCATCGGCCGTCTCGTGCTCCGGGCCGCTGCCGAGGCCAATCGAAAGGACATCGAGTTCGTGGCGGTCAACGATCTGGGTCCTGCGAAAACCAACGCGCATCTGTTGGCTCACGACTCGGTTCATGGCCCCTTCCCCGGCAAGATCTCGGCGACGGAAGACTCGATCCAGATCGGCGATACGCGTGTGGCCGTCACGGCGGAGCGCGATCCCTCCAAGCTGCCCTGGGACAAGCTGGGCGTCGACGTGGTGATGGAGTGCACCGGAATCTTCACGAGCAAGGAGAAGGCGAGCACCCATCTGGCTGCAGGTGCGAAGAAGGTGCTGATCTCCGCCCCGGCCGACGGAGCCGAGCTGACAGTCGTCTACGGCGTGAACCACGACAAGCTCAAGGCGTCGCACACGATCGTCTCCAACGCCTCCTGCACCACCAACTGTCTCGCTCCGGTCGCCTACGTCCTGAACAACGCCATCGGGATCGAGCAGGGCTTCATGACGACGATTCATGCGTATACCGGCGACCAGCCGGTTCACGACACGCTGCACTCGGACCTGCGGCGGGCGCGTGCGGCAGCTCTCTCGATGATCCCGACGTCCACAGGTGCTGCCAAGGCGGTGGGGCTCGTCCTCCCCGAGTTGGCGGGGAAGCTCGACGGCACTGCTATTCGTGTGCCGACGCCGAACGTCTCGCTCGTCGACTTCAAGTTCATCGCCTCGAAGAATACGAGCGCCGAAGAGGTGAACAACGCCATCCGCGAGGCCGCGGCGGGCAAACTGAAGGGGGTGCTGGGCACCAACGACGAGCCGCTCGTCTCGATCGACTTCAATCACAACCCGTACAGCTCCGTCTTCGATCTGACTCAGACCCAGGTGATCGAGGGCAAGCTGGTCCGGGTGTTGTCGTGGTACGATAACGAGTGGGGCTTCTCCAATCGGATGAGCGACACTGCCATCGCGCTGATGAACGCCTCCTGAAGCCCGCGGGCGCGCGCCGTCACTGCAGGCGCGCGTTCCCGGTTTCTGCCCCACGGAACGCCGGCAATGCCGGCGTTCTTCGTATTTGACACGCTTAACTTATTCCCTACCTATAACCGCGATACTCCGACTATTGGCCACATACGAGTGCACTCCTCCATATGACATTCTCTGAACTTGGATTGAGCGAACCGGTCCTACGGGCCGTCAGCGAATCCGGATACACTGTCCCTACCCCGATTCAGGAACAGGCGATCCCTGTAGTGCTGACCGGGCGGGATGTCCTGGGCTGCGCCCAGACCGGGACGGGCAAGACCGCGTCTTTCACCTTGCCCATGATCGAAATCCTGTCGACCGGCCGCGCCAAGGCGCGCATGCCTCGGTCGCTGATCCTCGAGCCGACGCGCGAGCTGGCAGCGCAGGTCTCCGAAAACTTCCAGAAATACGGCAAGAACAACAAGCTCTCGATGGCGCTGCTGATCGGCGGCGAATCCTTCACCGACCAGGAGCGGGCGCTCGATCGCGGCGTCGACGTCCTGATCGCCACTCCGGGCCGACTGATCGACCTGTTCGAGCGCGGCAAGATCCTGCTGTCCGACGTGAAGGTGCTCGTGATCGACGAGGCCGACCGAATGCTCGACATGGGCTTCATCCCTGATATCGAGCGCATCGTTGGCCTGCTTCCGCCGATCCGACAGACGCTGTTCTTCTCGGCGACGATGCCGCCGGAGATCCGACGCCTCGCCGACAAGTTCCTGATGAACCCGAAGGAGATCTCTGTCGCGCCGCCCGCCTCGCCGGCAGAGACGGTGGCGCAGCATCTCGTGACGGTACGGCCGTCGGCAAAGCGCGAGGCGCTCCGTGCGCTTCTCCGATCCGAAGACGTCAAGAACGCGATCGTCTTCTGCAACCGTAAGCGCGACGTCGACATCCTGGTGAAATCGCTGGTGCGCCACGGCTTCGATGCTGCGGCCTTGCACGGCGACATGCCGCAGTACAAGCGGACGGAGACGCTGGAGCGTTTCCGGAACGATGAATTGCGTCTCCTTGTCGCAAGCGACGTCGCCGCCCGCGGGCTGGACATCGTCAATGTCTCGCACGTCTTCAATTTCGACGTTCCGATGCACGCCGAGGATTACATCCACCGGATCGGACGGACCGGCCGCGCCGGGCGCACCGGAAGATCGTTCACGATCGCGTCGCCGGGCGACGAACGCTATCTCGATTCGATCAGGAAGATGCTCGGGCGCGACATTCCGCCTTACGAGATCGAGGGAATCGAAACCGTTCAGGCCGGCGAGGAAGAGGTCGAAGCGCCGAAACCCCGGCGCCGGTCCGCTCGGCACGGTACGGAAACACAGTCTGACCGGCGTGGTCGGCGGCCGACCGCGCGCCGGGAACCGGCGGCTGCTCCGAAGGCGGAGCCTGCGAGGCGCCGTAGCGCCGCCTCCAACGGCGGTGCGGTAGCGCAGGCTCAGGCCAATGGAACGACACGCCATGCGAACGGGCGCGATAGCGGCGACGATACCCCGTTCGGGCTTGGCGACCACGTCCCGGCGTTCCTGTTGCGACCGATCTCCAAGCCGCTACAGTAGCGGCGGGAGCAAGTCGGGAGGCACCCGATGCAGCCGATCTTCGTCATGATCAAGTGCGAGCTGGGCAAGGCGTATCAGGTAGCCGACGCCGTCGTGCAGCAGGTCGAGCAGGCTTCGGAAGTGTATTCGACCTCCGGCAGTTACGACCTTCTGGTCAAGTGCTACCTGGACAGCGATGCCGACGTCGGGCGCTTCGTCACCGAGCAGCTCCAGACGCTGCCCGGCGTGAAGGACACCTTCACGCTCATCACCTTCAAAGCCTTTTCCTGATTCCACCCGGCCGGGCATCCGGCCGGCCCTGTTCTTTTGATTCGCGCAGCGCGCATCGCTAGGATGCCGATCTGATCGCGTGCGGCATTCGACTCGGGGGGAATTGGGCATGTTCATGAAGCGGGCTCTGCTCGTTACGGCGGCAGCCGCGCTGTTCGCGCTTCCGGCGCAAGCGGCAGAGAAGGTCAAGGTCGGATTCATCGCAACCATGTCGGGCCCTGCACGCGCGCTGGGCCAGGACCTGCTGGACGGATTCAAGCTCGGCGTCGAGAAGAGCGGCGGCAAACTCGGCGGTCTCGAAACGGAGATCATCGAGGGCGACGACCAGCTGAAGCCGGACGTCGGGCGCCAGCTCGCCGACCGCATGGTCAAGCGCGATCAGGTCGACATCATCGCCGGCGTCGTGTTCTCGAACGTGATGATGGCGATCGCAGGGCCGGTCACGCGGGCGGAGACCTTCATCGTCAGCGCCAACGCCGGACCGTCGGCGCTGGCCGGCGAGATGTGCAATCCCTTCTTCTTCAACGTCGCCTGGCAGAACGACAACACGCACGAAGCCATGGGGCAGCACGTTCAGGATGCCGGTTACAAGCGCGTCTACCTGATGGCGCCCAACTATCCGGCCGGTACCGACGCTCTCGCCGGATTCAAGCGGTTCTACAAAGGTGAGATCGTCGGGGAGGCGCTGACGCAGATCAACCAGCCCGATTACGCCGCCGAGCTGGCGCAGCTTCGCGCCGCCGAACCCGATGCCGTCTACGTGTTCTATCCGGGCGGCATGGCGGTCAATTTCGTGAAGCAGTATGCCCAGGCGGGTCTCAAGGAAGAGATCCCGCTGTTCGGTCCTTCCTTCCTGCTCGACCAGAGCGTGCTGCAGGCCCAGGGCGACGCGGCACTCGGCCTCTACAACACGGCGTTCTGGAGCCAGGCGCTCGACAATGAAGCCAACGTCGAGTTCGTGCGCGGCTTCGAGGAGAAGTATGGCCGCCTGCCCTCCCCCTATGCCGCCCAGGCCTATGATGCGGCACGCCTGATCGACAGCGCCATCCGCCGCGTCGACGGCAATATCGAGGACAAGGATGCATTTCGCGAAGCGCTGGAGGCGGCGGATTTCCAATCGGTGCGGGGGCCGTTCCGGTTCAATCACAACCACTACCCGATCCAGAACTACTACCTGCGCAAGGTGGTGAAGGACGAGCAGGGCCGCCTCGTCAACAGCCTGGAAGGAACCGTCTTCACCGATCATGCCGACGCGTACGCCAGCGAATGCAAGATGAAGTGATGCGCGCTTTCTCCGGTAGGAGTTTCCGCAGCTCGATGAAGCTCAGGCACGAGATAGGTCACGCGTGACCGCCGCGTTATTCGCGGAGCAGGTGCTGAACGGATTGCAGCTCGGCGTCATGCTGTTCCTGATGGCAGCCGGGCTGACACTCGTGTTCGGCATTATGAACCTGATCAATCTCGCCCACGGCTCGCTCTACATGATGGGCGCCTATCTGACCGCCACCTTCCAGCAGGCGACCGGCTCGTTCTTCCTCGGCCTGCTGCTGGCTCTGCCGGCAACGGCGGTCGTTGCAATGCTGGTGGAGCTGGTGGCGTTGCGACAGCTCTACGACCGGGACCATCTCGATCAGGTGCTCGCCACCTTCGGCCTGATCCTCTTCTTCAACGAGCTGACCCGGATCATCTGGGGGCCATCCGCCTACTTCCTCGACGTGCCGGAGGTGCTCTCCGGAACCGTGGAGGTTCTGCCCGGCATCCCCTATCCCGCCTTCCGTCTCGCGATTCTGCTGGCCGGCCTGGCGGTGGCAGCCTTTCTGTTCTTCCTGATCGCCCGCACCCGGCTCGGCATGCTGATCCGGGCCGGTGCCAGCAATCGCGAGATGGTGAGCGCGCTCGGGGTCGATATCCGGCTGCTCTACACGCTCGTTTTCGGGCTCGGGGCAGCGCTCGCGGCACTGGCCGGCGGTATGGCGGGGCCGATCCTCGCGGTCCAGGTCGGGATGGGAGAGAGCATCCTGATCCTCACCTTCGTGGTGATCGTTATCGGCGGGATCGGCTCGGTGCATGGCGCGCTCGTCGCCGCGCTCCTCGTCGGCTTGGTAGATACCTTCGGCAGCGTGCTGCTCCCAGCTGCCGCAGCGGAGATGGCGATCTATCTGCTGATGGCGCTTATCCTCGTCTGGCGTCCCTCGGGCCTCTTCCCCGTCAATGCCTAAGATCACCCCCGGAACCCTCGGAGCGGTGGCGGCTGTCGCACTCCTGCTGGCGCTGCCGCCCATCCTCGACCTGGTCGGAGCACCCTTCTATGTCGACGTGGCGACGCGGATCGCGATCTTCGCCATCGCCGCGGTAGCGCTCGACCTCGTACTCGGCTATGGCGGGATGGTCAGCTTCGGTCACGCCGCGTTCATCGGCGTTGGCGCCTACACGGTCGGCATCCTCAGCACCCACGCTTCGAACGGGACGCTTCTGTTCGATGGAGCACTGCCGATCGGTGGCACGCATTCGGCTCTGATCGCGTGGCCGCTCGCGGTGCTCGCTTCAGCCTTGGTCGCGTTCTTCATCGGACTCGTCTCACTGCGGACGCGCGGTGTCTACTTCATCATGATCACTCTCGCTTTCGCGCAGATGATCTACTTCTTCTTCGTGTCGCTCGAGACCTATGGCGGGGACGACGGCCTCTCGCTATGGGAGCGATCGAGCCTGCTCGGCCTCGACCTGTACGACTCCACCGTCTTCTACTACCTCGTCATCTTCATCCTGATCGCCGTGCTGGTGTTCTGCCGCCGCCTTGTCGGCGCGCGGTTCGGGCGGGTGATCGTCGGTGCGCGCGAGAACGAACGGCGCATGAACGCGATCGGCTTTCCCACCTACCGCTACAAGCTGGTCTGCTTCACGATCTCGGGTGCCATCGCCGGGCTCGCGGGTGCGTTGCTCGCCAACCAGACCGAGTTCGTCAGCCCCTCGCTCCTGCATTGGACCAGATCCGGCGAACTGATCGTCATGGTCGTGCTGGGAGGCATGGGCACACTGCTCGGGCCGGTGGTCGGCGCCATCTTCTTTCTCCTGCTCGAAGACGTGCTGAGCGAGCTCACGCAGCACTGGATGATCATCTTCGGCCCGCTTCTGATCCTGGTCGTTCTCTTCGCGAACCGGGGCCTGCTCGGCTTGCTGCGCCGGGGCACAGGAAACGACACGCGATGAATCCCTCGCAGCCTCTCCTCTCGGTGCGCGGCATCGTGAAGCGCTATGGCGGCCTGGCCGCGAGCGACGGCGTCGACCTGGATGTCGCCACGGGCGAGATCCACTCGATCATCGGCCCTAACGGCGCCGGCAAGACCACGCTGGTCGGGCAGCTTTCCGGCGAGATCCGCCCCGATGCAGGCCAGATCCTGTTCGACGGCCGCGACATCACGACGGTGCCGACCTACCGGCGATCGGCCCTGGGCCTCGCGCGATCGTTCCAGGTCACCAGCATCTTTCCGCGCCTCACTGTGCTGGAGAACGTCGCCCTCGCGGTGCAGGCACATGCCGGGCATTCGTTCGTCTTCTGGCGGCCGGCAGCCGAAGAGGAGCGGCTTCGCGAGCCGGCGCGAGAAGCCCTGGCCCGAACCGGCCTCGAGCGCCACGCGTCCAGCATCGCCGCCACGCTCGCGCACGGAGAGCAGCGTCGGCTCGAAGTCGCGATGGCGATCGCAACCGAGCCGCGCCTCGTGCTGCTGGACGAGCCCACCGCCGGCATGGGGCCCGAGGAGACGAGGCAGATGGTCGACCTCCTCCACGACCTTCGCCGCGACACCACGATCCTCCTCGTGGAGCACGACATGGACGTGGTGTTCGCGCTTTCGGATCGCATCAGCGTGCTCGTGTACGGACGCGTGATCGCCACCGGCTCGCCCGAAGCGATCCGCGCCAACGCTGACGTGCGGGATGCCTACCTCGGCGAGGAGTATGCGGATGGCTAGCCGCCTGCTCGAGGTTCGTCGGCTTGAGGCCTCCTACGGCGCTGCGCGCGTCCTCCAGAATGTAAGCATCGACATCTACGCCGGCGAGCTGGTCACCCTGCTCGGCCGCAATGGCATGGGCAAGACCACCACCGTGCGGGTCATCATGGGCCTGCTTCCGGCGAGCTCGGGCAGCATCCGCTTCAAGCGGACCGCGATCCGTGGAAGCCGGCCGCATGCGATCGCGCGCGCCGGCATCGGCCTCGTCCCCGAGGGACGGCAGGTCTTTCCGAACCTGACGGTCGTCGAGAATCTCGTTGCCACCGCCCGAGCCGGGCCAGGTCGCACCCAGCAGTGGACGATGGAGCGCGTCTTCGAGCTGTTTCCCTCACTCGTCGAGCGGCGCGGCACAATGGCATCGCGGCTCTCGGGTGGCGAGCAGCAGATGCTCGCGGTCGGCCGCGCGCTCATGACCAACCCGGAGCTGCTGATCCTTGACGAGGCGACCGAAGGCCTGGCGCCTCTCGTCCGAGCCGACATCTGGCGGGCACTGGCCGCGCTGAAGCAGGAGGGGCTCTCCATCCTCGTCATCGACAAGAATATCCAGATGCTGACGCGAATCGCCGACCGGCACCATATCATCGAGAAGGGCCGGACCGTCTGGACCGGAACCAGCGCCGCCCTCGTCGAGGACGACGCGCTGCGGCACCGCTACCTCGGTGTTTAGAGACGCGGAGCGGATGGAGATGGCAGGGACATGGGCGACATGAGCGAAACCAATCTCATCCCCGTCGGGATCATCACAGGCTTCCTCGGTAGCGGGAAGACGACGCTCCTTTCCCGCCTGCTGCGGCATCCGGACATGGGCCGGACTGCGGTGATCATCAACGAGTTCGGCGAAGTCGGCCTCGATCACGATCTGGTCGCCTCGGGCGGTGACGACACGGTTCTGATGGAGAGCGGCTGCATCTGCTGCACGATCCGCGGCGATCTCGTGAATACGCTTGGCGATCTGTTCACCCGCCGAGCCAAAGGCGAGCTTCCGAACTTCGAGCGGGTCCTGATCGAGACCACGGGCCTGGCCGATCCTGCGCCGATCCTCCACACCCTGATGGTCGATCCTCTGGTCGCGTCGCGCTACCGGCTCGACAGCGTCGTCGCCACCGTCGACGTCGTGAACGGCGCGCATCAGCTCGAGAACCATCGGGAGTCGGTGAAGCAGGCGGCCGTTGCCGACCGCATTCTTCTCACCAAGACCGATCTCGTTGCCGACCCGGCTTCGAGGAAAGACGCGGAAGCCCTTCGTCAGAGCCTCCGACGCCTGAACCCGGGCGCGCCGCTGCAGGAGATCGTGCACGGCGAGGTCGACCCTCGCTCGTTATTCGGAGCGGGCCTCTACGATCCTCAGACCAAGTCGCCGGACGTGGCGCGCTGGCTCCGCGAAGAGGCGTATGCCGACGCTCGCGACCATGTTCACCATGATCACGAGCACCATGGGCATGACCATTCGCACCACGATCACCGGCACGATTCCGGCATCCGTGCCTACTGTCTCTATCACGACGAGCCGCTCACGTGGGATGTCTGGGTGGGCTGGCTCGAAGCCCTGATCTCTACCAGAGGCAACGACATCCTGCGCATGAAGGGCATCCTGAACGTGATCGGCCTCGAGCAGCCGGTCGCCGTGCACGGCGTCCAGCACCTGTTCCATCCGCCCGCCGTCCTCGACGCCTGGCCGTCCGAGGACCGCCGGTCGCGCCTCGTCTTCATCACGCAGAACGTCGGCGAGGAGGCTGTCCGCAAGATGCTGCAGGCATGGAGCGGCAGCCCGGCCACTGCCAAGGAAGGTGCACCATGAGCGAAGAGACCGCACCGCGGCAATCGATTGTCGATCTCGTCGCTTTCGACGCGAACGGATTGGTCCCAGCCATCGCTCAGCAGCACGACACCGGCGAGGTGCTGATGATGGCCTGGATGAACCGGGAAGCAGTCGAGGAGACGATCCGGACCCGGCGCGTCTGTTACTGGTCGCGGTCGCGCCAAGCGCTGTGGCGCAAAGGCGAAACCTCGGGCCAGACACAGACCCTCCGGGAGATCAGGGTCGACTGCGACGGAGATACCCTCCTCCTGCTGGTCGATCAGGAGGGCGTCGCCTGCCACACCGGCCGGCGGACATGCTTCTATCGCGCCGCGCGCGGCTCCGACGGTGTCGAGATGATCCAACCCGTCGAGCAGGACCCGGCGAAGCTGTACGGCTCGGGAGGATAGCTGCAGACGGCCGCGGCCTCACATCGAGGCTCGGCACACGCGTTCGGGCCACGACCAGCCGAAAGTTGGGCGTTGTCCAGGTGCGGCCGGCTACGGCAAGCTGCCTCGCTACCGGAAGAAGCTCCCGCACGAGGAAACGCCATGAAGATCGCGGCGATCGAAACGATCCATATCAGCATCCCGTTCATTCACCACGGGCCGTCGACCGGGTTCGCGGCGACCAACTTCGACAATCTCGCGACGTTGATCGTCAAGGTCGAAACCGACGCCGGCATCACCGGCTATGGCGAAGCCTTCGGCTACAACGCGATCCCAGCAACCCGTGCGGCGATCGAGCAGATCATCAAGCCGCATCTGATCGGCCGCGATGCCACCCAAATCTCCGCCCTCATGTCGGAAATTCAGCAGACCCTGCACATCTTCGGCCGCTACGGTCCTGTGCTCTACGGCATCAGCGGCATCGACATCGCACTCTGGGACATAGCCAGCAAGGCGGCCGGCCTGCCGCTCTATCGCCTGTTCGGCGGCGCCAGCCGGACCGAGCTTCCGGTGTATGCGAGCCTGCTCAGGTACGGCGATCCCGAGGTTGTGCGCGACCGCACCGCCGACGCCGTCTCCCAAGGCTACCAGTACGTAAAGCTGCACGAACGCACCGTTCCCTCGATTCGGGCGGCGAGGGAGGCGGCAGGCGACGACGTCGCCATCATGGTCGATGTGAATTGCCCCTGGACGGTGCAGCAGTCGATCCGCATGGCACGCGCCTTCGAGCCCTACGACATCTTCTGGCTGGAGGAGCCTGTCTGGCCGCCGGAGAACTTCGACGGCCTCGCCGAGGTGACCGCCGCCACGCCAGTTCCGATCGCAGCCGGCGAGAACTACTGCACCGCCTGGCAGTTCAAGGCGCTGCTCGACGCCGGCGCCGTCACCTATGCGCAACCGAGTGTGACCAAGGTCGGCGGCATCACCGAGTTTCGCAAAGTGGCGACGCTCGCCGAGACCGCCAATGTCCTGCTCGCGCCCCACTCCCCTTATTTCGGTCCGGGCTTTCTCGCGACCCTCCACCTCGCCGCCACCTCGACCGAGCCGGTCGAGCGCTTTTTCGGCAACCTCGAAGCGACGTTGTTCGGCGACATGGTCAATCCGACCAATGCGCTGCTGCCCCTGCCTCAGGGGCCCGGACTCGGCTGCGATCCCGACCCCGACGTCATCCGCGAGTACCTCGTCGAATAGGAGCCCCGCTCATCGAGCGGCCGAGCCGAGCACGACCTCGGGCAACCCATCCAGCGTCGGCTCATGAAAGTCGGGGTGGACATCGCCGACGGGCGGAAGGCCCGCACGATTGTGCCAGTAGACGGTCATGCCGAGTGCGGCGGCGCCGGGGACGTCCGCCGCCGAACCGGCGACGAAAAGGGTGCGCTCCGGTTTCGTGCCGATTGCATCGAGCGTCAGGACGTACGGCTCCCGGCGCGGCTTGTAGAAGCCCGCCCTCTCAGCCGTGACGACGGCATCGAACTTGTCCGAGACGAGTGCCGCCGCTCTGCGGCCGAGGGCGTCGGAGCAGTTGGTCACCACGCCGAGCCTCACCTTTCCCCGGAGCTGAGCAGCGACCTCGCCGACCTCCGGCCAGGGGCACAGCTCGTCCCAGCGCTCGACCAGTTCCGCCGGCGCCGAGGAATCCAGCCCCGCCTCCTCGGCGGCAGCCGCGACAATATCCTCGTACGGCCGATAGGCGCCCGCCCCGTACGTCAGCCGCAGGTAGGCCTTCCGCCACGCGAGTCCGAGCTCATCGGACTCGGCGACGCTGTTCCAGAGGGACCAGGAATCGATCAGCGCAGTCAGAAGGTCGAACAGGACCGCATCGAACCGCGCAGAATCAGCCGGGCTTCCATTGGGTTCACCGGCCATGGCTGAAGAAGGCATCGCGATCTGGTCTCCCCGGCGGAGCCACTGTCGGTCCAGTCGGTCGCCGCACGAATATTGGCCCGCGCATCTTGACCCGCCTGCGGCATTTCCAGCCATATCACGGTCGATGGCCGTGCGTCCCAACCAACCGGAGAGATCGGAGCATCATGACGGCGCAGCAGACAAGAGACCTCCCCATGTCCGGCGTGCGCGTGCTCGATCTCGCGACGTTCATCGCCGCACCCTTCTGCGCTTCGATCCTGGGCGAGTTCGGTGCCGAGGTTATCAAGATCGAGCAACCGGACACCGGCGATCCATGGCGCCGCTACGGCACGCCCAGTGCCCGCCCCGACAGCTCCCTCGCCTGGCTGACCGAAGCCCGCAACAAGAAGTCCCTGACCCTGAACCTCCGGTCCCCCGAAGGCGCCGACATCCTGCGTCGGCTGGTCGCCGAGAGCGACGTCGTCTGCGAGAATTTCCGACCCGGCACGCTGGAGCGCTGGGGC
Source organism: Alphaproteobacteria bacterium (assembly GCA_029268305.1). Classification (GTDB taxonomy): domain Bacteria; phylum Pseudomonadota; class Alphaproteobacteria; order JAJUGE01; family JAJUGE01; genus JAJUGE01. Next base: position 14,381 of record JAJUGE010000072.1, read on the forward strand.
CTCGGCTATGACGCCCTGGCGGAGATCAACCCCGCCCTCGTCATGCTCCGGGTGTCCGGCTACGGCCAGACCGGCCCATACCGTGACCGGCCCGGTTTCGCGCGGATCGCCCATGCCTTCGGCGGCCTCACACACCTCGCCGGCATGCCGGGCGGACCACCCGTCACCCCCGGCTCCACGTCGCTCGGTGACTACATGACCGGGCTCTACGGTGCGATCGGCGTGCTCATGGCTCTGCGCCAGCGTGACCGCGACGGCAAAGGCCAGTACGTCGATATCGCCCTCTACGAGCCGGTCTTTCGGGTGCTCGACGAGCTGGCTCCGGCCTTCGCCGCTGCGGGCACGGTCCGTGGACGGGAGGGTATCGGTACCGCGAACGCCTGTCCCCACGGTCACTTCGAATGCGGAGACGGCCGCTGGGTCGCGATCGCCTGCACCAGCGACAAGATGTTCGCCCGCCTGGCACAAGCGATGGAGCGTCCGGAACTCGCGACCGAGGACGCGTTCGGTCGCGTGCAGAGCCGCCTCGCACGCCGTGACGAAGTCGACCGCCTGGTCGGCGACTGGACCAGGTCCATGCCTCGTTCGGCCGTGATCGATCGGTGCCTCGCGGCAGAAGTGCCGATCGGGCCGATCAACGACATCGAGGAGATCTTCGCCGATCCGCAGTACGCCGCCCGCGACAACCTGCTGAAGCTGGTCGAGGAAACCGTGGGCGAGGTCGTCATCCCGGGCGTGGTGCCAAAGCTCTCGCGGACGCCGGGACGCGTACGCACCCTCGGTCCAGCGCTCGGCAGCGCAACCGACGACGTTCTCGGCGAGCTGCTCGGCTATTCCGCTTCGGAGATCGCCGCTCTGAAGCAGCGGGGCGTCGTCTGACGCGCCATCCGGGGCTGAAGCTCAGGACGCCTCCGCCAGGCTGCGGAGGCCCACGAAGGCGGCCGCGTCGTGAATGATGACGAAGGTCGGGATCGCCGCCAGGTAGCCGCGGAACCGGCCCTTGTCCTCGAAGCGCTGGCGGAACCCTGACGTTTCGAACATGCGCCCCAGCTGCGGCACGATTCCGCCCGCGATATAAATGCCACCGCGGGCACCCAACGTAAGGGCGACGTTGGAGGCGACCGTGCCGAGCATCAGGCAGAAGATCTCCACAGCCTCGACCATCCGCGCATCGGTACCTTCCAGGGCGCCCGCAGTGATCGCCTCCGGCTCGACCGGTTCGCTCGCCTGCCCCTCCAGCTTCCCGAGGGCCGAGTGGATGTTGCTCAGCCCTTGGCCGGAAAGCAGCCGCTCCGCCGAGACGTGTCCAAACTCCCGGCGCAGCACCGCCAGGATCTCGGACTCCCGGTCGTCGAACGGCGACATGGTTGCGTGTCCTCCCTCGGTGGCGAGGGGTACCCAGGCGCCGCCAACCCTGATCAGACCGGCGACGCCGAGCCCGGTGCCCGGCCCGAGCACGCCGATGACCTTTGGATCGGGGATCGGCCCCGTCGTGCCGATCTGGACCACATCGTCCGGCTCGAGATGGGGCACCGAGAGTGCCGCCGCCACGAAATCGTTGACGACGTGCAGCCGCTCGAAGCCCAGCCGACGCTGCAATTCCGAAATCGAGAATGTCCACGCCCGGTTCGTCATCGCCACCTTATCCCCTCTCACCGGCGACGCGACGGCGAATGCCCCGGCAGTCGGGCGCTCACACGCCGGCAGATCGCCGAGGAAGGCTTCGGCTGCATCGAACAGGCTCGGATACTCGTCGCCGCGCAGGTTCTTTACGGCGAACGTTCTGTCCCCCGGCCCGACGACGGCGAAGCGCGCGTTCGTGCCGCCCACGTCGGCGAGAAGGAACCGGGTCCGCTTCATTGCTCGTCGGCCATGAATGGAGCGGCTTCGAGCGCGCCCACGAATGCCTCACGCCAGGCGGTCACGTCGTTTTCCACGACACATTTCATCATCGCCTCCCAACGCTCCTTTCGCTCCGCCAGAGGCATTTCCAGAGCGCGCTGCAGTGCGTCCGCCACGCCCTCGATGTCGTACGGGTTCACGATCAGCGCCGCGTCGAGTTCCCGAGCCGCCCCCGCGAAGCGGGAGAGCACGAGAACCCCCGGCGCCTCGGGATCCTGAGAGGCCACATACTCCTTCGCTACCAGGTTCATCCCGTCGCGCAATGGCGTCACCAGTCCGATTCTCGCTGTCCGCAGAAAGCCGGTGAGCGTGCGCCGATTGAACCCCTTGTTCAGGTACCTGATCGGCACCCAGTCGAACTCGGCGAAGCGGCCGTTGATATGCCCGGCGAGGGTTTCGAGCACCTGACGGATCTCGATATATTCCGCAACGTCCGCGCGCGAAGGCGGTGCGATCTGCATCATCGTGACGCGCCCGCGGTTGGCCGGATACTCCTCGAGCAGCCGCTCGAACGCCTGGAAGCGGACCGGGATCCCCTTGCTGTAATCGAGGCGATCGACACCGATTATGAGCTTGCGATCGACCAGGCTCTGCCGCAGCCGTTCCGTCTGTCGCGATCGTGCCGCGATCTGCGCCTGCTGCACGACGTTTTCGGTGTCGATGCCGATCGGGAAAACGGCGGCCCGCAGGGTGCGTCCGAAAGCCCGCACCAGACCGTCGTCCAGCAACTCCCCCCTCGCCTCGAGCACGATGTACTCATGGAAGGCGCGCAGATCGGTATCCGTCTGAAAGCCGACGAGATCATAAGCGCAGAGGCCGCGCATGAGCGTCTCGTGCTCAGGCAGGGCCGTAAGAATCTCCGGCGCCGGCAGAGGCGTGTGCAGGAAGAAGCCCATTCGATTGGTGAAGCCGGCTCGCCGCAGCTCCTCGCCCATCGGTACCAGGTGGTAATCGTGCACCCAGACGAGATCGTCGGGCCCGATGTGCGGTGCGAGCTTGCGCGCGAACAGCGCGTTCACGCGCCGATACCCCGAGAAGTTCTGGCGCGTGAACACGGTCAGATCGAGTCTGTAGTGGAACAGCGGCCAGAGAGTGCTGTTCGCGAAGCCGTTATAGTACTCCTCGTGATCCTGCGGCGTGAGGTCGACGGTCGCGTAAGCGAGTCTGCCCACCCGGGAGATCTTGACCTCCTCCGACGGCGCGTCCGACACCTCTCCGCTCCAGCCGAACCAGATCCCGCCGGACTTGCGGAGAGCGGCTAGGATAGCGACGGCCAATCCCCCCGCACTCGCTTTGCCCTCCTTCACCGGCGCCACCCGGTTGGAAACCACCACCAGCCGGCTCATGCGAGCACCTCGTTCGCTGCCCCGGCGACAGAAGCCAACCCGTCCTCGGCTCGATCCCATTCGGGACGATTCTTCTTCTTCCGCACCTCGCCTCCACTCCATCTTGCGTTCGACCTGCCCCGTAGAGCCGCTCGCCTGATGAACTCCACGATACCAGACAGGTTACGGCGAGTGGCACGCGCTTCGGCCGAACCTATAGTGCGGCGCACAAGCGAGGGGATTGGCGCGACGCGTTTCGTGCTCACCGCATTACGAAATTTTCGTTTGACTTTGTATCGCACCGCACCAATTATTGCGGTGCGGCATCGGTCGCGTCCTGACGAGACCCGCCGCACACCCATCTTGGGCGTTTCCTCCCTGAACTTGGGCCGTGCTTTGTCACGGCCCTTTTTTTGCGCCGATCAAGGCGTCGATGCGGTGCCCGTCAGCCGGCGCCGGCGCGTGCCTTCATGGCGTGACCGGCGAGGGTCCGGCCAAGATCCCAGATCGCCCCCGGCACCCGATGGGAATCCGAGACCACATCCTCGAACGCCCTGCCAATCCAGTCGCAATCCTCTTCCGTCAGCACCAGTGGCGGCAGCAGCTTCACCACGTGGCTGGCATGGCCGGCGACCTGGGTGAGGATTCGGTGGCGTTTGAACAAGGGGATCGTGATCATCTGGCAGAACAGGCCCTTGTTCGCCTGCTCGAGCGCGGCCCACGCCGCCTTCAGCGCCAGCCGCCGCGGAGCCCCGAACTCGATGCCGAGCATCATTCCCTTTCCGCGCACCGCCTTCACGAACTCGTGGCGACCGACCATCGTCGCCAGTTGCGCGC
>JAJUGE010000073.1 GCA_029268305.1 Alphaproteobacteria bacterium
CCAGAGCTGGGTGCTCTCGTCCATGCTCGACTGCGGGCTCGATGTTCAGGCGGCGCTCGACCTGCCGCGGCTCTTCGCGTTCGACGGGAAGGTGGATCTGGAGCGGGGCGTTCCGGAGGCCGCTGCCGCGGTGCTGCTGGAACGAGGGCACGACGTCCGGCGGATCGACAAGCCGCACGGAGGCGGGCAGGCGATCTGGGTCGACCGGGAGCGGGGGACGCTTTCCGGCGGCTCCGATCCGCGGAAGGACGGCTGCGCGCTCGGCTACTAGCCAATCCCCTGGTCGGGCGTCGGAGGCCTGATTCATGACAGTCGCAACGGTGGCTCTCGGACGGGAGATGCGGGTGATCGGTCTGGTCACCGGCGCACACTTCCTCAGCCACTTCTATCAGCTCGTGCTGCCGCCGCTGTTTCCGCTGTTGACCGACGTGTATGGGGTCGGCTTTGTCGAACTCGGTCTCGTCGTGATGGTGTTCGGCCTGACCTCCAGCATCGTGCAGACGCCGATCGGGTTCTTCGTCGACCGCTTCGGCGGCCGGATGGTGCTGATCCTCGGCCTCGCCCTGATCTCGGGAGCGGTTGCGCTCTTCGGCGTGGCGAACTCGCTCCCGGCGCTGATCGCGCTTGCGGTTGTGGCCGGGGTTGGCAACGCCGTCTTTCATCCAGCTGATTATTCGATTCTCTCCGCCTCGGTAGAGCAGCGGCGGTTGGGGCGTGCCTTCAGCATCCATGCGGCGAGCGGCAACTGGGGCTGGGCGGCGGCGCCGCTGGTGATGCTGGGCCTGTCCTCGATCATCGGCGTGCGCGAGACGTTCCTGGTGGTCGGCACCGTCGGCCTGCTGGTCGCCCTCGCGCTCTGGACGCAGATCGGCCACATGCGCGACGAGGCCGGTCAGCGGCGGGAGCAGCGCGACGGCGGCGAGAAGGCACCCGGCCGCAATGGCCTGGCGCTGCTGCTGTCCCGGCCGATCCTGCTCTGCTTCGCCTTTCAGACGATCTACGCGATGTCGTTCGGCGGCATCCGCACGTTCGGCATCGCCGCGCTGGCGTCGATGTACTCGGTGCCGATCGCCGTTCTCGGCGGTGCGCTGACCGGCTTCATGATCGCCGGCTCGTTCGGCAATCTGGCCGGCGGGTACGCCGCCGACAAGACGAGCCGCCCGATGCTCGTCTTCAGCCTTTGCGTGCTCACGATTTGCGGGCTCATCTTCATGCTCGGGAGTGTGGAGATGTCGGTCGCCTTCATCGTGACGACCATGGTGGCGGCCGGCTTCCTGCAAGGCACGCTTCTGCCGATGCGGGATCTGCTCGTGCGCGCGATCTCGCCGCCGGGGGAGATCGGCAAGGTATTCGGCTTCACGTCCAGCGGTTTCAGCCTGGGCAATGCAATCATTGCGATCCTGTTCGGGTGGATCATGGACATCGGCGCGCCGGAATGGGTCTTCTACGGCAGCGCCGCCTTCATGCTGCTGGCATTGGCCACATACGCCGAGACGAGCCGCCACGCGGTGCGGTGACGGCATATGTCGCGTTCGACGTCGACTCCGGCATTCGATAAGCAGTCGCACGCATCCTGCACGATGAAAAGAGACTATACGGAGGAAAGTTCATGCAGCAGTTTAAGGTAACGGCTCTTGCCGCCTCAGCCGGGGCACTGGCGCTCGGCGCCGTCTCGACCGGCGCGGTGGCGGCCGACAAGGTCACCTGGAACCATTCGATTTGGGGCAATCCCCGCGCCTACACTGTGGGGATCGAGGCAGTGGCGAAGTATGTCGAGGAGAAGTCCGGCGGCAATTTCGTCATCAGGATCCACTACGGCGAGACGATCTCGCCGGTGAAGGAGAACCTGGACGGCCTACAGATCGGCGCCTTCGAATCCGCTTCGATCTGCACCGGGTACCATCCAGGCAAGAACCAGGCGGCAACCGGGCTCGATCTTCCGTTCCTGCCGCTGCCGACGTTCGACATTCAGCAGAAGGTTTCGGAAGCCTATTACCAGCACCCCGCGGTCAAGGACGAGATGAAGCGCTGGGGTGCCCAATATGCATTCCGTGGACTGCTGCCGCAGTCGGAGTTCATGGGCAGCGGCGACCCGCCGCGCGAGCTGGACGGCTGGAAGAGCATGCGCATGCGGGCGCTCGGGGGCACCGGACAGGCGATGAAGGAGCTCGGCGCCGTGCCGACCAGCGTGCCGGCGCCGGAAGTCTATACCGGCATCGAGCGCGGCATGTTCCAGGCGGCAGCCTTTCCGTTCAGCTACGCGCACGGCGCCTACAAGATCCACGAAGTCTCGAAGTGGTACACCTTCAACATGGCGCCCGGCTCGAACCATTGTCCGGCGCTGCACAGCGTCGCGGCGCTCGAAGCGCTGCCGGCCGAGTACCGCCAGCTGCTCGAAGACGCGAAGCCGATCGCCTACGAGGCCCTCATCGAGGGATATGAGAAGGCGGACGCGAAGTGGATCCCGATCTTCGACGAAACGGGCCTGGAGCGGATCACCTATTCCGACGAACAGCTGGCGGAGTTCCGCCGCGTCGGCGCGCAGCCGGTCTGGGAGGCCTGGGTCAAGGACATGGAGTCGAAGGGCATCCCCGGGCAGGAGCTTCTGGACCTGATCCTCGCAGAGGCGGAGAAGGCGGCTTCCTGAGGGCGGCGGCTTTTTCGGAGCCGCACCGTCCCGGGACAAGCTCAGTAGGGCGTCCCGTCCTTGTGGAAGTAGATCACTTTGCCGGCCCGGATTTCGGCTTTCAGGTCTATATCGGGATAATCCACTGCATCGCCCTCGGTTCGGTCGCCGACTTCGAGGTAGACGGCTTCCGCGTCGGTGCGATTGACGAGATGGTGACCGTCGGGGCGACCGGCAGGAAATCCTGCCGCGGACCCGGGCCTCAGCACCTGCTCTCCGGCATCGGTGACGAGGGTGATCTCACCCTGGAGCACCCAGACGAACTCGTCCTGACGCGAATGCCAGTGTCGTTGTGACGAGGCGGCACCGGGGGCGAGCGTCACCAGGTTGACGCCGAAGTTCGAAAGGCCGAGCGCGTTTCCGAGTGCCCGCTTAGCTCGGCCCGCCACCGCCTCGGCGAATGGAGCGGGGTAGCCGGAGCCGAGGCGCGGCTCCACGCTCGACGGATCGAGGGCAGGCGGATCGATGGCCATCGCTGGTCTCCCGTGATCAGGCGGCAAGGAGTTGGCCGGCTCGCTCGCGAGCGGCTGTTGCGCCAGCGGCATCCCCGAGTTGATCGAGAACGCTGGCGTACATCTTCCAGGTCGGTCCGCTGGTCGGCTTCAGGGCGGCGCGCTCCGCCAACAGAGCGCGGGCAAGTCTGGTGCGGCCCGACCGCCTCGCCGATTCGATCAGGAGCCGCGCGAACACGTCACGCTGCGCCCAGCTTCCGCCGAGTGGCAGGAGCCGGTAACGGATCGGCATGATCGTGTCGACGGCGCGGGCATAATCGCCGTCCGCGTAGGCCCGGACCGCTTCCGCGAGCGGGACCCCGATGTCGCGGAGGGTCGGCACGATCGTCATCGCTTCGTTCAGATGGGCTTCGGCGTGTCCACGCATCGAGGCGAGGAGCGCGTCGCTCTCCGTCCGACGGCCGGTCATGGCGAGCGGCATGATGAAGTGCGCGTCGTTGAATGGGCGGGTCCGTTCGTCAAGGCGGGTCTCGGCGACGACGCCGGCGATCTGATGCCAGCGGTCGCCGACGTCGACGCCGAGCATGTCGAGGCGAAGCAGCAGGGCGGCGGCGTTGGTGATATCCAGATTGTCGTCGGAGGGTCCACGCCAGACATAGCGGTCGTACTGGTCGAGGACAGCGTCGTGTTCCTCCAGCTCCAGATAGTAGAGGGACCGATGCCACCAGACGTGGTTGGCGAAGGCGTTGCGCTCCGCCCAGGCGTTCTCGTGGTGGTTGACCCAGTCGATCCCTTCCCGGTGACGGCCCTGCATCTCCAGCACGTGACAGACGGCGTGGCCGGCCCAGACGTCGTCGGCGTTCAGCTCGACGGCGCGCCGGCCGAACGCCTCCGCCGCCGCGTAATCTCCGGTCTCCTCCAGGCCGAAGGCGCGACAGCCGAGCACGTAGCCGTAATCCGGCACGCTCTCCTCCCAGGAGCTCAGAACGCGGGCGGCGGAATCCCGCATCTCGACGATCGCACCGACGAAGAAATGCAGGTAGTGGGCGAGGCGGAAGGCGAGCACGTCGCGCGGATGATCGATCAGGATCTCCTCGAAGAGCGCGGTCGCCCGGGTAAGCTCGCCGTCGCACCACGCGCGCAATGCCTCGATGTGTCGACGCTCTCGTTCGTTGGCGCGGGCAATCAGGCGGTCGGCTGCGGCAAGGCTTTCGCGGGCGCGACCCAGATCGCTCGCTCGACCGGCGAGGTTGAGAAGGAAGCCGCGCAGGCAGTGCGCCATCGGCATTTCGGGCGCCCTAAGCATGAGCTTGCCGAGCAGCTCGCCCGTGCCCGGATCGTTCGAGAGATAGGCGTGGACGGTCGCGTCCAGCAGCTCCGCTTCGTCGGCGCTGGAGGCGGTGACGGCAAGGCCGCGGCAATCGGCGGGCATTCCGACTCTCCCCTCAGGCCGCGAGCAGCGCGTCCGCCGTCGATCTGGCGTCCGCGGCGCCTGCGGCGTCGCCGACGGCGTCGAGTACGCGAGCATAATCCTTCCAGGCGGCGGGGCTCCACGGTCGCGCCTCGCGACGCTCGACAAGCAGCGCACGGGCGAGCGGGGCGCGCAGATCGCGCAGCGCCGCCTCGATCAGGATCTTCTGAAAGATGTCTCGCTGAGCGTGGCTGCCGCCGATCCGCTGGACCGCATAGCGGATGGGCAGTAACAGGTCGACCGCGGCACGGTAGTCGCCCGTCCCGAAGGCGTAGACCGCCTCGGCCAGCGGGATGCCGACATCGCGCATGACCGTACTGACGGTGCTCTCATGCGCTGCCGCCCAGGCCCGCATCGAAACCAGCATGTCCTCCGCTTCGGCATGCATCCCTTTGGCGGCGAGGGGCATCATGAAGTGGGCATCGATGAACGGTAGGACGTGCTCGTGACGGCGCGCCGCCGCCTTTTCGGCCAATTCGTCCCAGCGATCGCCGACACAATGGCCGCGTATCTCGAGCCGGAGGAGCAGGGAAGCGGCGTTGCTGATATCGAGATAGTCGTCCGATCTGTCTGCACGGATCCTACGGTCGTACAGATCCAGGACCGCATCGATCTCTTCGAGAGCGAGATGGTAGAGGGCCTTGTGCCACCAGACGTGATAGGCGAAGTTGTTGGCGTCGCGCCAGTTCGTCTCGTTGGCGACGATCCACTCGATGCCTTCGCGGTGTCGCCCCTGCATCTCGAAGACATGAGCGACGGCGTGGCCGGCCCAGATGTCGTCGGCATTCCGCTCGACCGCTTCCCGGCCAAGCGCCTCGGCGGCCGGGTATTCGCCGGCCTCCTCCAGCCCGAAGGCGCGCATGCCGAGGACGTAGCCGTAACCCGGCACGGCATCGTCCCAGGCGTCCATGACCCGTGCGACCGAGTCTCGTTGCTGGGCAACATCGCCGAGATAGAAGTGGATGAAATGCGCCAGCTTCAGCGCGAGCACGTCGCGCGGATACTCGATCAGCGCCTGCTCGAGCAGGTCGCGCGCGCGGTGGAGATCGCCGTGACACCAGGCGGAGAGGGCGGCAACGTGCATCTTTTCCCGCTGCGACACGGCGTGCGCCGCAGCTTCGGCTCGCTGCAGGCTCGACCAGGCACGCGGCAGCAGCTTCGCACTGCCCATGACGTGGAAGAAATAACCCCGGAGGCAGTGGGCCATCACCATGTCGGGATCGGTTTCGGCGACACACTTCAACAGGTCGCCGGTATCCCGGCCGAAACGAAGCCAGTCGTCGACGACTGCGTCGAGCGCCTGCACGGCGGCACCGGTCGACGCAGTGACGGGCACGCCGCGCTTGTCAGCGAACTCGGGCATCGGTCGCACCCGCGAAAGCCTCCATTCCGGAAATGCTACCGGAACCGCGGCTGGTCCCGCAAGAATTCGCGCCTGACGCGGCGGAGAGTAGCGACAAACTACGTAGGATCAGGCTGACCATGGCAGATCGACCCCTCGATCCTATACTCACCACACGAACTCAGTCTCCGCCCTCCAGCGGGCACATCGGCTGGGGCTCGCGCGAAACGAGGTGCATGAATCCGTGCCACGAGCGACAGAAGTCAAAATGCGTTCGGCCATTGCGGCGACGGCCGAGGCCGACGAAGAGGAGGATGAACGTGTCATCCTCCAGGCGCTGACGGCGCAGATCCCCGGGGCGGTCTATCGTCTCCGCTTCAGCGCCAGCGGGGAGTATTCGTTCACCTATATGAGCGAGGGTGCGCGCAGGCTGTTCGGGCTGCGACCCGAACAATCCCTCACCGATGTCGATGCGCTCTTCGGTTCGGTCTACGCGGAAGATCTCGCCGAGATCGAGGCCTCGACCCGTCGCTGCAACGAGACGCTGGAACGATGGCGTCAGGATTTCCGGGTACGGGCGCCGGAAGGGACGAAATGGGTGCGCGGGGAGGGAACCCCGCACCGGACCAGGAGCGGCGACACGATTTGGGACGGCATTCTGCTGGACGTGACCGAACAGAAGGCGGCCGAAGAGAGGGAGCACCGCCTGCGTGAGCGGATCTCCGCCATTCTCGAAAGCACAACCGACGCGGTGTTCACCGTCGATCGCGACTGGCGCTTCACCTACATGAACCGGCGCGCGAGAGAGGCGCTGGCGCGGGGTAAGGACGTCATCGGCCGGAACGGCTGGCAGGTTTTCCCGGAGGCGGTCGGCACGATCCTCTGGGAGCAGTACCACAGGGTGCGTGACGAAGGCTGCACGGCGGACTTCGAGATCTATTACCCGCCTCTGGAGAAATGGCTCGAGATCCACGCCTATCCGCTCGACGGCGGGGTCGCCGTCTTTTTCCGCGACATCAGCGACCGCCGGGAAGCGGAGGAAGAGCTGACGCGCGCGAAGGAAGCGGCAGAAGCGGCCGGGCGCGCGAAGTCGGCTTTCCTCGCCGCGATGAGCCACGAGCTCCGGACGCCGTTGAATGCCATTTGCGGCTTCTCGGAAATGATCGCTCGCGAGGTGCTGGGGCCCGTAGGGGTTTCGGATTACCGCGACTATGCGCGCGACATCGAGACCAGCAGCAGGCAGCTGCTGCACGTGGTCAGCAACGTTCTCGATCTGGCGCGACTGGAGGCGGGTGCAGGCAAGCTCGACGAGGAGACGGTCGATCTGGTCGAAGTGCTGGACGAGGCCGTGGAGGCCATAGCGCCGCGTCTGGATGAGAAGCGCCTCGTGCTCGAGAAGGAAGTGCCCACCGATTGTCCCTATCTCCGCGGAGACGCGCGCGCCCTGAAGCAGATCCTGACGCACCTGCTCTCTAACGCCGTGAAGTTCACCGACGTCGGCGTCGTCGGCGTGGAAGTGCGTGCGCGTCCCGCGGGCCTCGCTCTTTCCGTGCGCGACACCGGGATCGGAATTGGCCCGGAACAGCGGCGGCTTCTCTGTAAGCCGTTTCAGCAGATCGACGCCTCGCTCGCGCGACGGCATCAGGGGGCGGGGATCGGCCTGGCGCTCACGAAGCGCCTCGTCGAGTTGCACGGCGCCCGCCTGGAGATCCAGAGCGCACGCGAAACGGGCACGACCGTAACCGTGCATTTCCCGCAGTGGCGGATCGTCGAAAAGCCCTCCTGGTGATGCTCGCGTCGGCGCGGCTGGGTGGCGGGGAGCTTCAGTTGCGCCTTTTTGGCGTAACCAGTACCGAGGGGCGGCGCTGCTCTGCGGCCTTGAACAGCGAGAAGGTCTGGTTCACGTAGTTCACCGCGCCCGAGATGAGATCAATATACTCCGCGACTTCGGGCGTCTTCTCGGCTTCGACCATCTGAACGGGGCGATCCTGAGGCTCGGTCTCGAACAGGCAGTAGAAGAGGGGCTCGCCACGGGTGAGGACGATGTCCTTCTCCGGCTCATGCCATTCGAACGCCCACAAAAGCGGGCGCGGCCAGATGTTCACCGGAAAGCGTCCGCCGAAGATGGTGCCCGGCAGTGGCTCCTTCCGATAGTGCATGAAGGGCGCCACCTGCGACATGTACACCGGTTCGTCCGCCAGGAAGATGTAAGGCAACGACATCTGGATCGTCGGACGGTCGGGGTAGCGCCACTCCGGCTCGCCGACCACCATCAGTCGCTCCGCCAGCTTCTTCGATCGGACCGGCGAAGCCTCGCCGAGCATGTTGCGCAGGCCCGCTTTGCCATTCTGATCGCGGACGAATCGCAGGTGCAGGTCGAAGGGGCAACGAATGACGAAATACCGGCTCTCGAGGTTGATGACGGCGGGGCAGCGCGAGGCCGACTTCGCGTGATGCCGGTTCATCTCGGTCGACCGGACGCGCTCGGGCGGGTCGAAAACGATGCCGGCCTTCTCGTCCGTCAGCAACCAGCCGATGCGGACGGGTCCGCTGCGTGGTGCGTCCTCGGGAGGCCTTTCGTAGGATACGTTGATCTGCATGGCCGTTCATCCGCATTTGACGCCGCTGACGACCGGAAGCGCGGCTGTCGGCGTCCTCGATCGCATCCCGCCCTTCACCGCGTCAGAGGCGGACGAATTCGACGTCGATTGTGCGGACAAGATCGGCGTCGAGATAGCGTCGGTAAGAGAGAAACAGCCCGTCACCGGACACCGTCCGGTCGTAGATCTGACGCTCGAGCCGCCCGTCCGGCTGCACCGCCACGGTGCTCAGGCTCAGCACCTCCCCGTCGATGTATGCCCAGGCCGCCAGGTCGGTGACGGGGTCGTTGGCGCCCTTGGCACGGTAGAGCCCGGGAATGTCGGTCGGCACGAAATCGAGCTTGCGCTCGCGGCGGATGATGCCGGAATCGCTGTGCGTCGGAGCTTCGAAACTCGTCCAGGTGACGGTGAACCCGCCCCCCTCGGTGGGTTCTATGCCGAGTGTCGCCCGGCGATCCACCGACGTCTCTTCGGTGGTCTTGCCGACCCATGCGCCGGCGAAGCGGTCGAAGCTCCTCTCGCTCTGGCTCGCTTCGGTCGACATCCGTGTCTGCGCCAGCGGCGAGCCCGGCACGGCCGCTGCAACGATCAGCCCCAGGAGCGCGCCCGCCCCGGCTGCAGTACGGAAAAGCATCATCCCCCCGCGCAAGTCTTTCGTCTCCTTTGTACCGGGAATGCACACGAAATCCACTGGCCCGTTGCTCCGGCCCCCCGTAAGCGCCTTATCTCAGCCGGGGCGGCCCCTGTCGCTGTGGGCGCGACGGCGCTCGGCGAAGCTCGCGACCGCCTCGCGCACCCGGTCCAGATCGTAGGGCTTCTGCAGGCGCGGAGCCGAGTCGTAGGGGGCGGTGAAGAACCGGTTTTCCGTGAATCCCGTGGCGAAGACGAAAGGTATGCCGCGCTCCTGCAACAGGTCGGCAACGGCAAAGGCGCTGCCGCCCTGCAACTGGACATCGACGATCGCGCCGTCCAGCTCCTCCGCTCCGGCCAGCCGCACGGCGTCGTCGAGATGAGCGACCGGGCCGATGACCTCGCAGCCCATCTCCTGCAGCATCATCTCGATGTCCATCGCGACCAGTGCCGAATCCTCGGCTACAAGGATGCGCTCGACTGTTGGGTTGGCGCCGATCTGACGTCTCCGCAATGTCGCTGCCGTCATGGCTGCGATCGCTACCAGATTGACCCTCCCGGCGCTTCCGCGCAAGCGACAAGGTAGGCCCGAGCCCCGATGGAGGCGGCCTCCGGATCGCAGCATCGGCACCGGTCATCGCGAGCATCCGGATCGAGGCACGACATCGAGTGCCTCAGCGGTTAAGCTGAACTCTCCGAAGGAGTGGTGCCGGCCGTGCACCGGTGTCGACGGCGGGAGGAGCGGACGACATGGATTTCGAATTCTCGGAACGCACGAAAGAGCTCAAGGCGCGTGTCGAGGACTTCATGGACCGCTACGTGTATCCGAACGAGGGCACGTACTATGAGCAACTCGACAGCGGCGACACCCGCTGGAAGCCGGTTCCGATCCTCGAAGAGCTGAAGGCGAAGGCGAAGGAGCAGGGCCTATGGAACCTGTTCCTGCCGGAGAGCGAGTTGGGAGCCGGACTGACGAACCTGGAGTATGCCCCCCTCTGCGAGGTCATGGGCCGGGTCAGCTGGGCGCCGGAGGTGTTCAACTGCTCGGCTCCGGATACCGGCAACATGGAAGTGCTGACGCGCTACGGCACGCCCGAGCAGAAGAAGCAGTGGCTCGAGCCGTTGCTGAACGGCGAGATCCGCTCGGCCTTCGCGATGACCGAGCCGAAGGTGGCCTCGTCGGATGCGACCAACATCGAGAGCCGCATCGAGCGTGACGGCGACGACTATGTCATCAACGGCCATAAATGGTGGACCAGCGGCATCGGCGACCCGCGCTGCAAGATCCTGATCTTCATGGGCAAGAGCGACCCGTCGGCGCCGACCTACCGACAGCAGTCGATGATCCTGGTGCCGCGCGACACGCCGGGGATCAAGGTGCTGCGCATGCTCAACGTCATGGGCTTCGACGACGCCCCGCACGGCCACGGCGAGGTCCTGTTCGAGAACGTGCGCGTGCCGAAGGAAAACATGCTGCTCGGCGAGGGCCGCGGCTTCGAGATTGCGCAGGGCCGTCTCGGCCCGGGGCGCATTCACCATTGCATGCGCATCATCGGCGTCGCGGAGCGAGCGCTCGAGATGATGTGCCGGCGCGGCACCGAGCGCGTCACGTGGGGCATGCCGGTGGCGGAGCGTGACAATTTCAAGGAGCGGATCGCGGACGCGCGCATCAACATCGAGATGTGTCGCCTGCTGGTCCTCAAAGCCGCCTGGATGATGGACACTGTCGGCAACAAGGAGGCCCGTCAGGAGATCGCGATGATCAAGGTCGCGGCTCCGAACATGGCGCTGAAGATCATCGACGATGCGATGCAGGCGCACGGCGGCGGCGCCATGAGCCAGGCGTTCAGGCTGTCCTACATGTGGGCCCGGATGCGCGCGCTCCGCTTCGCCGACGGCCCGGACGAAGTGCATCGCCAGCAGATCGCGCGGCTCGAGATGCGTCGCCAGGTGGACTGGCCGCCACGGGCGGCGAAGGCGGCGCAGTAGCGAGCGGCGGAACCGGCGGCCGCGCCGGCTCCTGTCTCGATTTGCTGCCACTGGCAGACCGGCCTGGAATTACCATCTCTAAGCGCGTCGGAAGGGATGCGACAGGTAGCGCGAAATGACGAACAAGCTCGAGCGACGGGCGAAATTCCAGCTCGGCCAGGTGGTCAGGCACCGGATCTATCCGTTTCGGGGAGTGATCTTCGACGTCGACCCCGAGTTCGCGAACACGGAGGAGTGGTGGCTCTCGATTCCGGAGGACCGCCGGCCGCGCAAGGATCAGCCGTACTATCATCTGCTCGCTGAAAACGAGCAGACCACCTACATCGCCTATGTATCCGAGCAGAACCTTCTGGCGGATGACAGCGGCAAGCCGGTCAACCATCCAGCCGTCAGGCAACTCTTCGGCGAGCACCGTGGCAGCTACTACGAGCCGACCGGCATCCGCGCCACACTGAACTGACGCGCTGGGGCGGATCGCCTCATCGGGGCGGCTCCCAGCCTTCGGGCGCCAGTTCGAATCCGTCGAAGCTGAAGGCCGGTGCGACGGTGCAGCCGATCAGCGTCCAGCTGCCGAGTGGCCGCGCCGACTGCCAGTGACGAGCGGGCACGACGGCCTGCGGCTCCTGGCCGGATTCGAAGCTCATTCCGAGCGTGTGGCGCCGGCGGTCGCCTTGTCCGTCGGCCGTTTCCAGTTCGAGCGGGGCACCGGCGTGAAAGTGCCAGACCTCGACGGCGTCGACCCGATGCCAGCGGGAAATCTCTCCCTCGCGCAGCAGGTAGTAGATCGACGTGGCCACTCCGCGCGCACCCTCGAAGTCGCGGTAGATCTCGCGAAAGAACCCGCCCTCCGGATGCGGTTCGAGCCGGAGGGCGGCGATGACCTCGTCGGCGGTCACGGCGCGAGTCAGAAGCTGTCCTTGCGGCGGCGGATCTCCGCGAAGACCACCGCGGGATCCTGTCCGGCCATGCCGACAGCTTCCTGAACCGAGGGCACGTCGGCGCGGAGGAACGGGTTCGTCTTCTTCTCCTCGCCGAGAATGCCGGGGACCGTCGGCCTGCCTTCGGCGCGCAGCGCATCGACCTGCTGCGCCTTCGCCTGCAGGTCTGCGTTGTCCTTCTCGACCGAGAGCGCGAAGCGGGCATTCGACTGGGTATATTCGTGGCCGCAGTAGACGCGGGCGGAGTCGGGGAGCGAGCGCAGCTTCGTGAGCGAGCTCCAGAACTGCTCCGGCGTGCCCTCGAACATGCGTCCGCAGCCCAGCACGAACAGGGTGTCGCCGCAGAAGAGGGCGTCGCTGTCGGGGAACCAGAAGGCGATGTGGCCGCGGGTGTGCCCCGGCGTGTCGAAAACGGTGGCCGTCTGTGACCCGACCGAATACGTGTCGCCGTCCCCGACCTCGACGTCGAGGCCAGGGATGCGCGCCGAGTCCGCGCGCGGGCCGATGATCGGCACCCCGAACCGCTCCTTCAACTCGGCGTTGCCACCGATGTGGTCCAGGTGGTGGTGGGTGTTCAGGATGTGCGTCAGCTTCCAGCCCTTGCGCTCGAGCGCTGCGAGCACCGGATCGGCTTCCGCCGGATCGATCACGGCGGTTGCGCCCGTCTCGGCGTCGTGGGCGAGGTAGACGTAGTTGTCGCTGAGCGCCGGAACGAGTTCGATCTCAAACTTGGCCATTCGAGGCTCCTTCGGCGAAATGGCGGGAGGTCGGGGGCAGCCTACCATCCCCGTGCAGGCGGACAAACCGATCGCGAGTAGGGCCGCCTCCTCCCGGCGAACACCATCCGCTGGGAGATCAGTACTGCGGCGGTTGCTCGACCGTCTCGATGCTCAGACCGTTTAAGGCGCCGAGTTCCTGCGCGGTGGTGAAATGCTGCTTGAGGCGCACCAGCGTGGTGATCGCAAACCGTGCGAGGTCGGTAACGGTGCTGTTGGACGCCTGCGTCTGATACAGCTCGATGATCTGCCGCCCGAGCCCAAGCTGCAGGCCGAGATAAGCTCGGTCGAAATCCTCGCCCGACTGGCCTTGCAGGCGCTCAATCGCCGGCCGCCAGGCGTCCTTGGATTCTCGCTCCTCTACCTCGACCCGATGCTGCTGAGCCAGCTCGACGAGCCGCTGCCTGATCTGCTCGTGATCCGTCGCCACCTGCGATCCGAGTTCCCTGACCTCTTCGCTCGACGCCTGCTGCGCCGCGAGACCGCCGATTTCGACCTCTATCGCGCTTTGATCTGCCGCGCGCTCCAGAAACCGCACATCCTCCAGCGGCAGCCCCTGACCCGGCTGCGGCGGCAGTCGGGGCGACGTGTCCGGAACCACATTCGCCTGCCCGGCCGCATTCCCGGTGAGCAGGGGCAGAATGCAAACGGCCAGGGCGAGCGATCTTTTCATCATTAGCTCCCGTTTCTCGACCATGCGCTGAAGCCCCATCCGGCATTTCCTCACGCCGTCACCTGCCGATAGATCGCCGGCAGGGCGGCCGGCAGGCGGGAAATGTTCGGGAAGATGGTGTAGGCGCCCGGCCCGAAGAGATAGGGAAAATAGTCGCGGGCGCTCCGATCGACGGTAATGCCGAAAACCTTGATCCCCGCCCGTCGTGCTTCGCGAATTGCCCGGCGCGTGTCCTCGATCGCGAAGCGGCCTTCGTAATGATCGCTGTCGTTCGGCTTCCCGTCGGTCAGGAGCAGGAGCAGGCGGTGCGTCGGCGACCTTTTCTCCAGCCGTTGCGCCACGTGCCGGATCGCGGCACCCATCCGCGTATAATAGCCGGGCCGCAATGCTTCGATCCGGCGGACCGCCGCCGCGTCCAGCACGCCGTCGAACTCCTTGATCGTTTGCACCATCACCGCGTTCCGGCGACGGGACGTGAACGTGAAGATGCCGTGCTCGTCGCCGCAGGCCGCGAGGCCGCCGCTGAGGGCCAGCAATGCCTCCTTCTCGACGTCCAGAACGCGGCAATCCTCGACCCAGCTGTCGGTCGACAGGGAGACGTCGATCAGAACCGCGACGCTGAGATCGCGTGCGGTCGTGCGAGCGCTGGTATAGACGTGATCGCTTCCGGGGCCGCCCGCGCGGCGGTCGGCGATCGAGCGCACCACCGCCGAAAGGTCGAGCTCGTCGCCGTCCGGCTGTGCATGCAGCAGCTGCCGCCTCGGGCGCAGCGCCTCGAACTGACGCCGCACTCGACGGATGCGCCGCTTCGCTGCCGCGTCCGGCCGCCAGTCTTCGCCTTCGAGAGAAGCCGGCTCGGCGATCACTCGGCAATGGTTCGGATGATAGACCCGCCGCGTGTAGTCCCACTCCGGATAGGTGCAGGTCTCGATGAGCGGCGTCGTGTCCACAGCGCTCGGCGGGAGGTCGAGCTCGAGCTTCAGCCGGCTCGCGGCCTTTCGATCGTGCTGCCCTACGGTGATCTCGTCGAGATCGTCGGCGGCCTGGCGCGCCGAATCCGTGTCGTCGTCCTCGACAGGTCGGTTCAGGTTGATCATCTCCGCCAGGCTGATGATCTTTTCGAAGCGATTGAGGATGAGAGGGTCGTCTCGCTGCGACTGATCGATGTCCATCCGCCGCGCTTGACGACGCTTGTCGTCAGAGGGGCCATCCCCTCCGGCTTGCTGGTCGTCGTAGTCGCGTGAGGAATCCGGGCGGCTCTCGACCACTTCCCCCCACATCGGCACCGGCAGGAACGGACGGTAGCGCCGTCCGGAGCGGAAGGCCGTCAATGGGACGCGCGGATCGATCAGGGCGGCCACACGGTCCGCTTCGGCTCCGGTCGCCGGACCGCCGAGGAGGGTAAGCACTGCCGCCTCGACCGCCGCCTCGGCAGGGGGCAGCCTCCGGCGGGGCCGTGCGGCCAGCAGTCCTTCGCAGAGCCGGCGATGCATCGCGGTCAGCCCCGGCCATCGGCGAAGCACGCGTTCCGTCGTAGCCGCAGCTCGCCGAAGGCGCTCGATATCGGCCTGCAGGCCGTCGGCGGGGAGGGCGCAGGGCTTCCCTGCGACGGTAAACCAGACGGTGAGCCATTCGTACAGCCGATGATTATCGGCGCTGGCGGGGAAGAGGTCGAAGACAGGGGGGAGCTGCAGAGTGGTGTCGTCCAGAATCGCCCGGTTCAGCTTCTCGACACCGAGTCCGATCCGCTGGCGCAGTCCGAGCCGGTGCGTCGAGGAAGTCTGGCTGCCGCCCGCGATGCGGACGCCACGATCTCCACCCAGCGCCCGGAACATGACGGCCAGACGCCCTCGGATGCCTTCCAGTTCCACCGCAGCCCCGGGGTGGCGCGGGTAACTGGAGACGCCACCGACGAACCGGTGCCACTGAAGTCCGATGCTTTCCTCGGGCTCGAACAGAGCGACCTCCTTCTACCCGAGCGTGATCTCCGCGACGCGTACGAGCGCTTGCTTGACGTCCGGCTCGTCCGTCAGCGGCTCGATGATCGCGCACCGGACGGCACGGTCCAGGTCGACGCCGTCGGCGATCAGACTCGCGCAATAGACGAGCAGGCGGGTCGACAAGCCTTCCTCCAGATCCTGCCCCTTTAGATCGCGCAATGCATTGGCGAGGCGTACGAGCGGGACGCAGCGCTCCCGGGGAAGTCCGCTCTCGCGCGCCAGGATGGTCACCTCGGTGTCCGGATGGGGGAAATCGAAGTCCACCGCCAGGAATCGCTGACGAGTGCTCGGCTTCAGGCTTTTCAGAACGCTCTGGTAGCCCGGGTTGTACGAGACGACGAGCATGAAGTCGGGTGGCGCCTGAAGCAGCTCACCGGTTCGATCCAGCGGCAGAATCCGACGATCGTCGGTTAGCGGATGGATCACCACGGTCACGTCCTTCCGCGCCTCCACCACCTCGTCAAGATAGCAAAGGCCGCCTTGGCGGACCGCCCGGGTGAGCGGTCCATCCACCCATACGGTATCCCCGCCCTTCAGAAGATAGCGGCCGGTGAGATCGGCCGCCGTCAGGTCGTCGTGACAGGAAACAGTGTGGAGCGGCAGCCCCAGCCGGGCCGCCATATGCGCCACGAAGCGCGTCTTGCCGCAGCCCGTCGGCCCCTTGAGCAGCAGTGGCAGGCGCTTGCGGAACGCGTGCTCGAAGATCTCGCACTCGTCGCTGGCGGGCTCGTAATAGGGAACCCCCGCATCTGCATCCGCCGTGCCGTCTCGGTCGAGAGCCTTCATGCTCCGCCCCGGCACGGCGAACCGCTGGACATCGCGTCACCCACGATCATTCCGCCGGCTCCGGCGCAGCCGCCAACCGCGCCGGCCTGTCCTCGCGAGCTGGCCCCAGCACGGCGTAGAGGAACAAGATGACCGAGAATGCCACGAACAACCCGGCGCCGAGCCGCATCCAATAGAAGAGCCCCAGCTGCTCCTGCACCTCCATGTAGTACATGCCGAGGACCCGCTGCAGATGGACCTGGACGACGCCGGCGAATGTGAGCGTGAAGGTCATGAACGCCATGGCCGACGTCATGATCCAGAAGCTCCACATATTCAGGACCTGGTTATACGGCTGCCGGTTCCGCAGATGGGGCATGGCATAGGTGATGATCGCGAGGTTGAGCATCACGTAGGCGCCGAAGAAGGCGAGATGCCCGTGCGCCGCGGTGACCTGGGTGCCATGGCTGTAATAGTTCACGGGGGCGACCGTGTGCATGAAGCCCCACACGCCGGCGCCGAAGAATGCGCCCACGGTGCAGCCGAGGGTCCACAGCATCGCGGCCTTATTGGGATGGTCCCGCCGTCCACGCCAGACCATCGTGAAGGCGAAGAT
Organism: Alphaproteobacteria bacterium; assembly: GCA_029268305.1. Taxonomy (GTDB): domain Bacteria; phylum Pseudomonadota; class Alphaproteobacteria; order JAJUGE01; family JAJUGE01; genus JAJUGE01. The sequence continues at coordinate 16,939 of JAJUGE010000073.1, forward strand.
CACCATCGCGAAGAAGGGAGCCACCTCCAGGGCGCCGAAGATGCTGCCAATCCACTGCCAATACCCCGGAGCGCCGATCCAGAAATAGTGGTGGCCGGTGCCGAGGAGACCCGAGAACAGGGCGAGGCCGACGATCGCGTACAGCCACTTCTCGACGACTTCGCGGTCCACGCCGGTCATCTTGATGACCAGAAAGGCGAGAATGGAGGCCATCACGAGCTCCCAGACGCCTTCGACCCAGATGTGGACGACGTACCACCAGTACAGCTTGTCGAGCGAGAGGTTGATCGGATTGTAGATCGCGAACAACCAGAAGAAGGCGATGCCCCACATTCCGAGGAGCAGCACGGTCGTGATCGCCGTCCGCCGGCCTTTCAGTATGGTGGCCGATATGTTGTAGAGAAAGATCAGCGCCACGACGACGATAGCCAGCTTGACCCACATGGGCTGCTCGAGGAATTCGCGGCCTCCGTGAATTCCGAACAGATAGCCGACCACCGACGCCAGCGTGCCGAACATCAGCAGGCCGAGTTGAACGTAGGCCAGAATCGGGCTCTCGATCTCGCGCTCCGCCTCTTCGGGAATGAGGTAGTAGGCGGCACCGAAGAAGCCCATCAGCAACCACACGATCAGCGCGTTGGTGTGGATCATTCTCAGGATATTGAAGGGAAGTATCTCGGCCAGAAAGTTGGGAAGGACGTAAACGATGCCCGCCAGCACACCGAAGATGATCTGAACGGCGAAAAGGAAGAGAGCGCCGAGAAAATACGGATAAGCGATCCGCTGCGTCTGGTAGCGCATGCAGGTTCCCCCCCCCTTCAGCCGGCGTCGTTGGGCGGCCAGCCCTGGGTGTCGATGGTGCTGGTCCATTCGAGGAAATCGGCCAGGTCGCTCAACTCCTGATCCGTCAGGTTGAAGTTGGGCATCTGTCTGCGACCGGGAATGCCGCTCGGCTGCGATTCCATCCAGGCCTTCAGGATTTCCCGAGCGGCCTCCGGATCCTCGTCACCGCCCCAGCGCTGCCAAAGGTTGCCGAGCTCGGGAGCGAAGTAGGCACCTTCTCCGAGCAACGAGTGACAGTTGATGCAGGAATTCTTTTCCCAGACATGTTTGCCGCGCGCCACGCTCTCCGTGAGCGTCTCGGCTTTGGTGCTGGTGCCCGTGATGTAGAGGTGGCTATGGATGGTCAGTGCCAGAAAGACGATGATGAAGAACGCGGAGCCGCCGTAGAAGATGTTCCGGGTCGCCGACTTCGTAAGACGCTCGCTCATCGGGGGCCGCCTGCTTTTCTGGGCATCGCCTCCTCCCTGCTTGGTCTCGGGCAGAACAAGCCTACACCATGGTATTAATCCGTCCAGACTGAGCGGCCGCACCGCACGAGCGCTCGAACAGGCGAATCAGTGGGTGTGGGTTAGCAGTTAGA
>JAJUGE010000074.1 GCA_029268305.1 Alphaproteobacteria bacterium
CGCCCCGTCCCGCGGCAGCGTCGAGCACCAGAGAGCCAGGTCGTCGAGGAACTGCAGCTTGTGCGCGAACTTGGGGTTCACGTCGGGGTCGGGGACGTCGCCTCCCGCCGGAACGTAGAAGTTGTGAACCTCCACGCCGGACGGAAGGGTGGCGAAGACGTGTCGGCCGTCGTCGCGTGCGCACCACTGCATGCTACCGCAGCCCGCCAGCGGCAGCCGGGAGGCGATCGCCACTCCGTGATAGGCCCGCACCCCGTTCAGGGCGAGGTGGGGATATCCCAGACTTGCGATCTCCTCGGCCGGGAAGCCGCCATTCTCGACCTTGATTTCCTGGAGGCAGATGACGTCGGGCCGATACTCGGACGCGAGCCGCGCCAGCCCGTCGAGCCGAAGCCGGACGGAGTTGATGTTCCAGGAGGCGATCCGCACAAGCTGCCCCAGCCGACCCGAATTCCTGTGGCTAGCGGAGCGTGACGTCCATCGTGCCGACGCCGTCGACGCTCGCCTCAAGACGGCTGCCGCGGTCGACCTTTGCCACGCCTTCCGGGGTGCCGGTGAAGATCAGGTCGCCGGCCTTCAGCTCGACCAGACCGGAAAGATAGGCGATCGTCTCTGGCACGTTCCAGATCATGGCGTTGATGTTGCCGGCCTGACGTACTTCGCCATTGACCTTGAGGACGATCCGTGCGTCGCTCGGGTGCCCGATCTCGCCCGCCGGCCGGATCGCCCCGCACGGAGCGGAATTGTCGAAGCCCTTGCTCATGTCCCACGGCCGGGCGAGCTTCTTCGCCTCGTCCTGCAGATCGCGCCGGGTGAGATCGACGCCGACCGCATATCCATAGACATGGTCGAGCGCGCTGCTCTCCGGGATGTCGCGCCCGCCAGACTTCAGCGCCACCACCAGCTCGACCTCGTGATGGAGATTCTCGGTGGCGCTGGGAAACGGCACCGTCGAGCCGTCTTCCACCACGGCGTCGCCGGGCTTGGAGAAGAAGAACGGCGGCTCCCGGTCCGGATCGCGCCCCATCTCGCGGGCGTGTGCCGCATAATTGCGTCCGACACAGAAGATGCGCCGGACCGGGAAGCGCTCTTCGCTTCCGGCGATCGGGAGGGAGGGAAGCTCCCAGGGCTCGATGGCGTAACGGGTCACGAAACTCTCCTGTGGCACGAGGTTGCCGCGGCTGCGACGGGAATCACGAGGTGCGGTCGAGGGCCGCCTTCTCCGCTTCTGTATAGAAGGCATCGGCGTGGATGTCTTCCGGTCGCATGTCCCGCATCTCCAACATCTCGACCGCGGCCTCGACCATGACGGGCGGCCCTGCGAGATAGGCTTTGCAGCCGTCGAGATCGTCGAAATCCGCACCGACCACGTCGCTCACGAAGCCAACGCGCCGCTCCGTCGGACCGGAAGGCTCGGAAAGCACGATCGTCACCGAGAGCTTCGGGTGGGCGCGGGCGAGCTCGCCGAGACGCTCCTCGAGGTAGACGTCGCGCTCGTCGCGAAAGCCGGCGTACAAATAGATCGGTTGCGGCAGATCCTTTGCGATCGCGGTTTCCACGATCGAGCTGATCGGCGCGAGGCCCGACCCACCTGCGATGGCGATGATCGGCCCGCGGTGTCGCTCGCGCAGCCAGGAGGAGCCGAACGGCCCTTCCACCTCGACCGTCTCGCCAGCGGTGAGCCGCTCGGCGACGTAGCTGCTGGCACTGCCGTCGGCGACCGCGCGGATGTGGAAATCGAGCACGGTCTGGTCTGGCCGGCTGGCCATGGAGTAGTCGCGAGGCGGCTGCCCGGCGAAGGTGAGCCTTGCATACTGTCCGGCGGAAAACTCCATTCTCATGCCGGGCGGCGGCGCGATGCGGACGCGGCGGATGTCGTGGGTGAGGGCGTCGACGGACAGCACTTCCCCGGTGAACCGGCTGAGGGGATGGGCGGCGAGCTCCGCATCGTCCTGGAGCCAGGCGAGATGCAGGTCCTCGCGCGGCACCGCCCGGCAGGCGAGGATCAGGCCCGAGTCCTTCTCCTCCTGGCCCAGCGCGAAATGGGAATGCGGCTTCAGGTCTACCGAGCCGGCCTCGAGCCGGCACTTGCAGGCACCGCAGTTGCCCGACCGGCAACCATGCGGGAAGGGGACGTCGGCGGCGAGCGCCGCCTCCAGCACGGTCCCGCCCGCTGCGACGCTAAACGGTGACGGCCATTGGCGAATGCTGACCCTGAAGCTCATCTCGGTTCCGGATGCGACATGCAGCGCACCATGTCCAGCAGCGGTGGGCCGGTCAAGCGTCCCTGCAAAAAGGTGGCGCCCGGTCGGGGGGAGGACCGGGCGCCAGGGGCAACAGCCGGAGAACGAGGGGGGTCGTTCATGTGTGCGGCAGGGGATGCCGCATCCGGCTTACGCACTGAGATAGGCCAGTCGGTCGCATTCTCAAGCGTCGTTAGATGGAATATTAGTCATGTTCGATTCTTCCTGCCGCCGTTTCGAGCAAGAGCTGCCGGCACTGCTCCGGAAACTCGAACGGAACCATGTGACTGGCGCCTCGGACCACCGAAATCCGGCTCTTCGGCAATCTTTCGGCGACCGCCGGCTGCACGAGTGCCGCCCAGCTCGGATGCCCTCCGGGCGGTGCAGGATCGGCGGCGACGACGTGAACTGCCACCGGGAAACGCGGCAAGGCCCGGAAGGTGGAGGAATTGAGCACGGTCGTATAGGTGGCGATTTCCGTTTCCGGTGCGCAGCACAGCGTATAGTCGCCTTCGCCGGTCGGCATCAGCGTGGCCCGGCAGTGCGCCACGAGCATGTCGGGGCGGAAATCGCTGTATGGCGGCCGCTTCACGAGCGATTCGAAGTATGCTTCGGGGCTCGCCCACTGGCGCCGCCGCCGTTGGGCCATCGCAATCAGGCCCTGGGACTTGCCGACGGCGACCTCGTGTTCGGGTACGTCCGGCGTGGGCACGACCGGCGGCTCGATCGCCATGACCCCTGCCCACGGCGCGATCCGCTGAACCGCGCCGAGCCGAAGGGCGGCGACGCCGGAAAAGGAATGGGAGGCGAAGTACAGCGGCGCGCTGCCGGTCTCCTCGGCGACCAGGGCGGCTACCGCGCCGAGGTCCGCCGCATAGCGGTCGATGTGGAGGGTGCGTGACAGTGGCGGCGACGGCACGTCCGACCCGCCGTGGCCGCGGGCGTCGAAGGCGAAAACCCGGAAGTGTTCCGTGAGCGACTGCAGGAAAGGCAGATAGCTTCCCGCCGCAAAGCCGTTGGCGTGACCCCAGAGCAGGGCGGGCCGCTCGCCGGTCGGGCCCCGTAGCGCATAGACGCGCAACCGCACGCCGTCGGGACGCTTCAGAAACCGGCTCTCCGCGAACTCCGGGGCAATCGAGGGTGGGCGGCCGGAAACGGCGGACTCGGTCATCTGCTGGATGAAACTGGAATCAGGCGGCGGCGCGCGATTTGGCCGTTCGGCCGGCCGCGTGCTCGCGGACGGCCCTGCCGAAGGCCTTGAACAGGGCGCAGGCAAACTCGTCGGTGCTGTAGAGGGCCTCCGGATGCCATTGCACCCCGATCTGGAACGTCGGCGCGTCCGCGACGCTCACGGCCTCGACGACGCCATCCGGGGAGACCGCCTCCACCAGCAAGCCATCCCCGACCCGATCGATCCCCTGGCCGTGGAGGGAGTTCACCATCACTTCTCGCCGGCCGGCGATGCGCTCCAGCTCGCCGCCGGGGGTCAGGGTCACCGGATGTGAGAGGCCCGCCCGCTCTCCGATCGGCTTCGACTTGTCGGAGCGATGATCTAGTCGCCCGGGCACTTCATGCAGGAACTGATGCAGCGTTCCGCCCATGACGACGTTCAGCTCCTGGATGCCGCGGCAGACGGCGAACACCGGCAGCCCCTGCCGGATCGCCTCGCGCAGCAGCGGCAGTGTCGTCGCGTCCCGCGCGGGATCGTGCAGGATGTCGTCCCGCGCGCGCTCGCAGCCATAGTGGTGCGGCTCGATGTTGGAGGGGCTTCCGGTCACCACCAGCCCGTCGAGACGGCCAGCCAGCTCCGCGAAGTCGATGCGATCGCCGAGGGCGGGCACCATCATCGGCATGACGCCGGCCGCCTCGGAAAGAGCGAGCAGGTAGCGCTGGTTCACCGCGTGGAAGGGGAGAGTGTTGATTTCCTTCACGCACGTCGAGATCCCCACGAGGGGGGCCGGCTTCTTATCGTTGGACGTCATGATCCGCGCTCTTCAGGTAGGTGCTCCCATCATGCCGCTTTCGGTCGCGCCGCGCTACAGCTCGGGTGGACGCTATCCATCCGTCTATCGATCAGCGATTGCCGGGGTAGGTGCTGTCGTTCCACGTGCGCTCGCTGAATTCGAACAGCTTGCGGTCGACTTCGCCGCCGATCAGCACGTCCTTCAGAGCGACGTCGGTGGTGACACCCTGCTGATCGGTGATCGACCATTCGACGAGTCGGAACGGATTCTCCGTGAATATGAGCGTGGCAGCGCCATCGTCCGGTGAACTGGTCTTGGTCAGTCCCACCCGCAACTTACCGCCGTCGCGCTCTACGCCGGTGACGGTAACGTCACCGTGCAGCTCGATATCGGGTGCGACCAGGAACCAGGCGGGGGTGTCGCGCTGATTGAGGTACGTCGCGGATTCCAGTTCCTTGTCGTAGTGGATCAGGAAGTTCCCGTTCGCGACGATCAGGATCGGCACCGGCGGGTCGTACTCGAACCGCAGCTTGCCGGGCTTCTGGACGTAGACTCGGCCGCTGGCGCGTCGCCCACGGGAATCGATCTGCTCGAAGCGCGCGCTGAACGTCCGGATCTCGTTCAGATAGGCTTCGACCTTGGCGAGGGCTTCCTCGGCGTCGTCGCCGCGCAGCTCCTCGGCCTGGACCGGCGCCATCCAGAGCGTGGCGCCGATCACGGCGGCACACACGGCCCGCCATCCGAAACGACCTGTCCAACCTTTGCGCATGCTGCAGTCGACCTCTTGCGGGAGAACGCTCTGCCATAGATGGGGTGTGTCAGTCGTCTCCGCCACCACCCAGGAGAACTTCCCGCTTGCCGACGTGGTTCGCGGCGCTGATGACGCCGTCCGCTTCCATCTGCTCGATGATGCGGGCGGCGCGATTGTAGCCGATCTGCAGGTGACGCTGGACGAAGCTGGTGGATGCCTTTCTCTCGCGCGCGACGAGAGCCACCGCGCGGTTGTAGAGATCGTCGCCGTCGTTGCCGGCGCCGCTCTCCTCGAAGCCCGGAATGCCCGTGGCGACGTCCTCGTCCTCGGTGATCGCGTCCAGATACGCCGGCTCGCCTTGTTGCTTGAGGAAGGCGACGATCTCCTCGACCTCGGCATCGGTCACGAACGGACCGTGCACGCGCGAGATCCGGCCACCGCCGGCCATGTAGAGCATGTCGCCCTGCCCGAGGAGCTGTTCGGCACCTCCCTCGCCCAGGATCGTGCGGCTGTCGACCTTGGACGTCACCTGGAAGCTGACGCGGGTCGGAAAGTTCGCCTTGATCGTGCCGGTGATGACGTCGACCGACGGGCGCTGCGTCGCCATGATGATGTGGATGCCGGCCGCACGAGCCATCTGCGCGAGCCGCTGAATTGCCGCCTCGATATCCTTGCCGGCGACCATCATCAGGTCGGCCATCTCGTCGACGACGACGACGATGTAGGGGAGCGGCGTCGAATCGAGCACCTGATCCTCGAAGACAGGCTTGCCCGTATCGGGATCGAAGCCGGTCTGAACCCGGCGCGTCAGCACCTCTCCCTTCTGCCGCGCCTCCTCCAGGCGGGCGTTGTAGCCGCCGATGTTGCGCACGCCGAAGGTGGACATGGCGCGATAGCGGTTCTCCATCTCGCGGACCACCCATTTCAGGGCGACCACCGCCTTGCGCGGGTCGGTGACGACCGGCGAGAGCAGGTGCGGGATGTCGTCGTAGACCGAGAGCTCAAGCATCTTCGGGTCGATCATGATGAACCGGCACTGCTCCGGCGTCAGCCGGTAGAGCAGCGAGAGGATCATGGTGTTGATCGCCACCGACTTGCCCGAGCCGGTGGTCCCGGCGATCAGGAGGTGCGGCATTCGCTCGAGATTGGCGATGATCGGGCCGCCGCCGATGTCCTTGCCCAGCACGAGCGGCAGGGAGGCCGTGCTCGAATCATAGGCCTGGCTCGACAGCAGCTCCCGGAGGTAGACCGTCTCCCGGTTCCGGTTGGGCAGCTCGATTCCGATGACGTTGCGGCCGGGAACCACCGCCACGCGAACGGAGACCGCGCTCATGTACCGGGCGATATCGTCGGCGAGGCCGATCACGCGGGACGCCTTGGTGCCCGGCGCCGGCTCCAGCTCGTAGAGCGTCACGACCGGCCCCGGACGCACTTTCACGATCTCGCCGCGGACGCCGAAATCGTCGAGCACCGATTCGAGCAGGCGCGCGTTCTGCGATAGCGCCTCCTCGTCGACCTTGTTTCTTTCGCGGTTGTCGTTCGGCAGCTCGAGCAGATCGATCGGCGGGAGCTGATAGCCGTCTTCGAACGGAAGGTTCTTCTGCGCGGCCGCGCGTTGCCGCCGCGCTGTGCTCGCCGGCTTCGGCTTGACGACGACGCTGCGCGCCTCTTCCGGCCGGACCTCCTCGCGCTGCACGGTCTCGGGCCTCGGCGCGCGCCGGGCTTCTGTACGCGCCCGCTCGGGCGCTTCCGCGGCGGGTCCCGAACCTGTCCGGAGCCGCTTCAGATGTGCCGCAGCCGCGTTGCCCCAGGCGAAGACCGTGGCCAGAGCCGCAGCGCTCCATCGCAGTGCGTGCCCGACATGTCCGAAGAAGACGCGCCACTCGCTCGGGTTGAATCCGAGGGCATAAGCGAACGCGGCGACCGCGGCGAAGCCCGCGGCGAGAGCCGTGGCGGAATCGTTGATCGGAATGCCGACGCCGCCGATCAAACCCGTCAGGCGGTCGAGAGCGAGGGTGCCGAGCACGCCGCCGAGCCCCTCGTGCAACGGCCAGGCTGCGGGGGGCGGCACGTCAGCGAAGCTGGTCGCGGTCAGGAGCACCGCGAGCGGTGCGACGCTGAGTCGGGTAGTGAACAGCGAGATGCCGCGATGTGTTGCGATGCGCCAGCCCCAGGATCCGAGGATCGCGGCGACGACGACGGCACCCAACCCCAGGGTCCGCAGGAGGATGTCGGAAGCGTAGGCCCCGGGAAGGCCGAGCAGGTTCTGCACCGGCCCGTCGGTCGCACGGTTGGGCGACGGATCGACGGGCGAGTACCCGATCATGGCGACGACGAGGGCGAGGCCCAGCGCAACCAGCGAGAGTCCGAGCAACGCCCAGGCGTGACGGCGCATGGCGGCGGCCATCGCCGGCGGCAGGAACGGTGCCCGCCCCGTTTGCATGGATGCGCGGCTCATCGCCATGCGATCCTGCATTCAGGCAGGTGCGTTTCGATCCTCAGGCCTCTCTGTCTCGACATTGCTCGCCGTTGATCTCACCCCATCAAAGCGGCGCGAGATTAGCACGCGAGGCAATTCGGCAACAGCCTTTGGCAGAAAATTCCGCGGCCTAGACCAATCTCTTGAGTCGCCGCGGCAAATTTGCAACAGGCGGGCGGAGCAAGAGGCGGCCGTTGCGGCCGCCTCTCCCTCGGGTCACACCGGTGCTCAGTGCACCGTCTCGCCGTGCAGTCGCAGGTCGAGACCGTCGCGCTCGGTTTCCTTGTCGACCCTCAGTCCCATCAGCGCGTCGATGATCTTCAGGATGATGTACGAGACGATCGCCGTGTAGACGATGGTCACCACGACGCCGTAGGCCTGCAGAAGGAGCTGTCCGGCGTTCCCCTCGAGGAGACCCAGCGGCCCATCCGAACCGCCGATCGCGGCGACGGCGAAGACGCCGGTGAGCAGCGCGCCGACGATGCCGCCGATGCCGTGGATACCGAAGACGTCGAGACTGTCGTCATAGCCGAGCCTGTTCTTGAGCGAGGTCGAGGCCCAGTAGCAGACGATTCCGGCTATCAGGCCGATGGCGAGGGCGCCGCCGGGCGCGACGAACCCGGAGGCGGGGGTGATCGCGACCAGGCCCGCAACCGCCCCGGAGATGATGCCGAGGACGCTGGGCTTGCCCTTGCCCAGCCACTCCATCGCCATCCAGGAAAGGGCGCCGGAGCCCGCTGCCACCTGCGTCACGATCATCGCCATGCCGGCTCGTCCGTCGGCGGCCGCCGCCGAGCCCGCGTTGAACCCGAACCAGCCGACCCACAGGAGCGAAGCGCCGACGACGCTGAGGACGAGATTGTGCGGGGCGAACATCTCCGTGCCGTAGCCGGTGCGCCGACCCAGCACGATTGCCGCCACCAGCCCGGCGATGCCCGAATTGATATGCACCACGGTGCCGCCGGCGAAGTCGAGGACGCCCGCCTCGCCGAGGAAGCCACCGCCCCATACCCAGTGCGCGACGGGCACGTATACCGCCAGCAACCAGAGCGTGACGAAGACGAGCAGGGCGGAGAACTTCATCCGATCCGCGACGGCACCGGTGACGAGGGCGCAGGTGATGATCGCGAACGTCATCTGGAACGTCGCGAACACGGACTCCGGCACGGTGGAGGCGAGGTCATGGGCATCCTCCAGGGAGAGGCCTGCCATGAACGCACGATCGAGACTGCCGATGAAGCCGAACCCTTCGGTGAAGGCGAGGCTGTAGCCGGCCGCCATCCAGAGCACGCTCACGAGCGAGCAGATCGCGAAGCTCTGCATGATGGTGGCGAGGACGTTCATCTTGCGGACCATGCCGCCGTAGAACAGAGCGACGCCAGGTATGGTCATCATCAGGACCACTGCCGTCGCCGTGATCATCCATGCCGTGTCGCCGCTGTCGAAACCGACCTCCTGGGCCGCTGCCGGTCCGGCTGGCAGCGCCAGCGCCGCGACTGTCAGCCACCTGACGATTCCCATGGTTCTATCTCCGCCTTCGTGATGTGTTCGTTGCCGGGTCAACTGCCCAGCGAGAAGGCAAAACAAGAATCGTGCCTAGCCGGACGAGCAGTATTCACCGCGTCGATGACCGATCCGAGGCAGAAGACCGATGAAACCCTCAGCATGCGCCCAAAATTTGTGCAAGAAAATGGCCCGGGAGGTGTCCCCCGGGCCGAGTTGCCCCCGACGGAGTGGAGGATCGGGTCAAATCGTCTGCGAGCCGCGGAACTCGGGATAGGCCTCCATGCCGAGTTCGGTCCTGTCGAGACCGAGCGTTTCCTCCTCGGCATTCGCCCGCAGCCCGATGGTCGCTTTAAGCGCGAACCAGACGATGGCACTGGCGATAGACACGAACAGCCCGATCGCCACGATGCCGATCAGCTGCGTCACCAGGGAGCCGCTGCCGAAGATGCCGACGCAGAGCGTTCCCCAGATGCCGGCCACAAGGTGAACCGAGATGGCGCCGACCACGTCGTCGATCCGGAGCTTGTCGATCAACGGCACCGCGATCACCACGAGCGCGCCACCGACAGCGCCGATCACGACGGCGAGGAAGTGGTGCTGCAGGTCCGGGCCGGCGGTGATCGAGACCAGTCCCGCGAGGGCACCGTTCAGGGCGAAAGTCAGGTCGACCTTCCCGTAGATGATCTGCGCCAGAAGCATCGCCGCAACCACGCCGGCGGCGGCGGCGAGGTTGGTGTTGACGTAGACGATCGCCATTGCCGCGACATCGAGCGCGCTGCCGAGCGCCAGCTGCGAGCCCCCGTTGAAGCCGAACCAGCCGAGCCAGAGGATGAAGGTGCCGAGGGTGGCCAGCGGCAGATTTGAGCCCGGCATCGGGTTGACGCGGCCGTCCGGGCCGAACTTGCCCTTGCGGGCGCCGACGATGATGGCGCCGGTGAGAGCGGCCCAGCCGCCGACCGAGTGGACGAGCGTCGAGCCCGCGAAGTCGCTGAAGCCCATGGCGTCGAGCCAGCCGCCGCCCCAGACCCAGGACCCCTGGATCGGGTAGATGACCCCGGTCAGGACCACGACGAAGATGAGAAAAGGCCAGAGCTTCACCCGCTCGGCCACGGTGCCGGACACGATCGAGGCCGCCGTGGCGACGAAGACCATCTGGAAGAACCAGTCCGACATCACCGAATAGCCGTTACTGACGACGGCTTCGACCTGCTCGGGAGTCGCGGTGTCGGCATTGATGAGCGCCAACTCGGCATCGGACGCGTTGTAGAACAGCGAAAGACTGCCGATCCAGCCGGTCACGTCGGCGTACATCAGCGAGTAGCCGATCAGGTAGTAGACGATGCCGGCGATCGAGTAGAGCGCGATGTTCTTGAGACAGATCGCTGCGGTGTTCTTGGTGCGGACGAGGCCGGACTCGAGCATGGCGAAGCCGGCCGCCATCCACATGACGAGAACGCCGTGGATAAGAAACGAAAAGGTGTTGAAGACGAATGCCGTCTCCGACTCGACGGCGGCGCCGGCCGGTGCAGATAGCACCAGTGCCGCCGTGAATGTGGATCCGGCCGCGATGGCCGTTCTGGACAAATACATTGACCCCCCTCCTCAGAGCGCGTCGTTACCGGTTTCGCCCGTCCGGATGCGGACGGCGTGCGTGATGTCGCAGACGAAAATCTTCCCGTCGCCGATGCGGCCGGTCTGTGCGGTCGCGCGAATGGTCTCCACCACGCGCTCGACCATGTCGTCCCCGACGGCGACCTCGATCTTGACCTTGGGCAGGAAGCTCACGGTGTATTCGGCACCGCGATAGATCTCGCTCTGCCCCTTCTGCCGGCCGAAGCCCTTCACTTCGCTGGCAGTGAGCCCGTGAACGCCGAGCGTGGTCAGCGCTTCGCGCACCTCGTCCAGCTTGAAAGGCTTGATGATTGCGATGACGAGTTTCATCTGGCTTGGTCTCCCACAAGCTCGGTCCTTCCGGACCCGGTGGAAGGGGCAACTCAAGAATCGTGCCGGGGTGATTCTGTCCAAAATGAAGGCAACGACGGCAGCCGGGGGGGCGGATGGTGCGGGCGCAGCGGATTTCTGCCTAAAATTTGTTCATATGCCGCGAGGGTGCTCGCGGCTGTCGGAGCAGGGCGGGTTGATCTAGATTGGGGCGGTGCAAGGAAGGGTGCCGTTGATGCCGTTGCAGAATGAGCACGAAGAGGTCGACGTTCTGATCGTCGGGGGCGGCATGGTCGGCCTGACCATCGCCGCAGCGCTCGGCGGAGCGGGGCTGGAGGTGCTGGTCGTCGATCGCTCGCCGCCGCCGCACCAGACCGCTCCGGCTTTCGACGGGCGCGCGTCCGCGATCGCATACGGCTCCCGCCTGGTCCTGGAAGGCATCGGCGTCTGGTCGCGGATGGCGGCCGAGGCCGAACCGATCCTCGACATTCGTGTCTCCGACGGCGATGCGCCGTTCTTCCTCCATTACGATCACCGTGACCTGGGGGAGGCACCGCTCGGCCATATGGTCGAGAATCGGGTCACGCGCCGCGCACTGCACGACCATGTATCGGAACTCGGCACGGTGCGGCTGCGGGCACCGGGATCGGTAACCGGCTTCGACCGGGCGGGAAGCCGTGCGCATGCCCTGCTGGACGACGGGACCAGGGTCGCCGCCTCGATCGTGATCGCGGCGGAAGGGAAACGCTCCCCGACCCGCACGGCGGCGGGTATTCGGGTCACCGAATGGACGTATCCGCAAACCGGCATTGTCTGCACAGTTGCGCACGAGGAGCCGCATCGCGGCATCGCGCACGAGCGATTCCTCCCCGCCGGGCCGTTCGCGATCCTGCCGATCGTCGACGCTGACGAGCCCGATGCCGATGCGGCTGCGGCGCCCGATCTCCCCTGGCGTCATCGATCGTCGCTGGTCTGGACCGAGCGGAACGCGATCGCACCGCGGATCCTGGAGCTCGAGCGTCCTGCGTTCGACGAGGAGCTGCGGCGCCGGTTCGGTGACTTCCTGGGCGCCGTGCGCTCGGTCGGGCCCCGCTGGTCATACCCCCTGTCGGTGTTGATAGCCGAACGCTATGTCGACCATCGCCTCGCGCTGATCGGCGACGCCGCGCACGCGATCCATCCGATCGCGGGGCAGGGACTCAACCTCGGACTACGGGACGTCGCGGCACTCGCCGAGGTGCTGGTCGATGCCGCTCGCGTGGGCCTCGACATCGGTGACCTGAGCGTGCTCGAGCGTTATCAGCGCTGGCGTCGTTTCGACACCATGACCCTGACGATGGTGACCGACGGTCTCAATCGCCTGTTCTCGAACGACATCGCGCCCGTCCGCCTGGTGCGCGATCTCGGGCTCGCTGCAGTGAACCGGATGCCGCCGCTCAAGCGGCTGCTGATGCGCCACGCGATGGGCACGCTCGGGGAGTTGCCGCGTCTGGCGCGCGGGCAGCCGCTCTAGGGATCGCGGCTGAGGCCTCTGGCTCCCAGCGCTTCCAGATATCTCTGCCAGATCTCGTCCTGGCGCTCGCCGAGTTCACGGAGATAGCGCCAGGTGTAGATGCCTGTCTCGTGGAGATCGTCGAAGATCAGTCGGATCGCGTAATTCCCCTCGGGCCTGACCTCCATGATGCCGACGTGACGTCGGCCGGAGACGATCGTCTTCTGCCCTGGGCCGTGCCCCATTACCTCGGCGGAAGGACTCTCCACCCGAAGGAGCTCGGCGGGCAGGGAGAACGTCTTGCCGTCGTCGAAGGTGATGTCGAGACGCTTCTCGGCTCGCTTCAGGCGGATCTCGACCGGCCAGTGGGTCGTGTCGAAATCGTCAGCCAAGCGTCGGGCCCGGCTCGTCGGGATCGATCTGCCGCGCCTCGTCGACGAGCATGATCGGAATGCCGTCCCGGATCGGGAAGGCGAGCCCGGCCTTGTCGCTGATCAGCTCCTGCCGCTCCCGGTCGTAACGCAGCGGCTCCTTCGTCAGAGGACAGACGAGGAACTCAAGGAGGCGCGGGTCGAGAGGCTGGCGCCGGTCGGCTGTCGTGGATTCGGTCATCGGGCAGCTCCAGTCAGTGCGCGGCCGGCCGCCCCGGAGCATCCGCTCCGTCGCCGAATGCCGCGAACTCGAGCAGCGCGGTGAGGACTTCGCAGCGCTGCGTGAGATCGGTGCTTTCGAGCAGTGCCTGCTTCTCCTGTGGAGAGAAGGGGCAGATCATCGCGAGGGCGTTCACCAGCGGCTCGTCCCGCGCCTTGGCGATCATGCTCCAATCGGCCCTGAGCGATCGTGCCGTCATGAACCGGTCGAGCATTTGCAGCAGGCGATCACGATCGATCACGCTCGTGCGATCCTCGGTCAGATCGGACTTGTAGGGCTCGAACTCGGCGATGACGCGGCGATAGCCGCGGTATACCGGAAGCTCCTCGACCACGTCGAACCGTGTCAAGCCGGTCAGGACTATGTTGTAGCGCCCGTCCTCCAGCTTCTCGGAGGAGTCGATGCGCCCGAGGCAGCCAGTCCGGAAAATCGGGGGGTTCTCGGCGTCGGCAGCTGGTTCCCCGCTCGGCTGGATCATGGCGATGAGCCGGTCACCCGACAGCGCATCGCTGGTCATGTTGCGGTAGCGCGGTTCGAAGATGTGAAGGGGGAGCTGCGCGCGCGGGAACAGGATGGCTCCCGCCAGCGGAAAGATGCGGATGGTATCCGCGAGTGCCACGCTCTCTCCGAACATCCGACGCGTCAGGAGAACATCAGCGAGGACAACTGCCGACGGACCTCCGACGTCAACTCGTGCTTCGGGCCCCACGCCTCGAAGAACTTGACCAGCTGCTTCCGGGCGGCGTCATCGTTCCAGCCGCGATTGCGACGGACGATCTCCAGCAGTTCGTCGGCGGCTTCGCGGTGGCGATTGCGGGCGAACAGCGCGAGCGCCAGGTCGTGGCGTGCCTGCCAGTCCTCGGCGTTGGCGGCCACTCTGGCCTTCAGCTCCTCGATATCGCCGCTGTCGGCCGTCTGCTTCGCGAGATCGATCGCACTGAAAGTGCCGGCGACGAACGGGTCCGTGCGCTTATTGATCGGGATGCTGTCGACGGTCTGCTGCGCCACGTCGACATTCCCCGACGCGAGATGGACCTGCGCCATGCCGGCGATCGCCACCGGATTGTCGGGCTCGTGCTGCAGAACCTGCTGGAAAATCGCTCCGGCCGTGCCCGCGTCGCCACGTTCGAGGGCCGCCTTCGCCTCTTCCAGCGCCTCCTCGATCGGCGAGGCGACCGGCGCGCCGGCCAGGCGCTCGACGAAGGTGCGGATCTGGCTCTCAGGGAGTGCGCCCATGAAGCCGTCGACCGGGCGGCCGTCCTTGAACGCATACACCGCCGGAATCGACTGGATTCGCATCTGTGCCGCGAGCTGCTGATTTTGATCGATGTCGATCTTGACCAGCCTCACGCGCCCCGCCGCATCCTTGACGACCTTCTCGAGCAGGGGGCCCAGCTGCTTGCACGGACCGCACCACGGAGCCCAGAAGTCGACGATCACCGGCACGTCGTGCGACGCGTCGATGACGTCGGCCATGAAGGTCTCGGTGCTGCCGTCCTTGATCAGGCCCTGAGCGCCTCCGGTTGGACCGGGACCCGGGCCACTGCCGATGATCGTTTCCATTTCAGCTCTTTTCGCAGTCAGGTTCGAACCGGTACCAGCTAAATGGCAGCGCCTCGGCGCTGCCGCAACCCTTGCGGTGTCAGGCTTCGCCCTCCGGAAATTCGACCTCCGTCACGGGGTGTCCGCAATCGGCAATGAACCGGCGGAGGTCTTCGGCCCGGATCGTCGTGGTCGCCTCGTTGGTGAGTGGGTGGTAATTCAGTATGTCGTGCCGCATCATAGCGGCGTCCAGCACCACATTCACCTGCCGTTGCCGGTCATTGATCAGCCCGAACGGGGTTACCGCGCCCGGGATCACACCCAGCACTTCATATAGCAGCTCGGCTCGTCCGAACGACAGGCGCCCGGCCCCGAGGTGCTTCGCGAGCCATTTCAGATCCGCCTTCCGATCTTCCAGCATCACGACGAGCCAGAGTTGACCGCGCTTGTCCTTCAGGAAAAGGCTCTTGCAGTGCCCGCCGGGGAGGTCGCCCCGAAGGGCCCGACTCTCCTCCACGGTGAACAGCGGCGGATGGCGGTGCGTCGTGGTCTCGATTCCGAGGTCGTGCAGACGCCGGAAAAGATCTTCGGGAGTTGCGGGCATGACGCGAGCATAGGAATCCCGCCCTGCCGTGGCAACGGGGGGCGGTTGAAGCGGTTGCTATCCCTCTCCCACGCTCAGCACGGGAGAGGGAGCTTTATCAGCCGCAGGCTTCGACGGCGCGCCGGGCCATGACCCCGATCAGGTGGGCGCGGTACTCGGCGCTGCCATGGATGTCGCTGTTCAGGCCGTCTGCCGCGACCTTGATGTCCTTGATCGCGTCGGGCGCGAAGTTCGAAGCGAGCGCCTGCTCCATCTCGGTCTGCCGGAAGACGCAGGGGCCGGCGCCGGTGACCGCGACGCGCACGCCGCTGCCCGGCAGCCTGGCGACCATCACGCCGACCATGGCATAGCGGGAGGCGGGGTTGGCGAACTTCTTGTAGGCGGCCTTCTCCGGCTTTCTGAACTCGACCTTCAGAACGAGCTCGCCCGGCTCCAGCGCCGTCTCGAACATGTCGGTGAAGAACTCCTCGGCCTGGAGCTTGCGCGTGGTGGTGTGCACCGTCGCGTCGAGGCCGACGAGGGCGGCCGGATAGTCGGCGGCCGGATCGTTGTTCGAGATGGAGCCGCCGATCGTGCCGTAATTGCGAACCTGCGGGTCGCCGATGTAGCCAGCGACCTCGCAGAGGACCGGGATGGCCGCCTTGATCTCGGCGGAGCGGTGCACCGAATCGTGCGTCGCCAGCGCGCCGATCGTCACGGTATCGCCAGAGACCTCGATGGCGCGCAGCTCGTCCAGGCCGTTGAGGTCGATGACGTCGCTCGGGCTCGCGAGCCGCTGCTTGAGCGTCGGGATCATCGTCATGCCGCCGGCGATGACGAGGCCGTCCTCCGCCGCCTTCAGCTTCGCCACCGCATCCTCGACCGACGTCGCGCGGTGGTAGTTGAAGTTGTACATCCTCTTTTCTCCCTTACTCCGCCGCCAGTGGCGTCGCGGCTGCGTGCATTGCCTGCCAGACCCGCTGCGGCGTCGCCGGCATGTCCAGCCGCTCGACACCCAGAGGACGAAGCGCGTCCATCACCGCGTTCATGACCGCGGCCGGCGCCGCGATCGCGCCGGCTTCGCCGCACCCTTTCACACCCAGTGGGTTGTGCGGGCAGGGCGTCTCCTGCGTCATGACGGTGAAGGACGGCAGATCGTCCGCACGCGGCATGCAGTAGTCCATGTAGGAGCCGGTGACCAGCTGCCCGCTCTCGTCGTAGATGCATCCCTCGAGCAGCGCCTGGCCGATCCCCTGCGCGATGCCGCCGTGGACCTGCCCTTCGACGATCATCGGATTGACGATGTTGCCGAAGTCGTCCGCCGCCACGAAGCCGACGATCCGGGTCACCCCTGTGTCGCGGTCGATCTCCACCTCGCACACGTGACAGCCGGCCGGATAGGTGAAATTGACCGGATCGTAGAAGGACGATTCGTCGAGCCCGGGCTCCAGCTCGTCGTGCGGGAAGTTGTGCGGCACGTAGGCCTGCAGGGCGACCTCGCCAAACGCGAGCGAGCGATCCGTACCGGACACCGTGAACTTGCCGTCCTTGAACTCGATATCCGCTTCCGATGCTTCCAGCATGTGGGCGGCGATCTTCTTCGCCTTCGTCTCGATCTTGTCGAGCGCCTTTGCCAGCGCCGAGCCGCCGACGGCGAGGGAGCGCGATCCATACGTGCCCATGCCGAAGGGGATGCGCGCGGTGTCGCCGTGCACGACTTCGACGTTCTCGATCGGAATGCCGAGCCGGCTCGCGGCAACCTGCGCAAGGGTGGTCTCGTGTCCCTGGCCGTGGCTGTGGGTGCCGGTGAAGACGGTCACGCTGCCGGTGGGATGCACCCGCACTTCCGCCGCCTCGTAAAGGCCGGCCCGTGCCCCGAGGGCGC
Organism: Alphaproteobacteria bacterium; assembly: GCA_029268305.1. Lineage (GTDB taxonomy): Bacteria > Pseudomonadota > Alphaproteobacteria > JAJUGE01 > JAJUGE01 > JAJUGE01. The sequence goes on from JAJUGE010000074.1 coordinate 17,038, forward strand.
CGGCGACAGCCGACGGGGCGAGACCGCAGGCTTCGATGTAGGCCGAGATGCCGATCCCGCGCAGCTTGCCCTGTGCCTTCGCGGCGTCACGGCGAGCGGGAAAGCCCGCATAGTCGATCGCCTTCAGGGCGGCGTCGAGCGTGCCGGCATAATTGCCGCTGTCGTACTGGAGCGCCACCGGCGTGGCATAGGGGAAGGCGTCCGGCGGGATGAGGTTGCGCCGGCGAAGCTCCGCCGGATCGATCCCGAGCTCGTGCGCGGCGGTTTCGACCAGCCGCTCCACGACGAAGGTAGCCTCCGGCCGGCCGGCGCCGCGGTAGGCGTCGACCGGCGCCGTGTTGGTGAAGGTCGCCTTCACGTTGCAGTAGATCGCCGGCGTCGTGTACTCGCCCGCGAGGAGCGTGCCGTAGAGATAGGTCGGCACGCTGGTCGAGAAGGTCGAGAGATAGGCGCCGAGATTGGCGATCGTCTCGACGCGCATGCCGAGAAACTTGCCGTTCTCGTCGAGCGCCAGTTCGGCGGTGGTGACGTGATCGCGGCCGTGAGCGTCGGAAACGAAGGACTCCGACCGGTCGGCCGTCCATTTCACCGGCTTGCGGATCTTCCCGGCCGCCCAGGTGACGACCGCTTCCTCGGCATAGTGGAAGATCTTGGAGCCGAAGCCGCCGCCGACGTCGGGTGCCACGACACGAAGCTTGTGCTCCGGGATGTGCAGCACGAACGCGCCCATCAGCAGGCGGATCACGTGCGGGTTCTGCGTGGTCGTATAGAGGGTGTATTCGCCGGTGGCGCGATCGAAGTCGCCGATCGCGGCGCGCGGCTCGATCGCGTTGGGTATCAGCCGGTTGTTGATCAGCTCGAGGCGAGTGATGTGATGCGCCTTCGAGAAAGCGGCTTCGGTGGCGGCCCTGTCGCCGATCTCCCAGTCGTAGCAGAGGTTGCCGGGTGCCGCCTCCCAAACCTGCGGGGCACCTGCCCCGATCGCCTCGGCCGGTCCGGTCACCGCCGGCAACGGCTCGTAATCGACCTCGACGCGCTCGGCAGCTTCCCGTGCGCGGGAGAGGCTGTCGGCGATGACGACCGCGACATGGTCGCCGACATAGCGCACCCGCCCGACTGCGAGCGGGGGATGCGGCGGTTCCACCATCGGCTTGCCGTCGCGGGAGTGAATCAGCCAGCCGCAAGGGAGGCTACCGACGCCATCGGCGGCCATGTCGGCCCCCGTGAATACGGCGGCGACGCCCGGCATCGCAGCGGCGCCCGAGACGTCGATTCCCTTCAACACGGCATGGGCGTGCGGCGA
>JAJUGE010000075.1 GCA_029268305.1 Alphaproteobacteria bacterium
CCGGACGCCGCTTCCCGGCGCGCACTCTGGCGGCATGCGCTGGCAGCGGCCGCCACGGAGGCGGACGAAAGCGAGGTTCGATCGCTCGCGGCGCATTTCGATCTCGATTCGACCGAGATCCTGCAGATCGCTCGGGAGGCCGCAGCGGCCGACGGAACGAGCGGCGAGCGGATCCTGTGGCAGGTCGCGCGGCGGCGAAGCGGCTCCGACCTCGCCGATCTCGCGCAACGGATCGAACCGAAAAGCGGCTGGGACGACATCGTGCTGCCCGAGACGGTATTGGCACAGCTCGAGGCGCTCGCTACGCAGGTCTCGCAACGCTACCGCGTCTACGAGGAGTGGGGCTTCGGTCGGCGCATGAACCGGGGCAGCGGCGTCTCCGCCCTGTTCGCGGGCCCGAGCGGCACCGGCAAGACCCTGGCTGCCGAAGTCATCGCTGGCTCCCTCGACCTCGACCTCTATCGGATCGATCTCGCCGGAGTGGTCAGCAAGTACATCGGCGAAACCGAAAAGAACCTCCGCCGCATCTTCGACGCTGCCGAGCGGAGCGGCGCCATACTCCTCTTCGACGAGGCCGACGCCCTCTTCGGCAAGCGCAGCGAGGTCAAGGACAGCCACGACCGCTACGCGAACATAGAGGTCGCATACCTGCTGCAGCGGATGGAGGAGTATCGCGGCCTTGCCATCCTCGCCACCAACATGAAGTCACACCTCGACCAGGCATTCCTTCGCCGGCTGCGCGTCGTCATCAACTTCCCGTTTCCCGATTCTCTGCTGCGACGCCGCATCTGGGAGATCTCGATTCCGTCGGCGGCCCCTGTCGACGGTATCGACTTCGACCTGCTCGCACGCCTCGATATCCCCGGGGGGAACATTCGCAACATCGCCGTGAACGCCGCCTTCATCGCGGCAAACCGCGGCACCGCGATCACGATGAAGGAGTTGGGCGAGGCGGCACGAGCCGAGTTCGAGAAGATCGACCGCCAATTGCCCTTTGCCGAGCTGACGGAGCGACGGTCATGACATTGCCGCATCCGCCACCGCTCCGGATCGCGATAGACCGCGTTCGCATCACCGGCGCCCCCGCGTCGCTTGGTGACGGCGGCGCCTTCTCCCGCGTTCTCGACCAGGCACTGTCGCAGGCGCTCAGTGCGCTCGGCCCCGACGAACTCACCGATCGCGAGGTCTCCGCCCTCGCTCTCCGGGTTCCGCCGGACGCCGGAGCCGACCGGATCGCGGAAGCGCTGACCGATGCGATCGTTCGTGCGGTCCGGGGAGGCTGAAACTGATGACGGCCTTCGCCGCCAGATCGGCAGTCTCGAAGCGGAGCGGGGCCGAGATCGCGCCCGCTCAGGCCAAGAAGGAGCCGGTGCTAGGGCTGCAATCCCGAGCCGAGCCCGGAAATCAGCAGATGGCCAGGAGGCTCGGCAACGGGCAGCCGCTTCCCCCGCGGGTCCGCACCGGGTTCCAGGGGTTGCTCGGAGCCGAACTCGGCGCCGTCCGGATCCATCAGGATGCCAGCGCGGCGGCGACCGCCAGCTCGCTTCGCGCGCAGGCCTTCACCATCGGAAATGACGTGGTCTTCGGAGCCGGGCGGTACCGGCCGCAGACGCCCCAGGGGCTATGGCTGTTGGCACACGAGCTCGCGCATGTCGCGCAAGCACGGAATCCCTCTCCACCTTCGGCCGACGGCGCCGTGGAGCGGGATGCCGACGCGGCGGCCACGGAGCTGGTTCTCGGCCGCAGCCCGCGCCTCACGGCATCGCGTGACCCGCGTCGCATGCACCTTTTCGGCGAGCCGCAGCACGTCCCCGACATCACCTATATCGCCGGTCAGGACCCCCGCAACGACGGCTTTCTCCAGGACGCGACGGCGTATCACAACGCATGGCAGCTCCGGCCCAGACTCGTGAACTCGCTGGAGGACATCGTCGACCACCTCGCCAGCGGTCAGGGCAATGTCGGGCGTATCCGGGTCATCACCCACGCCAGCCAGACCAACCTCTTCACCGCCTTCTTCCGCGGCGGCTCCCCGGGTATCCTGGAAAACGAGCTGCGCGCCTTCTCCGAAAGCGATGCCGCCGGCCTCGAGGCGCTATACGGCACCGGTCTGTTGACCGCTCAGACCTACACGAACCTCCTCGACCAGGTCCGTGCCGACGACCCCGCCGTGCTGCGCCCGTTCGGGCTGGATGCGGCTGGCGCTGCCCCGACCGGTGCGGTTCAGCGCCTGATCCGCCGCAGCGCCGATCTGCTCATGCACACCGTCGACACGGTCGATCCCGGCCTGAGTCAGCCCGAACAGGCGACGGTCGGCCGGCAGAGGGGCACGATACAGACGGCTCTGCGGACGATGTTGGCCGGCATTCGCCAGGAAGTGCAGCAGCAGCCCCCGGCGGGTGCCGGCGTGACCGCGCAGCAGGCACAGGATCTGCAGGACGCAATCACCGGAATCCAGAATTTCAACTTCACGCTCGGCGTGCAGCCCGCCGACTTCGTCGCCGGCCTCTCCAACGCGAATGCCGCCATCAACCGGGGGTTCCGGGGCCACCTCAACACCGTCCGCGGCCGCTTCGACAGCTCCAGCTGGGTCGACATCCGCGGCTGCCGCGTCGGCGGCAGCCAGAGCTATCTGGAGGCGGTCGCCGGCTTCTTCGGAACCGGCAACGACAAGCCGCACGTCTCGGGCCCCGACTGGTGGCAGAGCTTCCCGACCGTCGGCTACCAGACGGTGCTCGATCGCGACATCGGCACGACCGCCGCCGACGCCGACGTGCGGACCGCCCTCGACCACTGGTTCCCGCTGACTGGGGTCGAGTCCTACATGCGCCGACAGATCATCTACTTCCTCGATCTGCTGATCGAGGAGCAGCGCCAGCAGGCGGCGCCGCATCTCCGCTTCGGAGGCCCCCGGCTCCTCGGCGGCCTCGTGCCTGCGGTGGACCTGGGACTGCCGCTTCCGCTTCTGCCGAGAGTCGGCGACCTGCAACTCCAGCCACCGAGTCTGCTGCAGCAGCGACAGCCTGGCAACATCGGCCTCGGCCTCCCGCAGATGCGAAACCCGCTCTATTCCCTCGCCGAGAGCGAGGTCGCGCGCATTCAGGCGGAGCTGACGCGGATCGAGAACTTCACCACGGAGGAGAAGCTCCGCTATTACTTCGACATGGCGCTGGTGCTGCCGGTCCAGGCCGCGGCCGACCCCGAGGACATACGCCTCTACATGAAGCACACGCTTCGCAATCAGGCCATGGACAACTGGCTCGGCAGCATCTGGGCGAGCCGCGCCCCCGGCCTGGCGGCTCTGCAGCGGGGAGCATGGAATGCAGGGGATGCGCGGCGGGTAGAGGCGGTCGTGGACCAGGACCCGCAGCGCAACGTGACCGAGATGTACATCTCGCCCGACACCCGCTACGCCGAGCACATCAGGAGCGTGTGAGCCATGAACGGCCGCACCCGAGATCTCTCGATGCGAAAGCCGGCGAAGGCGAGCCAGCCGGCGGCTTTCAGCGCGGCGCCCGCGACCCTGCCGCCGCTGCCGATGTTGGGCAATCAGGCGACCATCGCCGGGCTTCAGAGCCCGTTTCCGACCCTGAGCTACGATCAGCTGCAGGCGGTCCTGGCGGAGAGTGAACGGCCGATCCGCGAATGGCTCCAGGCGAACCAGAGCCGGCTGTTCGGGCTGTCGCTGAACGCCATCGTCGCCGAGGTCTACCGGAACGTCCCGGCGGCGGCAGGCCAGGGCCGCGGCACGATCGAGCCGCTGGTGCGCGAGTGGGCGTCCGCGCACGGCATATCATTGCCGCCGCAGTCCATCGTGCCCCGGCCGGAGGATGCGACGATCCCACCGCCGCCGGCGGGGTCCTCGATCGCGGACAGCTCGATCGTCTCGAGCGTGAAAAGTGTCATCCAGACCATCGTCGACGGGGTCGGCATCGAGCGATCGCACGGTTACGCCAAGATCACGGTCGGGGGGCCGACGGTGGGCCTGCGCGGCCACGGCCTCGAAGCCTCCGGCACCGTCTCATGGACCGGCGGCATGTCGGTCGAGACTTCCTATCGCGGCCTCCATTTCTCTGGCAGCCTCGCGCCCGACAAGTGGGAGATGAGCCTGACGTTCCCCTCTTCGTCCTCGGTACCCGACCTCACGCGGGTCGGCGGGGTCTTCCGGGAGGGCGAGGCGGCGATGCGGGCGATCCTCGCCGAGACCGCCGGCTTCAGGACGCTGGACGATATCCCCGCCATCAGCGAGGCGGTCTCCCCGCACCTCGAGCCGGTGAAGGAAGCGGTAAAGGCGGCGCAGGGGATCGCCGAGGCGAAGCCCGGCGTCAGCTTCGGCGTCGCCGCCAGCGGCGCCGGTCCCTCCCCAGAGGCCACCGCACCTCCGGTCGGCACGACGGTCGTGGGCGTCGTGACGATCGTGTTTTGAGGGCTCGGTACGCCGTGGCTGACCGGCGAATCAGTTTGCTTCGCCTCCGGGGCTGTGATGAGATTGGCGTACCGGAGTATCGTGCCGACTTCTCGCGCGGGTTCGCCGAGGGTGCCGGTCCGGGACCGTGGGAGGAGTGTCTGAATGGCCTCTGAATTTCCGCGAAGCCCCCGCATCCTCAAAGGTGCTCTGGTGGCTTATCAGCTTCCCGACCTGCTGCCGACCATCATCGTCTTCCAGTACAACCCGGAGGAGATGAGCCGGAACCTGCAGGGACGGGTTTCCTCCGGCGGCGGGCGCGGCGACGCGAACCGCACCAACGGGCCGCCCTCGGAGTCGATCTCCCTCAGCGTCGAAATCGATGCGACCGACCAGCTCGAGAACCCCGGCGAGAACGGCACCGTCGTCGACAACGGCCTTCACCCGGTGATCGCCGCGCTGGAGGGGCTGATGTACCCCTCCTATCCGACCGTGATCGCCAACCAGGTCCTGGCGATCGCCGGCAGCGCCATGATCCTCGGCGAGCCGTCGCCGCTGGCGTTGCTGATCTGGGGGCCGAAACGAGTGCTGCCGGTGCACATAGCCTCCGTCTCCATCACCGAGCAGGCGTTCGACACCAGCCTCAACCCGACGCGCGCGAAGGCGGACCTCAGCCTGAAGGTCATGACCTACCGCGACCTCGACGTCACAAACCCGGCTTACTGGGTCTACATGGCAGCCTTCACGCAGAAGGAAGTGCTGTCAGCCATGAACACCATCGGAAGTGTGCAGTCGATCAAGCAGGTATTGCCTTTCTGATCCGAAACGAGCCAGCAGGGGAGGCTCGCCATGTTCTTCCGTGGCAGCCGGTATGAGGGGGTCCCGACGGCGCAGCTGCAGACCGCGGACGGGCGGACCATCCGCTACAAGCGGATGCGGTTCATCCCCGAAGTCGAGGGTACGACTCCTTACCGCGTCGAGCCGGAAGATCGGCCGGATCTGGTCGCCTACAAGGTCGCCGGCGATCCGGAGCTGTTCTGGCGGCTCTGCGACGCCAACCGGGTGATGTGGCCGCCGGACCTGACGGCCGAGCCGGGCCTGATCATCAGGATCCCGGCGCCCGGGACCTGAGCCGATGGGTATCCTGCCCTCCTTCTTCACGGTCCAGGTGGCGTTCGCGCCGCTGCCGCCGAACTACATCTCGGCGCTGCGCCAGATCGAGATCGAGAGCTCGATCGAGCGGGCGAGCATCTTCAGACTGCATTTCGACCTGAGCCGGACCTGGCTCGGCGATTGGGACCTGCTGCAGTTCGACATCTTCCGGCCGCTGGTGCCGATCCGCATCTCGGTCTCGTTCGGGCTCGGCCTGCCCCAGACGATCATCAACGGCTACGTCCGCGACTCGACTGTGGCCAACAGCAACGATCCAGGATCCTCAACTCTCGATGTCGTCGGCCTCGACGCCACAGCGACGATCATGAACCACATCCAGCAGCCGATGACGTGGCCGAACCTGCCCGACAGCGAGGTGGTGCGCACGATCTACGGCAAATACGCGCTGGTCCCCTTCGTGCTGCCGACACCGCCGATGCGCACGATGGCGGACGTCACCACGACGCAGCGCATCCCCGACATCCGCTACGTAAAGCAGCTCGCCGAGCGCAACGCCTACGAATATTACGTGCAGCCCGACCCGATCGCTGGCATGGACGTGGGCCATTTCCACCCGCCGCAGACGATCATGCCGCCGCAGGGTGTCCTTTCGGTCGACCTCGGCATCGAGACGAACCTGCTGAATTTCAACGTCTCGAACGACTCGCTCCAGCCGAAGACGGTGGTCAAGGCTTCCATCGACCCCATGACCAAGGCGCCCATCCCCGCAGTGGCACCGGTCCCGACCGAGCCGCCTATGGGATTGGAGCCGGCGCTCGCGCGCATCATCCCGCCGCCGGTCGAGCGATCCCCGGCTTCCGATGCCGCGAGCCCGGCGGAAGTCCAGATGCGCTCGCAGGCGGAGGTGAACCAGGCGGCCCGAGCGATCCGCGGCAACGGCGAGATCGACACGCTCAAGTTCGCTCGCGTCCTGCGGCCGGGCCTGCCGGTCCTGGTGCGCGGCGCCGGGCGCCAGAACAGCGGCCTCTATTACGTCAACGAGGTGCGTCACGTGATCTCGGAGGACGGCTATTCCCAGACCTTCCAGTGCTGGCGGAACGCGGTCGGCCTGACGGGCGCCGAGGTCTTCATCGACCCGATGGCCGCCGTGGCCTGAGGCGAGAGGGGGGAGAAGCGAATGCCGGACTCAGGCGCCAGCGAACGCAGCAGCGCCATCGAAGAGCGCCACTACGGCAAGTATCGCGGGCTCGTGCTGAACAACATGGATCCGTTGAGCCAGGGCCGCATCCAGGCGACGGTTCCGGAGGTGTTGGGCGAGATCCCGACCGGCTGGGCGGTGCCCTGTGCTCCGTTCGCGGGCCCCCAGGCCGGATTCTATGCAATTCCCCAAGTGGGTGCCGGTGTGTGGATCGAGTTCGAGGCGGGCGACGTGTCGCGGCCGATCTGGGTCGGCGGCTGGTGGGGCACGGCCGAGGTGCCGATGAAGCCGATGGGCGTGCCGACGACGCCGCAGACCAAGATCCTGCGCAGCGACTTCGGCCTGATCGCCGCCTTCGACGACGTGGCCCAAACCATCACCCTCTCGGACGCTGCCGGCATGAACCAGGTGGTCGTCGATGCGGCGACGCAGACGATCACGGTGAAGGGTCTGGCGCGGGTGGTGATCGACTCGGCGCTGATCCAGGAGGGGAGCCAGGGTGCCGCCCATCCGGCCGTCCTCGGCGATCAGCTCCTCACCTACCTCAACCAGATCGTGTCGATGTTCAACGCCCACGTGCATCCGGGCGAGCTCGCGGGGGGCTTTCTGCCGGTGACGCCGGCGCCGCCGGTGCCACCGTTGCCGCCGGCGACGCCGAGCCTGCTCTCCCTCAGGGTCCTTCTCGAATAACGGACATGTGGCATGGCGATAAAGCCCGGAAACCTCGGCAGCAAGGCCGACCCTCTCCCGATCCCGAGTGCTTTCGCGAACTCGATGGCGGCAGCGATCGAAGCCGAGCTGAACGCTCTCCTGCTGGCGGACGGGCTGCCGACCCTCGACATCGACAACACGCCCGAATCGCGCGACCGGCGGCGCCTGTTCGCCGCGATCGCCCGCGGTGTGGTCCGCCATCTCCACGACAACCTCGACGCCATCAAGGTGCAGCGGCTCGACTCCAGTCAGGTGTCGCCGACGATGCAGGTGGAGGGGCTCTGATGGCGGAAGAGGCGCGCTACCTCGACTTCCCCTTCGCCCTCGACAGTTCCGGCCGCACGGCTGAAACGGCTGCCGACGATCACGTGCGCGACCTGATCTGGCAGGTGCTGTTCACGAGCCCCGGCGAGCGGGTGAACCGTCCGGACTTCGGCTGCGGCCTCCGCCAACTGGTCTTCGCGCCGAATTCCGATGCGCTGGCCGCGGCGACGCAGACGCTGGTGCACGGCTCCCTGCTCCGCTGGCTGAACGAAGTCATCCTCGTAGACGAAGTGAAGGTCGAGGCGCGGGACGAGACCCTGGAGGTGACCGTCGGCTACACGCGCCGCGCGACCGGCGAGCGGCGGGAAGACGTCTTCAGGCAACCGACGGCGGGATGAGGTCGCGATGACCAGCGACGCCTCCGGCCTGATGTGGTGCCGCGACGACCGCCGCAGGGGCGACGTCGTCAACCATCCCGGCGCTATCAACGGCATAGACTTCGTCGAGTACTACGAGAACCCGGCGGCACTCCCGGGCGAGGAGTATCGGATCGAGGCGACGTTCCTGAAGCCGCCGCCGGCAGCGCTCGTCGGCAGCGTCGCCAGCTTCGCCGTGGTCGGTGGCGCACGGATCGTCGGCATCCGCGTGCTGGACGTGCAGACGCACCCGACCGAACCGCTGAAGCTCAACGTCTTCGTCGACCAGCCGGGCGACTTCTCCACCTACCTGCTGACAGTCGCACACGCCGACATAGACCCGCAGCTCGCCGCCGCGCCGTTCAGCTTCAAGGCGTCCTGCCCGACCGATTTCGACTGCCGGCCGGAGCTGGAATGCCCGCCGGATCTGCCGACGGAGCCCCTGCTCGACTATCTCGCCAAGGACTATCAGAGCTTCCGCAAACTGCTGCTCGATCTCATCCCGCAGCGCAATCCGCGCTGGATGGAGCGCAACCCTGCCGACCTCGGCGTGGCGCTCGTCGAGCTCTTCGCCTATGTCGGCGACCACCTCTCCTATTTTCAGGATGCGGTGGCCACCGAGGCTTACCTCGACACCTGCCGGCACCGCATCTCGGCCAAACGGCACGCGCGCCTGATCGACTACCGCGTGCACGACGGCCGTAACGCCTGGACGCACGTTCACTTCGAGGTGACGAGCACCGGCGTAGTGCCGGAGGGCACAAAGCTGCTGACGCGGGTCGCGCGCGCCTTGCGCGGTCAGCCGGCTGCACCGGGCGTCGCGATTCCGCCGAACCAGGTGGATTTCGAGGCCGATCCGGCCCTGCAGCGGGTCGAGGTGTTCGAGACGGCGGCGAGGATCGCGGTCGATCCGAACCATAACGAGCTTCGCTTCCACACATGGGGCAATACCGAATGCTGCCTAGCCCGCGGCACGACCGCCGCTTGGCTCTACGGCCTCCCCGCCACGGGCGGCGCCGATCGCGACGCTTACCGCCCGCAACTGGCAGTCGGCGACTATCTGCTGGTCGAGGAGGTCAAGGGGGCGATCACCGGGGTCGCCGCCGACGCCGACGCGACGCACCGGCAGGTCGTGCGCCTAGTTGAGGTCGAGGATACCGAGGATCCCGTCTACAGCCTGACGCTGACCGACGGACAGCTCAATCTGCTCGCCGCCGCCGGCGATCCCGTGCTGCCTCTGCAACGGGTCGTCTGGCGGGAGGAGGACGCGCTCGCTTTTCCCGCCTGCATCTCGGCCAACACGCCCGAGACGGGAGCCATCGACAACATCACGATTGCGCGCGGCAACGTCGCGCCCTGCGATCACGGCCGAACGCTGCTTCGCGCGCTGCCGCCTCCGGTGGAACGTAACCACGGCGGAGTCAGCGAGATCTCGTTACCGAACGGGCCGCTGACGCTCCAAGGAGAACCGCCCGATCGCACTTTCGCGAACGATGGCCGCATGATCGGCGGCCGGCACGCCCTCGACGTCGATGCTCGAAGCGTCGCGCCAGCGGTGGTGTTGCTCCTCACCTTCCCCCCTGCGGAGGTCGAGATCTGGACCCCCGTGCCAGATCTGCTCGACAGCGGCCCCTTCGACCGTCATTTCGTCGTCGACATCGACAACGAGGGCCGCGCGACCCTCCGCTTCGGCGACGACGCCTACGGGCGCCGTCCCCTGGGGGCGATCGCCGCGACCGCGCGCTATCGGATCGGCAATGGTCGCGCCGGCAATATCGGCTACGCCTCGCTGGTGCATGTGGTGGAGCCGACCGCGGCGGAGTTGGCGGATCCCGCCGATCCCGCGGCTCCCTTGCCGAACTTCCCCGACATCGAAAGGGTCTGGCAGCCGGCCGCCGCGCGCGGCGGCACCGAGCCGGAAACGATCGAAGAGGTACGGCAACTCGCGCCACGCGCCTTCCATGCCGAGCAGTTCCGCGCCGTCACCGAGGCCGATTACGAGAAGGCGGCGCTGAAGCTCGGGGAGCTGGCCGCGGCAAAGGCGACGTTTCGCTGGACGGGCAGCTGGCACAGCGTGTTCGTCGCCGCCCATCCCCGCTCGCGCGACGACCTGATCGTGCTGCCGGGCGGCGGTGCCGCCCTGGTCGAGGAGCTTCGCCGGAAGCTCGTCGCGCATCTGACCGGCTATAAGCTCGCGGGCTACGACCTCGAGGTCCGGGCGGCGCAGTACGTGCCGCTGGAGGTCGAGGTCGAGATCTGCGTGGCTGCCGGACATTTCCGCGGCGACGTGCTGGAGGCGGTTTCGAGAGCGCTCGGATCGGCGCGGCAGGCAGACGGCAGCCCAGGCTTCTTCGCTCTCGCCAACTTCACCTTCGGGCAACCGGTCTACCTCAGTCGGCTCTATGCCGCGGTCGAGGCGGTCGAAGGCGTCGACTCGGCGACCGTCCGCGTCTTCAAGCGCTACTGGCAATCGGCCAACGGTGAGATCGAAAAGGGCGTGATACCCATGTCCGCCTTCGAGATCCCCCGGCTCGACAACGACCCCAACTTCCGTGAGAACGGGGTCCTGCGGCTCGAAGCGCTGGGAGGCTTGTAGCCATGGCCCTGCCGCCCGATCCCGTCTTCTGCGGCTGCTGTTCCGGCGACGTTCCGCCCGCCCCGGGCGTGCTGTTCAACCGCCCCGCCCTCTCCTCGCTCGACTACCGGATCGGCACGTTCGGCACATTCCGTACCGCCATGCTGCAGGCGATCGCCGGCGAGGCAGCGCTCACCGGGCTGACGACGCGCGAAAGCGACGACTACGCCATCACGATCCTGGAGCTCTGGGCTGCCGTCGCCGACGTGCTCACCTTCTATCAGGAGCGCTACGCGAACGAGTTCTTCGTGCGCACGGCGAAGGAACGGGATTCGGTGCTGCGCCTTGCGCGCATGCTCGACTACCACCTGCGCCCCGGCCTCGCGGCTACGACCAAGCTGGCTTTCACCCTCGACAGCGGCGCCACGACGCGGATCCCGATCGGCCTCAAGGTCATGAGCGTGCCGGGCCAGGACGAGCGGCCGCAGTTCTTCGAGACGACCGAGGAGATCCAGGCGCGCGCGCACCTGAACGGGCCGCGCATCTTCGCCCCACCCGTCCCGCTGAACGCGGTCGCCCAGGGGCGCACAAGCTCCCCCGTCAATGCCGCACCCGCCGCGGTGAGCCCCGGCAACAAACTGATCTTCTTCACCAACTGGTCGGCGGAGGAAAAGACGGCGCTCTCTCTCCAGGACCGAGACACCGGCCGCGAGCTCGTCTGGAGCCCGGCGATACAGGCCGGGAATTGGCGGGCCGATACCGCGCACGCTGCCAAGGTTACCCGCTCGGTCGGGTTCTTCGGACGGAACGCGCCCGACAGCTATGCCTACTATGACGCGAACCCGGCGATCCCGGCGACGCAGCGCTGGAAGACGGTCACCGCCGGCTCGCCCGGCTATCAGATGAGCCTCGGCGCCAGCGGCTTCTATCCGCTCGACACAAAGTACCCGGACCTCCAACCGGGCACACTGATGCTGGTCGACGTGGGGGCCGGCTCTCCCTCGCGCATGCGTCTCGCGCGCGTGACCGAGACCAAGGACGAACCGGAAACGCTCGGTCAGGTCCAGGATACCGTGACCCACGCCGCTTTCCGCCAGGTGATCCGCGACAAGCCTGCGGCCGTCTCCGCCGGCGCGAACCAGCTCACGGTCTTCGCGCGAAGCGGCACCGACGCCGCCCTCACCCTGAACCTCGACGCCGGCTCCGCCAGCGGAAACTGGCAGTTCCGGGACGGTGGCATATTGAGCGCTGCACCGGAGGCGGTGTCGTCCGCAACGCAACGGATCGAGCTGCTCGGGCGAGGTCTCGACAACGCGCTCTGGATCGACAGCTTCTTCCCCGGCGGCTGGAGCGGCTGGTCATCGCTCGGCGGCGTCCTCACCTCGGCGCCGCGGGCGGTCTCCCACACGGCCGATGCGCTGCACGTGTTCGTGCGCGGGCTGGATCTCGGCCTCTGGCTCCGCGCGCGAAGCGGGGGCATCTGGTCGGGTTGGCAGTCCCTCGGTGGCATCCTCACCTCGGAAATCGAAGCCGTCTCGTGGGGCGCAAACCGGATCGACGTCTTCGTCCGCGGCCTTGACCGGGCACTCTGGCGTCGATACTGGAACGGGGCGGTGTGGACCGACTGGGAATCCCTAGGCGGCACTCTCGCCTCCCGCCCAGTCGCCGTAGCTCGGGCCGCAAACCGCCTCGATGTCTTCGCCCGCGACGACGCCGGCACCGTGATCTGGAAGGCCTGGAACGGTGCCAAATGGTCGGAGTGGACGTCCCTCGGCGGAACGATCGTGAACGAGCCGGCGGCCGTTACCACGGCAGCCAACCGGATCGACCTGTTCGCCCTCGGCGAGGACGGCGAGCTCAAGACCGCCTACTGGAACGGCACGAAATGGTCGAGCTGGACGGGGCTGGGCGGCGCCCTCGCCTCGGCGCCAACGGTGACGCGCGTGGAGGTCTCGGGCGTGACCGAGCTGCATGTGTTCGCCCGTGCCGTGGACGACACTCTCGTCCACCGCGTCTGGAACGGCACCGCCTGGACCACCTGGATTCCGCGGGGTGACGGCCTCGGCACGATATCCGACCGTCGCAAGGCGCGGATCTGGCAACTCGAGTCACCGGAGTTCGCCTTCCGACCTTTCGACTACCCGGCCAGGATCGAGAGCGGGCGGCTGGTAGCGGAGCTGAAGGATGTGCCTTCGCTCGAAAAGAGTCGCCGCATCATCATCGAGGACGGTCTGACCTCGCCGCACGCGGCCACCGTCACCAATGCGACGCCGATCGCTGCTGTCTGGGGCGGCGAGCCGACGCATCTCGCCATCGACTTCACGCCGGCGCCGACGACGCCACTCGCTTCCGCCTCGGCGATGCTGCTCGGCAACGTCGCCGAAGCGAGCCACGGCGAAACCGTCGCCGAGGAGCCGCTCGGCAACGGCGACGCATCAAAGAGCTTCCAGCGCTTCGGCCTGCGCAAGCCTCCCCTCACCTACGTGCCCAGCGCGAAGAGCGTCGGCGGTGCGAGCACCCTCACGCTGCGGGTGAACGGCGAGGCCTGGGCGGAGGTCGAGAGCCTCTACGCCCAGCCGCCGACGGCGCGCGTCTTCACCGCGCGGCAAAGCGACGCCGGTGACACCGTGCTGCAGTTTGGCGACGGCCGCACCGGTGCGCGCCTGCCCACCGGCCAGGGCAACGTGATCGCCACCTACCGCCAGGGCCTGGGGCTCCAGGGCCGCATGAAGGCGAACCAGCTCTCGATCCTGCTGACTCGCCCCGTGGGGCTGCGCGAAGTTCGCAATCCACTGCCGGCCGAAGGCGCGGCCGATCCCGAGACCCTGGACACGGCGCGGGAGACGGCGCCCTCCACCGTCAAGACCTTCGGTCGTATAGTCTCGCTCCGCGACTTCGAGGCGTTGCTGGCCACCTCCGGGCTGGTTGCGAAGTCGCGCGCCACCTGGGTCTGGCACGGAATCGAGAAGGCGGTGCACCTGACGGTCGCGGCCCAGGAAGGCGCGACTCTTTCCGCCGATTCCCTGAAGACGCTGCACGACGCCCTCGCCACGCAACGCGACATCAATCACCGGCTCGAGATCGCCAACTTCTGCCGTGTCGCGATCGAAGTCCGCGCGAAGATAGTCCCAGATCCGGCGCGGATCGCGGACGACGTTCAAGTAGCGGCGAAACGGGCGCTGCTCGATCATTTCGCCTTTGGGGCGATGCCGCTCGGCCGGCCGGTTCATGCCAGCGACGTCTTCGCGGTGCTTCAGGGCGCGGACGGCGTGATCGCCGTCGACCTCGATGTGCTGCGCTACAAGGGCTCGGCCGAGTGGACGCCGACACAAAGAACCCTCAGAGGCGTGACCGCGGCTCTGCAGCAACCGCACCTCCGCATCTTCGACGCACGCGCCAACGCGGACGGCGGCTTGGATCACGATCCGGTCGTCGTCGCCTGCTTCGGTGACAAGCCACCGGCCGTCATACCGGCGGAACAGGCCTGCATCGAAGATCCCGATGGCGACATCGTCCTGACCATCGTCGACAGGCTCGATCAATGACCGACGGCACGGCAACCACGGACAAGCTCTACAATCTTCTGCCGGCGCTCTACCGCGAGCGCGATGCGGCACAGGGCGAGCCGCTGCGCGCGTTGCTGCGCATCGTCGAGGAGCAGGCGGATGCCCTGGAAGCCGACATCCGCGGCCTCTGGGACAATGCCTTCATCGAGACGTGCGATCCCTGGGTCATCCCCTATATCGGCGACCTGGTCGGCACGACGCCGCTGTTCGATGCCTCGCACATTCGCCAGGCCGACACGGCCGGCAACCTCTTTCCCGATCTCTCCGGTCCCTCGTTCATCCCCGAGGTCGGGCTGCGCAGCCGTGCCGACGTAGCGAAGACGATCTACTACCGCCGCCGAAAGGGCACTCTCCCGATGCTGGAGGAGCTGGCCCGCGACGTAACCGGCTGGGCAGCGCACGCGGTCGAGTATTTCGAGCTCCTGGGCTGGACGCAGTTCGTGCGCAACCATCTGCGCCCGCACTCGCTGCAGTGCCCGGACATCCGCCAGGTCGAGTCGATCGACCGCCTGAACCGGCCGTTCGACCACGTCTCGCACACCGCCGACGTGCGCTCGATCCGGCAGATGGAGGGTTGGTGGAACATCAGGAACATCGGCTTCCATCTCTGGCGCCTCGCGAGCTTCGAGGCCGAACAGGTGACCCCGCGCCGCCTCGGCCCAGCGGATGACTGGCGCTGCTTCTTCAGCCCGCTCGGCAACGACGCCCCCCTATTCTCGCGTCTCAGGCGCGAGGGTGACGAGCGCGGTCTGGCGACCGAGTTGCATGTGCCCCAGGCGATCCGCCCCGCGCTCTTCTTTGAGGATTTGCGCCGCTATAAGGCGCTCGCGACACCGACCGGATTCACCGAGTTCTACGGACTGTTCGACGTCGTGCCGGGTTCGCTCCTACCCCAAGCGCCTAATGCCACAGCCTGATGGTGTTTCACGACGGCCAACCGGTCCCGCCGGAGCGCGTGCGCTGCGCCAATCTCGAGACCTGGTCGCAGCCCGCGGATGACGCGATCGCGATCGACGTGAAGCTCGGCCGGCTGGCGCTCGGCGCCCTGCTCGATGCGACGCTGCCGCTCGAGGTCTGGTATCACTGGGGCTTCCCGGCCGGACTTGGCGGCGGCCCATACCGCCGCAGCTCGTGGCTGGTGCGTCGCGAACTGGCAGATCACGTGCTGCTGGTCGATGGCAGCGGCGAGTCGGGCACCTTTGCCACCATTGACGCCGCCCTAACCGAATGGGCCGCCAATCTCGGTCGGGCGAACACGATCATCCGCGTGCGCGACAACCGCACCTATACGGACCCGATCTCGATCGAACCCGCCGACGACCGCTGGCTCGCAATCGAGGCGGAGGATGGCGTGCGGCCGCACCTGCGGCTGGAGGCGCCGTTGGCGATCACCGGCATTCATGAGGGCGCATCGATTACCCTGAACGGCCTGCTGGTCGAGGGCACCATCCACGTCGAAGGATCGCTCGGCCGACTGCGCCTGATCCACACCACCCTGGTGCCGGGCGTGACGATCGCCGAACCCGATCCGGACCTTCCGCCCCCGCCGCTCTCACTGACGGAGCCCAGCATTCTGGCCGAGGGCACCGCCGGCGGCGAGGAGATCAACCAGGATTTGCGGGTGGAGATGGCCTTCTCGATCGTCGGCCCGCTTCGCCTCCCTCGGCACATCGAGGGGCTTTGGGCGCTCGACTCGATCATCGACGGGGTGGACATCGACGCCATCGCCGATCCGGTCGCGCCTGACGCCTTCGGGCCGGCCGCCTGGCTGGAGCGGACGACGGTCATCGGCGAGACGCACGTGAAGGAGATGACGCTGGCGAGCGAGGTGATCTTCGACGGCAGGCTCAGATGCGAGCGGCGTCAGACCGGTTGTGTGCGCTTCAGTTTCATCCCGGCCGGTTCGGAGACGCCGCAACGCTATCGCTGCCAGCCGGATCTGCGCATCGCCAATGACATCGAGGCGGCCGGCGGTGATCTGCTCACGCAGGCGGAGAAGGACGCGATACGGGACCGGGTCCGGCTCTGGCTGAAACCGGAGTACACCGCCGAGGAATACGGCCAGCCGGCCTACCGGCAGCTCCACATCAACGGTCCGGTCGAGATCGCCACGGGCGCAGAGGACGGGTCCGAGATGGGGGCCTACGCACACCTGAAACAGCCGCAGCGGACGGCCAACCTGCGCCTCCGCCTGGAAGAGTACCTGCCCTTCGGACTGGAGCCGGGGCTGATCTACGTGACGTAGCGAGAGGACGTTCGAAGCGCGGGCCACAAACAACGAGCTGCATCGCAGCCAGGGGTCGAGGAAGGGCAGATGACGGGCGACTACACGCGGTTCACGCACCGGCCGGAACGGCGCTACGGCGGCGTCCTCATGCAGCAGGGCCGGGTCCAGCTCGACGCTGACTGGAACGAGCAGACCGACATCACCCGGAGACTGCTCCGCCTCCACGCGCTCGACACCTTCGGGCCCGCAGCGGTGGCATGGCTGAATACGCCCGACGCCTTCCTGATCACGCCGATCGCCGGGCCGCCGCCAGATTTCTCGATCGGTGCCGGGCGGCTCTATCTCGACGGGCTGCTGGCGGAGGCGTTCGAGGAAGAGGCGCCAACCTACCTCTCGCAGCCCTTCTATCCCGACCCGCCGCCCCTTCCCGGCAATGGCGGCGTCATCGTCTATCTCGATCTCTGGGAGCGCGAGGTCACCTACATCGAGGATCCTCTCCTTCTCGAGAAAGCGCTCGGCGGCCCCGACACGACGACGCGCATTCAGCGGGTGTGGCAGGTGAAGTGGGCGGCGGTCGACGGAACGCCGGAATGCGGCACCGATCTAGACGCCATGTTCCCGCCGTCGGCCGGGCGGCTCACCACCTCGGCGCTGGCTCCGCCGGCGAGCGACGATCCCTGCATCATCTCACCGACCGGCGGCTACCGTGGGCTCGAAAACCGCCTGTACCGCGTCGAGATCCAGACACCCGGGCCGATCGGGACCGCGAAGTTCAAATGGTCGCGCGACAATGGCTCGATCGTCTCGCGGGTCGAGGCGATCGCCGTCAGCGGCACAGAGACCACCCTCACGGTATCGCGCATAGGCCGCGATCAGGTCCTGCGGTTCCGCGCGGACGACTGGGTCACCGTCACCGACGACCATCGCGAGCTGATGGGCGAGCCGGGCGAGATGGCGCGGGTGATCGACACCGACGAGGCGGCCCTGACCATCACCCTGGATCGGGCGCTTCCGACCGGCACCGGCCGCGCCTTCGGCGCCAACGCCACCGAGCTGCAGGAGCGCCATACCCGCGTGCAGCGCTGGGACCAGAATGCCACCAACAGCACTATAGACGCCGATGGCCTCGTGGATGTCGCCGCCGGTCCGATCGATCTCGAGGACGGCGTGCGGGTGGAGTTCTCGGCCGATCCGGCGGGCGGCGAGTTCCGTCTCGGCGACCATTGGGTGTTTGCCGCGCGCACGGCGGATGCGTCGGTCGAGGTCCTGACCGACGCGCCCCCGCGCGGGATCGAGCACCACTACCTGCAGCTCGCCGTCATCACCGGCCTCGGCGGAGCTATGGAGGTAGTGGACTGCCGGCCACGGCCAAAGGATTGCGCCTGCTGCTGTACCGTAACGGTCGGGGTGGCGGGTTCACAGAAGGGGGACTACGCCACGCTGCAGGAAGCGGTCGCCGCGCTTCCGGCGATCGCGCCGGACGACGAGGTCTACGTTACCCTCTGTCTGCTCCCCTCAGA
>JAJUGE010000076.1 GCA_029268305.1 Alphaproteobacteria bacterium
GCGGCTCCGGCGCCGCTGCCTGCCTGGGCTCCGGCTCGCGGGCGGGCGCCTGCGGGGCGGGTGCAGCCTTGGGGGCGGGTGCACCCTCCGCGGCCGGTGCCGCGCCTTCGGCGATTCGGCCAAGGATCGCACCGACTTCGACGTTGTCGCCCTCGTTGGCCAGAATATCGGAGAGAGTGCCGGCGACGGGCGCGGGAACCTCGACCGTCACCTTGTCGGTCTCGAGCTCGACGAGCGGCTCGTCCACGGCCACTGCCTCGCCGGCCTGCTTCATCCACCGGGCGACGGTCGCTTCCGTCAACGATTCGCCGAGTGCCGGTACCTTTATGTCCGTCGCCATCTGGTCCTCAAGTCCTTCCCACCTCGTGCCGGCCGCTGCGGAGAAGGGCCCCGTGGCGCCCGCCCCCGTTCCGCCGGTGTTCTAATGACCGGCCGCGCTCATTCCACGGTCAGCGCCTCGTCGACCAGCTTCGCCTGTTCGGCATTGTGGCGCTTCAGCGAGCCGGTTGCGGGCGAAGCCGCCTCCGCTCGACCGACGTAAATCGGCCGCTGTGCCTTCACACCCTTGGTGCTCGCCAACACCTGCTCGATCCGCCTGTCGACGAAGTACCATGCGCCCATGTTCTGCGGCTCTTCCTGGCACCAGACGACCTCGGCATTGCTGTATCGGGCGATCTGTGCGGCCAGCGACTTCGCCGGGAACGGGTATAGCTGCTCGACCCGGACCAGCGCCACGTCCTTGATCTTGCGCTCTTCCCGCGCCTGGTAGAGGTCGTAATAGACCTTGCCCGAGCAGAGCACTAGCCGCCGGACCTCGCTGTCGGCAACCAGTCCGTCGGTCTCGGGCAGGACCCGGTGGAACGAGGTGTCGGGGCCGAGCGCCGCCAGCGGCGAGACTGCGAGCCGGTGCCGCAACAGCGATTTGGGGGTCATGAGCACCAGCGGCTTGCGGAAGTCGCGCCGGACCTGGCGCCGCAGCACGTGGAAATAGTTCGCCGGCGTGGTCGGATAGCAGACCTGGATATTGTCTTCGGCGCAGAGCTGCAGGTAACGCTCGAGCCGCGCCGAGGAGTGCTCCGGTCCCTGGCCCTCATAGCCGTGCGGCAAGAGCATCACGAGGCCGGACATCCGCAGCCACTTGGCTTCGGCGGAGCTGATGAACTGGTCGATGATGACCTGCGCGCCGTTGGCGAAATCACCGAACTGGGCTTCCCACATGACGAGCGCGTGCGGCTCCGACTGGGTGAAGCCGTACTCGAAGCCGAGCACCGAAGCCTCGGCGAGCGGGCTGTCGATCACCTCGAACGGCGCCTGATCCGGCCTCAGGGTCGCGAGCGGGATATGCTTCCGCCCCTCGACTTCCTGATCGATGAGCACGGCATGCCGTTGCGAAAAGGTGCCGCGGCCGCTGTCCTGACCGCTCAGGCGGACCATGGTGCCCTCGACCAGCAACGAGCCGAAGGCGAGCGCTTCGGCGGTGGCCCAATCCAGACCCTCGCCGGTCTCTATCATCTTCCGCTTCGCCTCGAGCTGCCGGGCGATCTTACGGTTGACGTTGAAATCCTCGGGAACCGTACAGAGCGCGTGGCCGACCTCCTTCAGCACCTCCATCGGCACGGCGGTCTGGCCGCGCCGGTCGTCGCCCTTGGCGACGCTGAGGCCGGTCCAGGCCCCTTCCAGCCAATCCGCCTTGTTCGGCTTGAAGTTCTTGGACGCCTCGAAGTCCACCTCTAGACGGGTTCGGAAGTCGGCGATCATCGCCTCCGACTCCTGGTCGGAGAGGAGACCTTCTTCGATCAGCTGGCGCGCGTAAATCTGGCGGGTCGTCGGGTGCTCCGCGATCTTCTTGTACATCTGCGGCTGCGTGAACGCCGGCTCGTCGGCCTCGTTGTGGCCCTGCCGGCGATAGCAGTACATGTCGATGACGACATCCTTGTTGAACTCGTAGCGGAACTCCGTCGCGATCCGCGCGACGTGCACCACCGCTTCCGGGTCGTCACCGTTCACATGGAAAACCGGCGCCTGGATGATGTGCGCCATGTCCGAGCAATAGGGGCCGGAGCGGGCTTCGGTCGGCGACGTCGTGAAGCCGATCTGGTTGTTGATGACGATGTGGATCGTGCCGCCGGTCCTGTAGCCCTTGAGGTCCGACAGGGTCAGCGTCTCCGCCACCAGGCCCTGGCCGATGAAGGCGGCGTCGCCGTGCAGGAGCACGCCCATCACCTTGTTGCGCGCGTCCTGCACGCTCCCGTTCCCGCGGCGCTGCATCTGCTTCGCCCGCACCTTGCCCAGCACCACGGGATTGACCGCCTCGAGGTGCGAAGGGTTCGGGGTCAGCGACAGGTGTATCAGCTTGCCGTCGAACTCGCGGTCGGAAGAGGTGCCGAGATGGTACTTGACGTCGCCCGAGCCCTGAACGTCCTCCGGATGTGCCGGGGTGCCCTGGAACTCGGAGAAGATTGCTGTGTAGGACTTGCCCATAACGTTCGCGAGCACGTTCAGACGCCCGCGGTGCGCCATGCCGAGGATCATCTCCTCCAGCCCGAGCTGGCTGCCGCGCTTGATGATCTGCTCCAGCGCGGGGATGAGCGACTCGCCGCCTTCGAGGCCGAAACGCTTGGTGCCGACATACTTCCGGTCGAGGAACTGCTCGAATACCTCGGCTTCGGTCAGCCGCTCGAGGATCGCCCGCTTGCCGCGCTCGGTGAAGTCGGTGTGGTTGCGCGGCTGTTCGATGCGTCGCTGGATCCAGGCCTTCTGCTCCGGGTCCTGGATGTGCTGGAACTCGACCCCGATCTTGCCGCAGTAGGTATCGTGCAGAACCGACAGGATCTCGCGGAGGCTCGCATATTCGAGCCCGAGCACGTTGTCGATGAAGATCGGACGATCGAGGTCCGACTCGTCGAAGCCGTACGTCCGGTAGTCGAGCTCCGGATGATACTCCGGCTCGTGCAGGCCCAGCGGGTCTAGATTGGCGTAAAGATGCCCGCGCACGCGGTAGGCCCGGATGAGCATGAGGGCGCGGATCGAGTCGGTCGTCGCCGCCCGAGCGTCCCCGTCCGGCTGCTCCGCAACGGCGGCGGCCGCCGCCCCATTGGTCCGCCCGTGCGGCTCCTTGCCGTTCCCGATGACGGAGCGTCGCGTCCGGGCCCAGCTCGGGCCCCTGAGCTCGGCGAGAATGGCACTTCCGTCCGCCTCGAGTCCCTCGAACATCGAGCGCCAGCTCGCGTCGACGGAAGCGGGGTCTTCGAGATAGCGCTCGTACAATTCGGCCAGAAACGTGGCGTTCGGGCCGAACAGAAACGAAGTTTCCTCGGAAATCGCAGGCATTCGGTCGTCCGGCGCGGGCGGAACCGCGCCCCCTTTCGATCTAAAGGTTCAAGAGCCGGTCGTATTCGTTCCGGCTAGGTTTTCATCGCCTTGAGCATCGTGCTCCCCAGACCCGCAGGCGATTCCGAGACCAGGATACCGGCACTCCTGAACGCTTCCATCTTATCCGCAGCGCTCCCCTTCCCTCCGGCGATGATCGCGCCGGCATGACCCATCCGCCGCCCCGGAGGCGCGGTGGCGCCGGCGATGAAACCGACCATGGGCTTCTTCTTCTTAACCGACTTATAAAATTCGGCCGCCTCTTCCTCGGCGCTGCCGCCAATTTCACCGATCATCACGATCCCCTGCGTCTCGTCGTCGGCGAGAAACATCTCCAGACAGTCGATGAAGTTCGTACCGTTGACCGGATCGCCGCCGATGCCGATGCAGGTAGTCTGGCCGAGCCCCGCGGCGGTGGTCTGTGCTACCGCCTCGTAGGTAAGTGTTCCGGAGCGAGAGACAATACCGATACGTCCCCGGCTGTGGATGTGGCCGGGCATTATGCCGATCTTGCACTCTTCGGGCGTGATCACGCCGGGGCAGTTCGGCCCGATGAGGCGCGACCGGGAGCCTGCCAGCGCGCGCTTCACCCGCACCATGTCCAGGACCGGGATGCCTTCGGTTATGCAGATGATCAGCGGCACTTCCGCGTCGACCGCCTCGAGGATCGCATCCGCGGCGCCAGCCGGCGGCACGTAGATGACGGAGGCGTCCACCCCCACCTTCTCGACCGCTTCGAGCACGGTATCGAAAACCGGGAGGTCCAGATGGGTGCTCCCGCCCTTTCCGGGAGAGACGCCGCCGACCATCTTGGTGCCGTAGGCGATCGCCTGCTCGGAATGGAAGGTGCCCTGATTGCCGGTGAATCCCTGGCAGATGACCCGCGTCTCGCGGCCGACGAGCACCGCCATCAGTTCGCCTCCCGCATCGCGTTCACCACTTTTTCCGCAGCGTCCGCCAGGTTGTCGGCGGCGATGATCGCCAGCCCGGATTCCGCCAGTATCTTCTTGCCGAGTTCGACGTTCGTCCCCTCCAGCCGGACGACCAGCGGAACGTGCAGGCTGACCTCCCGCGCCGCCGCCACCACGCCTTCCGCGATGACGTCGCAGCGCATGATGCCCCCGAAGATGTTGACCAGGATCGCCTCGACGTTCGGGTCGGAGAGGATGATCTTGAATGCCTGGATGACGCGGTCGGTGGTCGCGCCGCCGCCGACGTCGAGGAAGTTCGCCGGCTCGCCGCCGTAGAGCTTGATGATGTCCATCGTCGCCATGGCGAGGCCGGCGCCGTTCACCATGCAGCCGATGTTACCGTCGAGCTTGACGTAGTTGAGGCCGAGGCGTCCCGCCTCCAGCTCTACCGGGTTCTCCTCGCTCTCGTCGCGGAGCGCCTCGATCTCCTCGTGCCGGAACAGGGCGTTCTCGTCGAAATTCATCTTGGCATCGAGCGCCAGGAGCTCGCCGTCGCCGGTGACCACGAGCGGATTTATCTCGATCAGGCCGGCGTCGAGGCCGGTGAAGGCCTTGTAGATGCCGCTCAGGAACTTGACCGCGGAGCCGACCTGCTTGCCCTTGAGGCCCAGCCCGAATGCGAGGCGACGCGCGTGGAAAGGCTGCAGGCCCGTCACCGGATCGACCGCGACGATGAGGATCTTTTCGGGCGTCTTGGCCGCGACCTCTTCGATCTCGACGCCGCCCTCGGTCGAGGCCATCAGCGTCACGCGGCCGGTCGCCCGGTCCACCAGCATGCCGAGGTACAGCTCGCGTGCGATGTCGCACCCCTCCTCGACATAGACGCGGCGGACCTCCTTCCCCTCGGGACCGGTCTGGTGCGTGACGAGGTTCATGCCGATCATCGCCTCGGCAGCCTGGCGCACCTCTTCGACCGATTTGACGACCTTGACGCCACCGCCCTTGCCGCGTCCGCCTGCGTGGATCTGCGCCTTGACGACCCAGACCGGCCCGTCGAGCTTTTTCGCTTGCTCCACGGCCTCTTCGGGAGTGTAGGCGACGCCGCCGCGCGGCACCGCCACCCCGAACTTGGCGAGCAGGGCCTTGCCCTGATACTCGTGAATGTTCATGGCATGCCAACGCCCCCGGCGTGAAGTTGTGCCCCGGGCGTCGAGACGCGCCGGCGGCGCTCGGAAAGAAGCCTCATCGCCGCGAACTACAGCATACGGGCATGAGCGGTGCAACCGCACATGCCGCCATATGCGCGACGGAACAGTGAGTTGGGCAGCGAGCCGATGCCGTGCCGCTGCCGCACGACATCACTTCTTGCCCGCAGCCGCCTTCTTGCCGGTCGAGGCCTTGCCCGCCTCGGCCGCCGGCGCCGCCTTCTCGGCCTTGCGCTTCAGCTTCTTCGCGACCGCCACCAGTTCCTTGACCGATGCGACCGAGGTCTCGAACGCCGCCTTCTCCTCGTCGGTGAGCGGGATCTCGACGATCCGCTCGACGCCGCCGGCACCGATGACGACGGGGACGCCGACATAGAGGCCCTTCTGCCCGTATTCGCGCTTCAGGTACGCGGCGCAGGGGAGCACGCGCTTCTTGTCCTTGAGATACGCCTCGGCCATCTGGATCGCCGACGACGCCGGCGCGTAGAAGGCGGAACCGGTCTTCAGGAGTTGCACGATCTCGCCGCCGCCGTCACGCGTGCGCTGCACGATCGCGTCGATCTTCTCCTGGGTGGACCAGCCCATCCGGATCAGATCGGGCACCGGAATGCCGGCGACGGTGGAATAGCGCACCAGCGGGACCATGCTGTCGCCGTGGCCGCCGAGCACGAACGCGGTCACGTCCTCGACCGAGACGTTGAATTCCTGGGCGAGGAAATAGCGGAAGCGCGCGGTGTCAAGCACGCCGGCCATGCCGACCACCTTGTGGTAGGGCAGGCCGGAGGCGTCGCGCAGCATCGCGACCATCGCATCGAGCGGGTTGGTGATGCAGATGACGAACGCGTCCGGGCAGTTGTTCTTGATGCCTTCGCCGACCGACATCATCACCTTGGTGTTGATTTCGACCAGATCGTCCCGGCTCATTCCGGGCTTTCTCGGCACGCCGGCGGTCACTATGACCACGTCCGCGCCCTTGATCGCGGAATAGTCGCTGGATCCGGTGATCGAGGCATCGAAGCCTTCGACCGGCGACGATTCGGCGATATCCAGCGCCTTGCCCTGGGGAATGCCGTCGACGATGTCGAACAGAACGACGTCACCGAGCTCCTTAAGGCCGATCAGATGCGCCAGAGTCCCCCCGATGTTTCCGGAACCGATCAGCGCGATTTTCTTGCGAGCCATGCCATCTCCTTCCTGCCGTCCCCCGCGGCGGGCCAAATATGGCGGTTACTAGCGCGATTTAGGGACAGGGACAACCGATTGCCGTGCCCTCGCCGCGAATGCGCCGGCAATCATCGTGACGGCACGCTCTCCGGCTCCGTTTCCGTGCCTGCATCCGCGTTCGCCTCGGCCTCCTCCGCCTCGCGCGCGCTGCTCTCGGCGGCGTCGGTCCAGGGATCGAGCTCGAGCGCCGCGGGCGTCGTCGCGGCGATCGGCACGAACACCGTCTTCTCCTCCTGCTCCACCTGTGCTCTCCGCCGCTGGCGGTGCAGCACGAACACGACCAGCCCTGCAGACCAGACAGCGAAATACAGGAACAGCGCATAAGGGCCGCCGAGATCCATCCAGATCGAGGCGAAGCCCGGCCCGATCATCGCGCCGATACCGAACGCCAGCAGCAGCCCGCTGGATGCCGCGACCGCGTCGTCCACCGTCAGGAAGTCGTTCGTGTGCGCAACGCAGATCGGATACACGGCGAAGATGAAGCCGCCGAGCAACGCACCTTGCACGAGAAGAGCGGCGAGCGAGGAGGCTGTGGTCACCGCGATCAGCACGCAGATCACCACCACCAGCGCGCACGCGATCGCAAGGACCCGCCGCCGGTCGACCCGATCCGAATAGCGGCCGATCGGCCAGGCGAAGACGAGCCCGCCGAACAGGACCGCCATCATCAGCACCGAGATCTCGCCGACATCGAGCCCGACCTGCCGTGCGAAGATCGGCAGCAGACCGTAGACCGGTCCCGTCAACGCCCCCGCCACCAGCGACCCGACGATGCCGACCGGCGAGATCCGGTAGAGATCCCGGAACCGCAGGCCGGAGCGGCGCTCCTGTGCCGGTGCTGCACGACGCGTCACGCTGACCGGAACCAGCGCCAGCGTCACCAGCATCGCCGCGATGCTGAACGTCTCGAAGCCGCCCGCGCCGTAGAGGTTGAGCAGGAGCTGGCCTGCGGCGATCGCCAAATAGTTGCTGACCATGTAGATCGAGAAGATCCGGCCGCGCGACTCGTTGGTCGCGCTCATGTTGAGCCAGCTCTCCATGATCAGGAAAAGTGCTGCGATCGAGAATCCGGCCGCGGCGCGCAGCAGCGACCAGAAGATCGTCTCGACCCAGAGCGGCTGCGCCAGGATCGTGGCGGCCGAGATGGCCGCGAACACGGCGAACGATCTGATGTGCCCGACGCGAAAGATCAGGTCGCGGCTCATGACCGTGCCGAGCAGGAGCCCGGCGTAGTAGCTCGAGAAGACGAGACCGGCCACCTGCGGCGAATAGCCTTCGGCATCGAGGCGCAGACCGATCAGGGTCGTGAGCAGCCCGTTGCCCAACTGGAACAGCAGATTTGCCGTCACGATCGGCGAGATGGCGCCATAGGCTCCGGGCATGACTCCTCGAACCGCAAGGGGGTCGGGGTGAGCGCAGCCGCGCGGCTAGGTGAGGTGCGGCTGTGCCATGTAGTCTTCGGCCTGCATTTCCGCCAGGCGCGACACCGTGCGCCTGAACTCGAACTCGCCCACGCCTTTCGTGTAGAGCTCCTGTGGAGGAGCCTCGGCCGAACAGACGAGGTTTACCCTGTGCTCGTAGAGGGCATCAACGAGCGTTACGAAGCGGCGTGCCTCGTTGCGCATCTCCGGCGGCATCTTCGGGATGCACGAGAGCACGATGGTATGGAAATGCGTGGCGAGCGCCAGGTAATCGCCGGCACCCAGGGCCGCACCGCAGAGCTCGTCGAAGCTGAAGCGCGCCACGCCTTTCGCGGCCAGGGGCACGTGCAGCTCGCGCCCTTTGACCCGTAGCGTCACCGGCGCGGCCGGCTCGCCGTCCGTCATGTCCCGAAACGCCGCGTCCAACGCGGCTTCGGCCGCGGCGTCGCAGGGCGTGTGATAGACCGGGCGCCCCTTCAGACGCGCGAGCCGATAGTCGGTGCCGGCGCCGAGATCGACGACGTCGAGCCGCTGGTTGATGAGCGCGATGAACGGCAGGAACAGCTCGCGCTGCAGCCCGTCACGATAGAGATCGGACGGCGCGGTGTTCGAGGTGGCGACGACGACGACGCCGTGGTCGAACAGCTTCTGGAACAGCCGGCCGAGGATCATCGCGTCAGCGATGTTGTCGACCTGGAACTCATCGAAGCAGAGGAGCACCGCCTTCTGCGCGATGTCGTACGCCACCGCCGGCACCGGATCCCCTTCGCGCCCCGCCTGCCGCAGCGCATGGATCCGGTCGTGAACCTCCTGCATGAACGCGTGGAAATGCACGCGCCGCTTCGCCGCGACCGGCACGCTGGCGAAGAACAGGTCCATCAGCATCGACTTGCCGCGTCCGACCGGGCCGTAGAGATAGAGCCCGAGCGGCGGCTCCTCGCGCCGGCGCGAAAGGCCGAAGCGCGCCTTCCAGCCCCCTTCGACCGCCGGCGAGTACCCGGCGAGGGCATGGTGCAGGCTCTGCAGCTTCTCGGCAGCCAGCTCCTGGGCGGGGTCGGGCTTCAGCTCTCCGGCACGTCGTCTGGCGCGAAATGCCTCGAGCGGTCCATCGGTCACGGTGGCGCAAAATCCCTGCGGCTGATCGTCGGCGAGTGTCGGCGGATCGACGGCAGGCACACTTACAGGATCGGGACGCGGAACGGAAGTCGCGGCCGCGACACGGTTCGGATCAGCCGGAGCGTGGATCCGCACCCGTGCCCACGGACGGGAGCGTCGCCCCGGTGTTCGCACCGAGGAGATCGGAACCCGCGGCGGATCGTCGATTGTCGAGCCAGACCCAGCCGGCGATCGCGGCGCAGGCGACCCCCGCAATCGCGGTGGTCGTGAGCGAGGGGAAGCTGAAGGCGAACCCCGCCGCCACCATCGGCGCGCGGAGCCACGGTCGCACCATGCCCGCCCCCAGCAGATAGCCTTCGAAGCCGCCCGCGATGAGAACGATGCCCGCGACGATCGACGGGAGCACGTAGACCAGCGGCGTCAGATCGTCCTGCAGCACAAGCGCCGGCTGGAACAGGAAGAAGAGCGGCACGAAGTAGATGACCACGCCGAGCCGCGTCGCCGTGAAGGACGTGTGCATCGGCCTCGCGCCCGCGATCGTGGCCGCGAGGAAGGCTGCTGCGCCGATCGGCGGCGTGATCGCCGCGAGCATCGCGTAGTAGATGATGAAGAAGTGCACGGCGATCCTGTTCAGGCCGCCGACCTCGATGATGGCGGGGGCGAGCGTCACCGCCAGGAAGATGTAGGCGACGATCGAGAGGCCGGCCATGCCCATGATGAAGCAGGCGACGACGCCGAACAGGATGACCAGATAGATGTTCCCGCCGCCGAGACCGACCAGGCCGGAGGTCACGGAGCCGGTGACGCCGGTGATGGTCAGGGCGCTGACCACGAACGCGATCGGCAGGATGATCGCCGCCGTCTGGGTGACGAGAACGCCGATCTGCCGCGCCGTCTCGTAGAGGCGCATCGGGGTCATACGCGTCTCGCGCCGAAGGAAGGAGAGCGCGATCATCAGCAGGCAGGCATACCACGGGGCGTAGTACTCCCACCGCATGTAGAGGAGGCCCCAGATCAGGAAGACGAGCACCGACAGGAACGGCCAGCCGCGCGCCAGCACCTTGCGGGTCGAGGGTATCCGATCCTCCGGCAGGCCGCGCAGCCCCACCCGTGCCGCGTAGCCGTCCACCTGGAGCATCAGCCCGAAATAGAAGAGAAGCGAAGGGATGATCGCCGCGACCATAACCACCGCGTAATCGACGCCGATGGTGATCGCCATGACGAAGGCGATGGCGCCCATCACCGGGGGCATGAGCACGCCGCCGGTGGAGGCGCAGGCCTCGATCGCCGCGGCGTAATGGGCGGGATAGCCCACCTTCTTCATGGTCGGGATGGTTATGGATCCCGTGCCCGCGATGTTGGAAAAGATGGAGCCGGACAGGCTCCCGAAGAAACCGCTGGCGACGATCGCCACCTTAGCCGGCCCGCCCCGATAGCGGCCGAAGGTGGCGTTGGCGAGATCGATGAAGAAGCTCCCGGCGCCGGTGGCGATCAGCACGCCGGCGAACACGAGGAACCCGAGGATGATCTCGGCCACGATCTTCGTCGTGATGCCCATCATGCCTTCGGTGCGGAAGACATGGGCCTCTATCATCCCGTCGAAGCCATAGGGGATGCCCATCAGCAGGCCGGGGAAACGGTCGGCGACGAGCGGGTAGAGGCCGAGCAGAAAGACGACGAACAGGAAGGGGATGCCGCCGCTGCGCCGCGCGACTTCCAGCATCAGCACCCACATGACGATGCCGAGGGGCACGTGCGCCCAGCCGGCCATCACCATGTCCCACGCGTGCGTCGAGAAGTACCCTCCGATCGCGAGGGCGGCGATGGCGGCGGCGATGTCGTAGAGCGGGACGCGTGTCTGGCCGCGCAGCGCCGGCAGCGCTATGAAGGCGGCGGCGGTGAACAGCCCGATGAAGATCCAGTAGTACTGACCCTCGAGCAGGCGCTCGCCGCCGATCGGCACGCCGAAAATGTAGAGCACGCCGAGCGCCAGACCCGCCGTGCAGAGGACGACGAACACGACGCTCTGCCACGAGAAGGGTGCGCCGAGGCGCGTGATCTCCACCTCGTGGATCTCGCCGGACGTCGGAGCTGCGTCAGCCATGGCCGCGCCTTCGGGCAGGTTTATCGGGACGGGCGACGGCTCTCAAAGGCGCGTGCGGAACCCCTCGAGATCCTTGGTGTGCTCCTCGAGGATCGCCAGGAACGCCTCGTTTTCGAAGTTGATCTCGACCCCCTGTTCCTGCGCCGCCTTCATCGCCGCCGCCCGTGCCTCGACCCAGCGATCCATGGTGGTGGCGGCCTTCTCGTTCCAGGCGTCGTCCTCCTCGCTCCACGCGCCGATCTCGCGGAGATACTTCACCGTTCCCTCGTGCACCGGCAGGGGAGAGCGGTCGAGGTACTTCCGGAACTGCTCGAGCGACATGCGGGCCGCGAGCGGGTGCTTGTCCTTGTAGTCGTCATAGGCCTCGTGCATCCACTTCACGAGGTTGTAGACCAGATCCGGGTCCGCGTCGGCGGTCGCCGCGTAGACGAAGTTCGAGGTGATGCCGTCGATGCCGTGCGCGGAGGAGACGCCGATGCCGATCTCGGTCGGCACGTGCATCGGCCGATGCTCGAGATAGCGCGCCCAGGCTTCCTGGTCGTCCTGGGGCATCGGCAGCCACCGGATGCCTCCCGGCGCGCCCTCCATCTCGGAGAGAACCGAGCTGATCGGGGAGCAGAACGCCACGTCCGCCCGACCTTCGACCACGGCGCGGCAATTCGCGCCATAGCTGCTCGCCGGCACGAACCGCCAGCTTGCCGCTGCCTCCTCCGGCGACATGCCGATGAAGGCCGGCAGGGCCTTGTCGACGGTCAGCACCATTGGCGGCGAAAACATGCCGCGCGCCACCCGCACGCCTTCGCTGCGGAGATCTTCCATCGATTGGAACTTCGAATCTCCGGGCACGACGAACGACCAGGGCGTATCGTTGTGATGCCAGACGATCCTCTGGGCCGCCGGCTGCGCCGAGGCATAGCCGCCGATGCCTTCCGTCTGGAACCGCATCTCGGCCGTCGAGACCGAGGTGAAGGCGATGTTCTTGTCGACCGTCAGCCGGCGGAACCGCTGCGGCTCGCTGCCCTCGGGCACCACCCGCACCGTCGTCCCGACAGCCTCCTGAAGGACCGGGGCCCAGCCGTTCGTCGAGGCGAAGCTGCCGGTCTGGGTGCCGGGAGTGCCGATGACCAGGATGCGGGGCCATTCGAACTCCGCGCCGTGCGCGGAAGCGCCCGCGATCATCAGAGCTGCCGTCGCGGCGGCCGTACCCCATGACGTCAATCGCATGCTGCATTTCCTCCGTGGTCGCCGGGCCATTCTTCGGACCGCGGTCGTTCTGACGGCGTATGGAAGCAGCGAACTGCGCGTCACGGCAGATCGTCCCACGCCGCTCACTCAACCGTAAGCAAGCGTGTTCCGGACGGTCAAGCCGTCCGTGCGAGTGGAAGGGTGGGCCTCGGCCGCTCACGCGATCGGTCGTTCGCGGGCCGGAGACGAGGCCCGGCGGGGCGCCCTATTCCGCCGCGACCTGATCGTCGGTGAACGCCCGTTCCATCTCGCGCCGGAACCGGACGGTGGGGTCTTCGGCGTTGAAATCGACGTCCGCCCAGCGGATCACCTCGCCGGCGGCGATCGGCCGCTTGAGCTTGACGCCGTGGGCGAGACCGATCGGCAGCCCGCCGATCGCGAGCGATTCTCCTGCCGGCATCAGCTTGCCCCAGACGGTAAAGCCGCCTTCGCCGTCGAGGAGCCGTCCCTCGTGCAGGTTGGTCTTCGCCACCGCCACCACGTCGCCCAGCCAGCCGGTCGCCGCACCGGTCGGCTCCTTCCTCAGGGCGACGCTCGCGACGGAGATCCCCAGCTCCAGGCCGATCAGGTGGAACGGCCGCCAGAGGGCGCTGTACCGACCGGTCGAATCGGTCAGCAGCCCGTATTCGTTGAAGCAGCGCGCCGTATAGTCGCGGCCCGCGGCGAACGTCACATAGACGCCCCAGCGGAGGTGGTTCGGGATCGGGCTGCCGTCGCGCCGGTCGCTGGAGACGACCTCGACCGTGCCCCGCCGCACGAGCTGACCGCCATCCTCCCGGGGCTTCAGGATCTCGGGCAGCTCGTCGATCGCGGCCGGCGGGAAGGTGAGCCCGCCGAATTGGGGCTCGAGCCCGGTGGCGTTGGCGACGGCGGCCATCTCGATCCCGGACTTGGTGCCGTCGATGAAGCTGTTGAACATCTGCGGGTTGGCGTCGAGCAGCCGCTCCCGGTTCGCCCTGGCACCGCCGTAGTAGTAGTCCCACACGGTATCGGGGGTCGACTGGTGGAAGTGAGGCTGATAGCGCGTTCCCTTGCCCGCGGCGATCACTTCCAGGCCAGCGGTCCGGGCCCAGTCCACCAGCTCGCAGATCAGCGCGGGCTGGTCGCCGTAGGCGAGCGAATAGACGACGCCGGCTTCGGCCGCCCGCCGCGCCAGCAGCGGACCGGCGAGCACGTCGGCCTCGACGTTCACCATCACCATGTGCCGCCCGTGTTCGAACGCCAGCAGCGCGTGGCGAATGCCGGCGGCCGGGTTTCCGGTCGCATCGATGACGACGTCGAGCCCGTCGGCCGCGATCAG
This sequence comes from Alphaproteobacteria bacterium, assembly GCA_029268305.1. Taxonomy (GTDB): domain Bacteria; phylum Pseudomonadota; class Alphaproteobacteria; order JAJUGE01; family JAJUGE01; genus JAJUGE01. Next base: position 13,896 of record JAJUGE010000076.1, read on the forward strand.
GCTCTCGGCGTCCTCGGTCAGGTGGGTGGTGCCGTGGCGGCGCGCCGCCGCCAGGGAATGGGCGGCATACTGCTCCTCCGGCCAGCCGACCCGTGCGAGCGATGCCCGCGCCCGCTCGAGCTTGAGGTCGGCGATGCCGAGGATGTGGATTCCGGTCGTCTCGAGTGCCTGCGACAGGTACATCGACCCGAACTTGCCGGCGCCGATGAGGCCTACGCGAACAGGATTGTTGGCAGCGGCACGTTCCGTCAGCAGCTTGTGCAAATTCATGGGCAACCTCTCGGGCGCAGGTGGCGCGCGCTCTCCTGAGCGGTTCAGCGAGCGGACAGGAGACGACGAGGCGGCAGCGCCGGCTTCATGCCGACCGCCCCCGCCTGCTCGCGTCATCGCGAAACGCTACACCGAATCGCGCCTGACCATGCAGAAGAATTCGCCGTTCGATCGATCGGATCGGGCGGGCGGCGCTTACCGCCGCGCCACCATCAGCTTCTTGATCTCGGCGATCGCCTTCGCCGGGTTGAGGCCCTTGGGGCAAGTCTTGGTGCAATTCATGATCGTATGGCACCGATAGAGCCGGAACGGGTCCTCGAGGGCGTCGAGGCGCTCGCCGGTCATCTCGTCGCGGCTGTCGGCGATCCAGCGGTAGGCCTGGAGAAGGACCGCCGGACCGAGATAGCGGTCGCCGTTCCACCAGTAGCTCGGGCAGGAGGTCTGGCAGCAGAAGCAGAGAATGCACTCCCACAGCCCGTCCAGCCTGCGCCGCTCCTCCGGGCTCTGCAGCCGCTCGCGATCGGGCGGCGGCGGTGATTCCGTCTGCAGCCAGGGCTGGATCGAGGCGAGCTGCGCGTACGGGACCGTCAGATCGGGCACGAGATCCTTGACCACCGGCATGTGCGGCAGCGGGTAGATCTTGACGTCGCCCTTGATGTCCTCGATCGGCTGGGTGCAGGCGAGCGTGTTGACGCCGTCGATGTTCATCGCGCAGCTGCCGCAGATGCCCTCGCGGCAGGAGCGGCGGAAGGTCAGCGTCGAGTCGACCTCGTTCTTGATCTTGATGAGGGCGTCGAGAACCATCGGCCCGCATTCGGCCAGGTCGATCTCGAAGGTGTCCACCGTCGGGTTGGCCCCGGTGTCCGGGTTCCAGCGATAGACCTTGAACGACTTCGGCTTCTTGGCGCCGCTCGGTGCGTGATGGGTCTGACCGCGACCGACCGTGGAGTTACGCGGTAGGGCAAACTGGGCCATCGCTCTCTCTAGCCATCCATTCTGCTCGGCCGCTTGCGGGCCGCTTCTTCATTCCGACTCGGCTGCTTCCGACCGGCCGCTCCTCAGTACACGCGCTTCTGCGGCGCGATGTACTCGACATCGTCGCTCAGCGGCTTGGTGTGGACCGGCCGATAGCTGAGGCTCACCTTCCCGTGCTCGTCGACCCACGCCAGCGTGTGCTTCATCCAGTTCTCGTCGTCCCGGTCGGGCGTGTCCTCGCGGGCGTGCGCGCCCCGGCTCTCCTTCCGGGCCTCGGCGGAGAACATGGTGGTGGTGGCGCAGATCATCAGGTTCTCGAGTTCGAGCGCCTCGACGAGGTCCGAGTTCCAGATCATCGAGCGGTCGTTGACCCGGATGTCCGACAGGCTCGCCGCCGCCTGGTCGATCAGGCGGCAGCCTTCGGCCAGCACCTCCTGGGTGCGGAAGACCGCGGCGTTGTTCTGCATCGTCCGCTGCATCGTGTCGCGAATAGCCGCCGTCGGGAGCGAGCCCGAGGCGTGACGCAGTCGATCGAGGCGCGCGAGCGGCTTGTCGGCCGAGTCGGCCGGCAACGGCCTCGGCGTGGCGCCCGGCTTCACGATCTCGGCGGTCCGCAGCGCCGCGGCCCGCCCGAACACGATCAGGTCGAGCAGCGAGTTGCAGCCGAGCCGGTTCGCCCCGTGCACCGACGGGCTGGCCGCCTCGCCGACCGCCATCAGGCCCGGCACAACCGCATCGGGGTCGCTCTCGGTCGGGCGCAGCACCTCGCCGTAATGGTTGGTCGGAATGCCGCCCATATTGTAGTGGACGGTCGGCAGGACCGGGATCGGCTCCTTCGTCGCGTCGACGCCGGCGAAGATCCGCGCCGTCTCGGTGATGCCCGGCAGCCGCTCGTGCAGCAGGTCGGCGCCGAGATGCTCGAGGTGCAGGTAGATGTGGTCCTTGCCGGGACCGACGCCGCGGCCCTCGCGGATCTCGATCGTCATCGAGCGGCTGACGACGTCGCGCGACGCGAGATCCTTCGCGGTCGGCGCATAGCGCTCCATGAAGCGCTCGCCCTCGGAATTCGTGAGGTAGCCGCCTTCGCCGCGCGCACCCTCGGTGATGAGGCAGCCGGCGCCGTAGATGCCGGTCGGGTGGAACTGGACGAACTCCATGTCCTGGTTCGCCAGGCCCGCCCGCGCGACCATGCCGTTGCCGTCGCCGGTGCAGGTGTGGGCCGAGGTGCAGGAGAAATAGGAGCGGCCGTATCCGCCCGTCGCCAGCACGGTCGTCTGCGCGCGGAAGCGATGGATGGTGCCGTCGTCGAGATTCCACGCGACGACGCCGACGCACGCCCCCTCGGCGTCCATGATCAGATCGATGGCGAAATATTCGACGAAGAACTCGGCCTTGTGGCGGATGCTCTGCTGATAGAGCGTATGCAGCAGCGCGTGCCCGGTGCGGTCGGCGGCGGCGCAGGCACGCTGGGCCGGCGACTCGCCGAAATTCTTCATGTGTCCGCCGAACGGGCGCTGATAGATCTTGCCGTCGGCCGTGCGCGAGAACGGCATGCCGTAATGCTCGAGCTCGATCACCGAGGGCACGGCCTGCCGGCACATATATTCGATCGCGTCCTGGTCGCCGAGCCAGTCGGCGCCCTTGACCGTGTCGTACATGTGCCAGCGCCAGTTGTCCTCGGACATGTTGCCGAGCGAGGCGGCGACGCCGCCCTGGGCCGCTACGGTGTGGCTGCGCGTCGGAAACACCTTGGTGATGCAGGCGGTCTTGAGCCCTGCCTCGACCATGCCGAGCGTCGCGCGCAGGCCGGAGCCGCCGCCGCCGACGACGACCACGTCGTAGGTATGATCCGTGATCGGATAGGCCTGTGTCATTTCCCTCAGCCTCCGAGCGCAATCTTCAGGACCGACAGCACCGCCACCAGTCCCAGCACGAACGTGACGCCCTTCATCACCAGCAGGCTGGCGAACTTGGCACCCTCGTTATGCACGTAATCCTCGATGACGACCTGCAGGCCGAGCTGCATGTGGTAAAATGTCGCGACGATCAGAAGCACCATGAACGTGGCCGACCAGGGGCTGGCCAGCCAGTCGACCATCGCCGCGTGGCCGGCGCCGACCAGCGAAAGCACCGACGAGACGAACCAGATCGTGAGCGGCACGAGCGCCAGCGCGGTGGTGCGCTGCATCCACCAGTGATGCACGCCTTCCTTGGCGGAGCCGAGGCCGCGGACGCGGCCGAGAGGGGTGCGGAGACTCATTACGAAGACCCTCCGAGCGCCACGATGCCGGTGAACCAGGTGATGATGGTCAGGGCCACCGACGCGATGACCACCGCCCAGCCGGAGGTGTAGGCGGTCTCGATCTCGAAACCGTAGCCCGCGTCCCAGAACAGATGCCGGATGCCGTTGCAGAGATGGTAGAAGAGCGCGTAGGTCCAGGCGAAGAGCAGGATGTAGCCGACGAACGAGCCGATGAAGCCGGCCGCGGTGTCGTAGGCTTCCGGTCCCGCGGCGGCGGCGACGATCCACCACACCAGCAACAGGGTGCCGACGGAGAGCGCGACGCCGGTGATGCGATGACTGATCGACATCACCGAGGTGAGCTGAGGGCAATATATCTGCAAGTGCGGTGAAAGCGGCCGGTTGTCGCTAGCCATCTTGTTCCTGTCCTTGTTCGTGCCCCTCCGCGCCGGCCGACTGTGGCCATCCTGCCCGGATCGGCGGCCGGACCGGTGTAGAGCGACACAAGGCTCAAGTCAATTCCGCGA
>JAJUGE010000077.1 GCA_029268305.1 Alphaproteobacteria bacterium
AGGGTCGCGTCTTTCGAGCCGGCGCTGGAATTGGGAACAGTACGACCACATGGTCATTGCCGACACGGTGCAGGGACCAGGTGGGGACGCTGCCGTTGTCCGAATCCATGGCACTAACCGAGGTCTGGCGCTGACTAGCGACTGCACCCCGCGATATTGCGTTGCCGATCCTGTGGCGGGAGGGATGCAGGCCGTTGCCGAGGCGTGGCGGAACCTTACGGCAGTAGGTGCGCGGCCGCTGGCGATCACCGACAACATGAACTTCGGCAACCCCGAGCGGCCGGAGACAATGGGGCAGTTCGTCGGCTGCGTCGAAGGGATGCGGGCCGCCTGTCTGGCGCTCGACTTCCCGGTAGTGTCCGGCAACGTGTCCCTTTACAACGAGACGAACGGACGCGCGATAAAGCCCACCCCCGTCATAGGCGGCGTAGGCGTCATCGACGATCTCGAGCGCACGGTGGGCATCGGTTTCGTCGATGCGGAGCAGGCGATCGTGGCGATCGGTGTCACAACCGGGCACCTCGGCGCTTCACTCTACCTGCTGGAGGTGGAAGATCGCGAGGACGGAGCGCCGCCACCGGTCGATCTCGCCGTGGAACGACGCAATGGGGATTTCGTCCGTCAGTTGATCGGTGAGGGGCTCGTCACCGCGTGTCACGACGTCTCCGACGGCGGCCTCTATGCCGCGCTGGCCGAGATGGCGCTCGCCGGCAATATGGGTGCCAGCATCGACGTGCCGCCGGACGCCCCGCCCATCCATGCCTGGCTGTTCGGTGAGGACCAGGGTCGGTATCTGCTGACCTGTGTCGACCCCGACCGCGTGATCGGTATGGCGGCACGTAGCGGCGTGCCCGCCCGACGGATCGGCTTCACCGGGGGCGCTACGTTGACAGTAAATGGCGATTATCCCATATGGCTGAGTGAGCTGCGCAATGTTCACGAGTCATGGCTGCCGGATCTGATGGGGGAGCAGCGAGGCGCCCCATAATCGGCAGAAGTTGGGAGAGTGTCTTATGGCGATGAGCGCCCGCGAGATCGAAGAGCTGATACGGGCGGCGTTGCCGGATGCTTCGATAACGATCGAGGATCTGGCGGGGGATGGCGACCACTACGCGGCGCACGTGGTTTCCTCGGCCTTCGTCGGAAAGAGCCGCGTGCAGCAGCATCAGATCGTCTACGACGCGCTGAGAGGCAGAATGGGGGGCCAACTGCACGCGCTGGCACTCCAGACCTCGGCGCCTTCCAGCACCTGAACACCTTCGGAGCCCATCAGCATGACTACAGCCACAGACAACCCCGTCTTCAGTCAGATTCAGCGGGAGATCGACGAGAATCCGGTCGTTCTCTTCATGAAGGGCACACCGGTCTTTCCGCAGTGCGGGTTTTCCGCGACGGTGGTCCAGGTGCTCAGCCATCTGGGTGTCAAGTTCAAGGGGATCGACGTTCTCCAGGACTCGGACATTCGTCAGGGAATCAAGGAATTCAGCAACTGGCCGACGATTCCGCAGCTCTACGTGAAGGGTGAGTTCGTCGGCGGGTGCGACATCGTCCGCGAGATGTTCCAGACCGGCGAGCTCACCGAGTTTCTGCGGAAGCAGGGCATCGAGACAGGGTCCGCCGCCTGACCTGAAACGGCCGACGAAGAAAGGGCCGCTGAAGAAAGGGCCGCTCTTGAGAGCGGCCCTTTTTGCGTTCTATCTGGCTCAACCGGAGGCGCGTGGTCGTAGGGTTTCGGGCAATTGCCCCTGCAGGGCGTGGATCTCGTCCTTCATCATGAGTTTGCGCTTTTTGAGAGAGTTGATCATTTCCTGATCGGGGCGGGGATGAGCCGTCTCGGCTTCAAGTCGCCGTTCGAGCTCCGCGTGCTTGTCGACGAGCGCATTGTATCGTCCGAGCACGTCCATGGCCGAAACTCCTCTGTTGCCTAAACTCACGCGATGGTCAGAACCTCAGCATGCGATATTCGCATGTGCTGAATGCGGCACATGCAGGGCTCTTTCGCCCTACAGGCTGATGTGGCTATGATCATCCGCGATGTCCAGATGCTCTGGACCGCAGCTATCGGAGGGTCGGATGAAGAATATCCTCATCCCAATGAATGATTCCGAGGGGCTGCCATCGATGCTCGCGACCGCCGGGTTGGTGGCGGACGCGTTCGAGAGCTACATCGAAGGGCTGCGGGTGCGGATCGATTCGAGCGCCGTCCTCGCAGCCGACGATCTCGGTGCGGCTTCGCCGGCACTGCTCGAGAACTTCGAGCGGGAGGAGGCCGAGCGGAGCAAGCGAGTGCGTCAGGTATTCGATGACTTCGTGAGGCGCCGGGTCGATGCGGCGCCCGGAGCGGACGCACCTCGTTGGGTGCAGATAACCTCGCCGCGAGGAGACATCGGCAGCTACGGCCGAACCTTCGATCTGGTCGTGGTCGGCCGGCCGACGAGGAGCCGGGAGTCACCGGCCATGGGAACGTTGGAAGCGGCTCTGTTCGAGTCCGGGCGGCCGATTCTGATCGCGCCGCCAACGCCTCCGTCGATCCTTGGCCGTAACGTCGTGATCGCCTGGAATGCCAGCACCGAGACGGCGCGGACGATTGCGCTCGGCATGCCTTTCCTGCTTCGGGCGGAGAGGGTGACGGTCCTGACGATCGAGGGCGGGACCGTGCCGGGCCCTCCCGGAGAGGAAGTCGTCCGGAGCCTGTCCCGGCACGGGATCGAGGCGACCGCTACCACTGTATCGGCGGGGCGGCGGCTGATCGGCGAGGCAATCCTCGCGGAAGCGGAGGCGATCGGGGCCGACCTCCTGTTGAAGGGTGGCTACACGCAGAGCCGCCTCCGCCAGATGATCTTCGGCGGTGCGACCAGCTATATCCTCGCGGAAGCCACGCTCCCCGTGCTCATGGCCCACTGACGCAATCGAGCCTGAAAACGAAAGCACCCGCGGACACGAGTCCCGCGGGCGCTTCGATCGACTGAATGCTGCGTCAGCGTGAATAGAACTCGATCACGAGATTCGGCTGCATCTGAACCGGATAGGGGACATCGGCCAGCTTCGGGCCGCGGATGAAGCGGCCTTTCATGGTGCCGTAGTCGACTTCGATATAGTCGGGGACATCCCGCTCGCCCGACTCTATGGCCTCCAACACCAGGGCCATCGTCCGGGACTTTTCCTTCACCTCGATGACGTCGCCATCCTTCACCTGATAGGATGGGATGTTGACGCGCCGGCCGTTGACCTTCACATGGCCGTGGTTGATGAACTGTCGGGCGGCAAAAGGTGTTGGCACGAACTTCATGCGGTATACAACCGCGTCCAGCCGCCTCTCCAGCAGCTCGATGAGATTCTCGCCGGTATCACCGCGGCGGCGCACAGCCTCGTCGTAGAGCTTACGGAACTGCTTCTCGCCGACATTGCCGTAGTAGCCCTTGAGCTGCTGCTTCGCACGAAGCTGCGTGCCGAAGTCGGAAAGCTTCCGGCTGCGGCGCTGCCCGTGCTGACCCGGGCCATACTCACGCTTGTTGATCGGGCTTTTCGGCCGTCCCCAGAGGTTGACGCTCAGGCGACGATCAATCTTGTGCTTGGCGCTGACGCGCTTTGACATGGTCGAAGATCCTTGATGGTTTGTTGTTGTCCCGATAGGTCCTGCTGTTGTCAGGACGGAGCCGGATTCAGGCTCTCTTTCTCGGAAGTGGGCGCACTATACTCGGTGGGAACCTCATGTCAAACGTACCTCGTCTGCCGGTCGGGAGGCGAGCCTCCCGGGCCGGTCATTCATCATTCCCCGGTTCTGTCCAGTGACAGCGTTTCCCGCCGCGGGGAGCGGACGCGACGGCTGGCGCAAGGGCATTCTGCTCGCGCTCTGCGCCACCGCCTGCTTCGCAGCCCTCGACACTTCCGCCAAGTTCCTGACCGAGAGCCTCGACGTGCTCCAGATCGTCTGGGGCCGGTATTTGTTCCACTTTCTGATCTTCACGATCGCGATCCTGGTCCGTTCCGAGCCGAAGCGTGTAATTCGGACCGCAAGACCCGCCCTCCAAACGGCGAGGGCGCTGCTGCTTCTGGGAGCGACCTTCACCTTCTGGCTGAGCCTCGCCTTCCTGCCGCTTGCGCAGGCGGTCGTGATCGCTTTCGCGACGCCGCTGCTCGTCACCGCGCTGTCGGTTCCGTTCCTGAAAGAGAAGGTAGGCCTTCATCGCTGGAGCGCAGTGGTCGCCGGATTGTTCGGGGTCGCGATAATCGTCGCGCCGGCGGAGGCGGACCTGCATTGGGCGCAATTTCTTCCTTTGCTGACGGCGCTCATCTATGCCGGCTATCAAATCGCAACGCGAATCGTCAGCCGCACCGACGGCACCATGACGTCCATGTTCTACAGTGGCCTCGGCGGAATGATCGTTACGAGCGCGCTCGTCCCCCTGGTATGGACGGACCCATCCGCGTTCCAATGGGGCATGTTGATCTGGATGGGGGCACTTGGCGGGGGCGGGCATTTTCTGCTGGTGCAGGCGTTGACGGTCGCGCCGGCCTCGCTCCTCGCGCCGTTTCAGTACTCGACGCTACTTTGGGCAACTCTGCTCGGCTACATCGTGTTTGCCGAGCTTCCCGGAGCGAACACGCTGATCGGGGCTGTGATCATCATCTGCAGCGGGCTCTACATCGTCTTCCGCGAACACCGTCGACGATTGGCAGCCGATGCTTAGCCTGCCGGGAATGAACCGACTGGGGCCGGCTCTCTACCGGCCATGGCTCGATCGGCGCGCAGATCGTCTGCTCGGCGACTTCTACTTTCCCTTGTCATGCGCCTGGGCGGCGGCGCTGGAGGCCGGCACGTCGGTGGATCGTTTCCGGCAACTGCTTCCTTTCCGGCGCAGGCCGCCATTTCTCGAGCGGTCGTTGTGCCGCATCGCCATGCTTGCTCATGGCTACCACCAATCTGAACGCGAATGGGAAGGCGCCTTCTTCGGCGAGATCGATGTGGATCTGCAGGCGACGGCACGCCGGCGCGATCGTGCCGCCATGGCCTTCATGGCAGGCCGAGCCCATCTTGTATCGCTGAGAGCGCTGAACCGTTTGCCGGCCGTGCGCTGGGATATCTCTGGCCATGCGGAGGTCGAAGCCGCACACCAGGGCCGTCTTGCGTCACCTGCGCGCGCGTTCTGCCTGCCCGAACAGGTGCCCGAAGTCCATCAGTCCCTCAGCTTTCGCACCGCACGGGGAACGGAGTTCTGGCTGAGGTTCTCGTCGCCGGTACAACCGGTCGGCGGTGTCGTCTGGGCGCACGTGTTCGAGCCGCTCTCGGCGGAGCGGCCGCCGACTTTGATATTTCTGCACGGCATCGGGGTCGAGCCGGAGTTCACGCCCGATCCCGGCAACGCGATCGTCCACCTCGTCGAACGGGGAGTGCGGGTAATCACGCTGGAAGGTCTGTGGCACGGCCGGCGGCGCCCTCTCGGATCCTTCGGCGGGGAAAGGGTTCTGGCTCGGGCGCCGCTCGGTTTTCTGGATTACTTCCACACCGCCGCTCTCGAAACGGCAGTATTGGTAAGCTGGGCCAGGGCACGATCGCGAGCCGTCGGTGTCGGCGGCTACAGTCTCGGCTCGATGGTGGCGGGCCTGATTGCAGAAGTCGCGACACAGTGGCCGGTGGAGGCGCGACCCGATGCGGCTCTCCTTATCGCGCATGGGGCGGACCCGCCGCGCGTCGCGCTCGAGGGGTCGTTGATGCGGCGCATCGGCTTCGATGCCGCCCTCATCCGATCAGGCTGGGATCTCGCCCGGTTCGAACGGTGGAGACCGCTTGTCGCTCCTACGGGCACGCCGGCAGTGGACCCGGGCCGCATCGTCGCCGTGCTCGGAGAGGCCGACGAGCTGACACCGCCCGGCCCCGCCCTCGATCAAATGCGGCGCTGGCGCGTTCCCGATGCCAATCTCTTCCTCTGCCGGCGAGGCCATTACACCATCGCGCCGGCGCTCGCGTTCGATAGCGCGCCGCTCGGTCGCTTCGTCGACCTGCTGAGTCAGCGGGCCGAAACCGACGCCAGATGATCGAGGAATCCCTGGAGGATGTAGGCTGCCGCCATCTTGTCGACGAGCTCGCCCCTGCGCCGGCGCGAGACATCCGCCTCCAGAAGCGTGCGCGTGACCGCCACTGTGGACCAGCGCTCGTCCCAGAATGCGAGCGGCATGTCCCGATGCTGCAGCAAGTTTTCGGCGAACTGCCGGACCGATTGGCAGCGCGGCCCTTCGGTGCCGTCCATGTTCACGGGCAATCCCAGCACGAGGCCGCCGACATTTCGCTCCTCGATCACGGTGTCGAGCGCGGCCGCGTTCTCATGAAAGCGTCGGGCTCGCTTCAGCGTGCGGATCGGTGACGCAATCGTCAGCGACACGTCGGATATTGCGAGACCGATTGTCTTGGTACCGATGTCGAGCCCCATGAGGCGAGTGGCGGGTGCGAGGCTTCGCACGAGGTCGGCAGGGTTGCAGATCGGCATACCGGGTGATAGCTTCCCGCCCTCTCGAAAAGGCGCTTTTCCGCCAGTTTTCCCGGGCCGCAGCGCCCGTTCACGGGACAGTTACATCATGTCGATGGACAAGGCCACCGTCGCGAGAATCGCTACTCTCGCGCGCATCAAGGTTCCCGAGGAAGAGCTCGAGCATCTCGCGGGCGAGCTCGGCCAGATCTTGGGCTGGGTCGAGCAACTTGGCGAGGTGGACACCGCGGATGTCGAGCCGATGACGGGCGTGGGCGGTGTTTCTCTGCCATGGCGCAAGGACGAGGTAACGGACGGCGGCTACCCGGAGAGGATCCTGAGCAACGCGCCGGGAGCGGAAGCAGGCTTCTTCACCGTCGCCAAAGTGGTCGAGTAGGAGCGGCGGTCTTGTCGGAACTGACACGTCTTACCCTGGCCGAGGCACGCGACGGTCTGGGACGCGGGGATTTCTCGGCGCGCGAGATCACCGAGGCGCATCTCTCGGCAATCGAGCAGGCGCGCAGCCTCAACATGTTCATCACCGAGACCCCGGAGCGGGCGCTCGCCGACGCAGGGGCCGCGGATGAACGCCGGGCGCGAGGCGAGCCGTTGACTCTCGACGGGTTGCCGATCGCGGTGAAGGACCTGTTCTGCACCGACGGGATCCTCTCGACGGCCGCATCGCACATCCTCGACGGCTTCGTCCCGCCGTATGAATCGACGGTGTCGGCAAAGTTGCGCGACGCCGGAACGGTGTTGCTCGGCAAGACGAATCTCGACGAGTTCGCGATGGGCTCGGCAAACGTCACGAGCTACTACGGCGAGGTCGAGAACCCGTGGCGAGCGAGAGGCGACAACCGCAGGCGTGTGCCGGGCGGCTCGTCCGGTGGCTCGGCCGCGGCGGTCGCGGGGCGCTGCGCACTTGCCGCGATCGGTACCGACACCGGTGGCTCGATCCGTCAGCCGGCCGCGTTCTGCGGTATCGTCGGGCTGAAGCCGACCTACGGCCGCTGCTCACGCTGGGGGATCATCGCTTTCGCCTCGTCGCTCGATCAGGCGGGGCCGATGACGCGAACCGTGCGGGATGCGGCGATCATGCTCCGCCACATGGCCGGTCACGACCCGAAGGATTCGACCTCCGCACCGCGGGAGGTTCCCGACTTCGAGGCCGTAATCGAGAGCGGGGTCCGGGGCATGCGCATCGGCATCCCGAAGGAGTATCGGGTCGACGGCATGTCCTCCGAGCTCGAGGCGCTCTGGCAGCAAGGGGTGAACTGGCTCAGGGCTGCGGGTGCGGAGATCGTGGAGGTCAGCCTTCCGCACACGAGATACGCGCTCCCCACTTACTATATCATCGCGCCGGCCGAGGCCTCCTCGAACCTCGCCCGCTACGACGGTGTGCGCTATGGGCTCCGGGTCGAGGGGAACTCGGTTCAGGAGATGTACGAAAACACCCGTGGCGAGGGCTTTGGTGCCGAGGTGCGGCGCCGGGTGCTGATCGGCACCTATGTCCTCTCCGCCGGCTATTACGACGCCTACTATCTGAAGGCGCAGAAGGTGCGGGCAAGGATCGCGCAGGATTTCGCCCGGGCGTACGAGAAGGTTGACGCCATCCTGACGCCGACTGCGCCTACGGCGGCCTTTCCGATCGGTGAGAAAATGGATGATCCGATCGCCATGTATCTGAACGACGTCTTCACGGTTCCGGCGAGCCTTGCCGGTCTTCCGGCGATTTCCGTTCCAGCCGGCCTGTCGGGCGAAGGTCTGCCGCTCGGCCTCCAGCTCATCGGCCGGGCCTTCGACGAGGAAGGCGTGCTTCGGGCGGCTCGGGTGCTGGAAGAAGCGGCCGAGTTTACCGCGCTGCCGACGATGCTGGGAGGATCCGTCTGATGGCGACGCTCCAGGGGCGCACCGGTGAGTGGGAGATGGTGATCGGGCTCGAGGTGCACGCCCAGATCGTCTCGAACGCGAAGCTGTTCTCGGGAGCCTCGACTGCTTTCGGTGCGGAGCCGAACAGCCAGGTCAGCCTCGTCGATGCGGCGATGCCCGGCATGTTGCCGGTCATCAACGGCTATTGCGTCGAGCAGGCGGTGCGGACGGGGCTCGGCCTGAAAGCGGAGATCAATCTCGTTTCGGTGTTCGACCGGAAGAATTATTTCTATCCGGACCTGCCGCAGGGATACCAGATCTCGCAATATTCGAGGCCGATCGTGGGAAAGGGGAAGCTCCTGATCGATCTGCCGGACGGCGCGGTCAAGGAGATCGGCATCACGCGCCTGCACATGGAGCAGGACGCGGGCAAGAGCCTGCACGACCAGCATCCGACCAAAAGCTACGTCGATCTGAACCGCTCGGGCGTCGCTCTCATGGAGATCGTCTCCGAGCCGGACCTGCGGGGACCGGAGGAGGCGACGGCCTACGTCACCAAGCTGCGCTCGATCCTCCGTTATCTCGGCACCTGCGACGGCAATATGGATCAGGGTTCGCTGCGCTGCGACGTGAACCTCTCGGTGCGTCGGCCCGGGGAGCCGTTCGGCACGCGCTGCGAGATCAAGAACGTGAACTCGATCCGGTTCATCCGCCAGGCGATCGAGTACGAGGCGCGCCGGCAGATCGAGATCCTCGAGGACGGCGGCACGATCGATCAGGAGACGCGCCTGTTCGACGCATCCCGCGGCGAAACCCGCTCGATGCGGAGCAAGGAGGAGGCGCACGACTATCGCTATTTCCCGGATCCCGATCTCCTGCCGCTGGAGCTGGATCAATCCTGGGTCGACGAGATCAAGGCGACGCTGCCGGAGCTTCCGGACGAGAAGAAGCGCCGGTTCGTCGAGGATTATGGCGTCCCGGTATACGACGCGGGCGTGCTGGTCGCTGATCGCGAGACCGCCGATTTCTTCGAGGTGGTCGCACGCGGGCGTGACGGCCGGCTCGCCTCGAACTGGGTGATCGGCGATCTGTTCGGCCTTCTGAACAAGTCGGGCCTGGCCATCACCGAGTCGCCGATCACGGCCGAAAAGCTCGGCGGGCTGCTCGACCTGATTGCCGACAACACCATCTCCGGGCGGATCGCCAAGGAAGTGTTCGAAGCGATGTGGGAGACCGGCAAGTCCGCTGGCGACATCGTCGAGGAGAAGGGCCTTCGGCAGATCACCGACACCGGTGCGATCGAAACCGCGATCGACGAGGTGTTGGCGCGGGAGTCGGCCAAGGTCGAGGAGTACCGTTCGGGCAAGGACAAGCTGTTCGGCTTCTTCGTCGGTCAGGTGATGAAGGCGACGGGCGGCAAGGCCAATCCGAAGCTCGTCAACGAGGTTCTGCGGAAGAAGCTGGGCTAGCCGGACGGCGCATTCTTCCGAACCGAGGCGCTCGATACCCGTTGCTCCATCAGCAGCGGGAGGTGAGCGATGCCCTACGAGCTTTTCTACTGGCCATCGATCCAGGGGCGCGGCGAATTCGTCCGGCTGGCGCTGGAGGAGGCGGGCGCGGATTACGTCGACGTCGCGCGAGAGCGCGGCCTGGGCGAGATGTCGCGGCTGATGGAAGGCGAGGGCACGGTGACGCCGCCGTTCGCGCCGCCCTTCCTGAGGGACGGGGAGGTCGTCGTCGGCCAGACGGCGGCGATCCTGCACTATCTCGGCGGTCGGATCGGGCTCGCGCCTCGCAACGAGGGCGCGCGACTATGGACGCATCAGCTCCAGCTCACGATCGCGGATTTCGTCGACGAGGCGCACGACCTGCATCACCCAATCGCCTCCAGCCTCTACTACCATGAGCAGAAGGCGGAGGCGGCCAGACGCGCGGTCGATTTCCGCGAGACGCGCATCCCCAAGTTCCTCTCCTGGTTCGAGCGCGTGCTGGAGCTCAACCCGGGCGGCGACAAGCATCTGGTCGGGCGGCGCACGACCTATGCGGACCTTTCGCTGTTTCAGGTCGTCGAGGGGCTGAATTATGCGCTGCCGAGGACGATGGAGTGGGCCCTACAGGATAGCCCCCACGTCGCCGCTCTTCATGCGGCGGTAGGGGAGAGGCCGAATATTCGGGGCTACCTCGAGAGCGAGCGACGGATTCCCTTCAACGACGACGGCATCTTCCGCCACTATCCCGAACTCGATGCATAGCGGCGGAACCCCGCTCAGTCCTGCCGTGCGCGCGCGAGGACGACGTCGGTGGCAGAGTCTCCGAGCAGCAGCTGTCCTTTTATCTTGTCCTCCTCCGTCACGAGACCTTCGAGGCGTACCTCGACCGGCGTGCCCTCTCGGACGGTCGTTGCACTCAGAACCAGGTTCTCGCCCTCGAGACGACCTGATTGGATAGGGGTGCTCTGGCCGAATGCGCTCATGTCCCCGGATACCATTTGATAATCCTGCCGCAGCGACAGGCGTATCTCGTCGGCACCTCCCTCGGCCCGCCATTCACCGGCGACCTTGGCGGGTACCACCCACAGATAGAGCGAGCGGTTCGCCGCTGTGGCTTCCGCATCGGGTTCCCAGTCGCCCATGGTGAACTGATGCGAAACCAGACGCGTGCCGGGGCGAAGCTCGTTGAGGAGGCGGGGCCGCAATTCGCGGTTCACCCTGGAGAGGAGGTACATCGTGATGACGTCGGCATCGCTGAAATCCTCCTCGAAGATGTTGCCTTGTCGGAAGTCCACCTGATCGGCGACCCCTGCGTTCTCCGCATTCTGCCAACTTTCGCGGATGCGTTGCGGGTCGATGTCGATACCGATAGCGCGCTTCACGCCGAAATCGCGGACGGCGGCGATGACGATCCGGCCGTCACCCGAGCCCAGGTCGTAAAGCAGGTCGTCGGGCTGAACATCCGCCATCTCGAGCATCTTCTTCACCGCTTCAGGCGGTGTCGGCACGTAGGGGACGTCCCGGGCATCAGCTGACCGGCCGAACGTAACCGATAGTGTCAGCAAAGCAGCCACGAAGAGGCCCTTGGCGGCGGCCGATACAAAGCGGGAAGGCTCGATCATAGTTCTCGCTTTTCCTTCTGGCGTTGGAGGGAAGCTAATCGGAACCGAAGGCCGGCCCCGGAGCCGCGCGTCGCGCCGCAAGGAGGAGGGGCAGGCCGAGGAGCAGCACACCGACCCCCACAAGCGCGCCGGTGCCGGTGTACTTGAGGCTCGAATAGAGCAGGTAAGCGCACTGAAGGCAGAACAGCGCCGGAATCAGAGGATACAGCGGCACTCTGTAGGGCCGCGCACGATCAGGGTCGCGTCCACGCAGCACGAACAGCGAGAGCCCGGTGAGAAGGAAAAACAGCCAGAACACCGGCGAAAGATATTCCACCATCGCCTCCAAGCCGTCTCGTTGCATCGCGCCGAACGTGACCAGCGCCAGGGCGATCAGGCCTTGGAAGAGCAGGGCGGGCACGGGCGTGCTGCCCTTCTCGCTCCACCCGGAGAGAAACCCAAACAAGGCGAAGTCGCGGCCCAGAGCAAAGTTGGTTCGGGCGCCGGTGAGGATCGTCACGTTGAGGGAGGCGAGCACCACGAGGCAGACCAGAACCGAAATGAATGTCGCACCGACGGGCCCGACCGCTGCCGCCATGACATCTCGGGCGATCGCGCTCGATTCCGCCATCCCGCTTGGCCCGAGTACCCTGACGTACACGAGGTTGACGGCCACGTAGAAGAGCGTGATGACTGCGATCCCGATCATGAGCGCGCGGACGATGTTCCGCGGTCCATCCTGCACCTCGGCCGAAATGTACGCTGCCTCGTTCCAGCCGCCATAGGTGAGAAGAACGAAGACCATCGCGAGCCCGAGCGCTGCTGCGAGCCCGTCTGTCTCCGGGAAGGCATCGACGGGGAGGGCAGGGACCTCGGCGGGAAGGATGAAGGCACCCGTCGCTATGATGCACAAGAGACCCAACAACGTCGCGGCGAACAGCATGTTCTGGAGCGATTTCGTCTGCCGCACACCCGCTATGTTCAGCGCTGTCAGCGCAACGATTGCGCTCGCCGCATAGAATGCCGTGTCGTGACGGCCGAGCGGCCAGAGCTCGCTCGCATAGTCGCCTAGTATGTACGCGAGGAGGGCGATACTGCCTGTCTGAATGACGCTCATGCGCGCCCACGCGAACATGAAGCCGCAGTTTCGGCCGAAGGCGCGGCTGAGAAAATGGTACTCGCCACCGGCACTGGGATAGGTGGTCGCGAGCTCGGCGAAGCACAGCGCGCCGATAGCCGAGCAGATGCCCCCGAGGAACCAGACCGTCACGATCGGCAATGCGCTGTAGAACTGTGCCGCGACCAGGCTCGGCAGCTGAAAGATGCCGGCACCGATGACCAGTCCCACGATCACGGCGATCGTATCGAACAACGAGAAAACACGCCGCGGGCCATGCGCGGCGATCGCACCCGGACCGTGACACTCCTGCTCTCGCGGGGGTGTGGACAGCGGAGGCCCTCCCAGCGGACGACTTTCTCAAATAGACGGCTGATCGATCTCGTAAGTTCCCGCGCATTTTAGCGGAAAGGCAGATTGCGTTTCACTGCCGGCGTGTGCCGCGAACGAAAAAAGCCCCTGCGGCGGGGCCGCAGGGGACAAGGCTCGTCGGGGGATGGAGTGCAGGCGGACGGCGCCGCCTGCGGTAGATCAGACGCTGTAGTACATCTTGTACTCGATCGGGTGCGGAGCGTGCTCGAAGTTGAAAACCTCCTCCCACTTCAGGGCGAGATAGCCGTCGATCAGGTCATCGGTGAACACGTCGCCCCGCTTCAGGAACTCCCGGTCGGCATCGAGGGATTCCAGTGCCTGGCGGAGAGAGCCGCAGACGGTAGGCACGTCCTGGAGCTCCTCCGGTGGCAGGTCGTAGAGGTTCTTGTCCATCGGATCCCCCGGATGGATCCGGTTCTCGATGCCGTCGAGACCAGCCATCAGCATCGCCGCGAAGGCGAGATAGGGGTTGGCGCTCGGGTCGGGGAAGCGGACCTCGACACGCTTGCCTTTGGGGCTCGCGACATAGGGGATCCGGCAGGAGGCCGAGCGGTTGCGGCTCGAGTAGGCCAGCAGCACCGGTGCCTCGAACCCGGGGATCAGGCGCTTGTAGCTGTTGGTGCTGGGGTTGGAGAAAGCGTTGATCGCGCGGGCGTGCTTGATGATCCCGCCGATGTAGTAGAGCGCGGTCTCCGACAGGTCGGCATAGCCGTTGCCTGCGAACAGCGGAGAGCCGTCGCGCCAGATCGACTGGTGGCAGTGCATGCCCGAGCCGTTGTCGCCGGCAACCGGCTTCGGCATGAAGGTCGCGGTCTTGCCGTAGCTGTGCGCCACCATCTGCACGACGTACTTGTAGATCTGCATGTCGTCGGCGCTGCGCAGCAGCGTGTTGAACTTGATGCCCAGCTCGTGCTGGCTCGGCGCCACCTCGTGGTGGTGCTTCTCCATCGAGACGCCCATCTGCGCCATGACCGAGACCATCTCGGAGCGCATGTCGTGCGCGGAATCCACCGGCGGCACCGGGAAGTACCCGCCCTTGATGCTCGGGCGGTGGCCGATGTTCCCCGCCTCGAACATCTTGCCCGAGACGTACGGGCCTTCGGCAGAGTCGAACTCGAAGAAGCTCCGGTTCATCTCGACCGAGAAGCGCACGTCATCGAACACGAAGAACTCGGCTTCGGGGCCGAAATAGACCGTGTCGCCGATGCCGCTTGCCTTGACGTAAGCCTCGGCCTTCTTCGCGGTCGAGCGCGGGTCGCGGCTGTAGGGCTGCCCGGTCGAGGGTTCGAGCACGTCGCAGACGACGATCATGGTCGGCTCTGCCGAGAAGGGGTCCATGACCGCCGTCTCGCAGTCGGGGTTCAGGACCATGTCCGACTCGTTGATGACCTTCCAGCCGGCGATCGAGGAGCCGTCGAACATGATGCCGTCGGCAAACATGTCTTCGTCGACCGTGTCGACATACTGCGTGGTGTGCTGCCACTTGCCGCGCGGATCGGTGAACCTGAAGTCGATATGCTTTACGTCGTTGTCCTTGATCGCCTTCAGGACGTCCTGGGGCGTCTTGCACTGCAGTGACATTACGATCGCTCCTCTTGGGTCGCAGTACGCTAATTCGTTGCGGGCGCTAGATCGCGTCGCCTCCGGTTTCTCCCGTCCGGATCCGAATCGCTTCCTCGATGGTGGAGACGAAGATCTTGCCGTCGCCGATACGGCCGGTGTGGGCCGCCTGCTTTATCGCCTCGATCGCCCGCTCGACCATTCCGTCTTCCATCACGACTTCCACTTTTACCTTAGGTAGGAAGTCGACGACGTATTCGGCGCCGCGATAAAGCTCGGTGTGGCCCTTCTGCCGCCCGAAGCCTTTCGCCTCGATTACGGTGATGCCCTTGATGCCGATCTCGTGGAGAGCGTCCTTCACGTCGTCGAGTTTGAAAGGCTTGATGATGGCTTCGATCTTCTTCATGGCATCCCACACGAGGTTGTCGGGTTCGCGCCTTGGCCCGCCATGTCCGGATAGCAGGATGCGTGCCAAGGGCCTCCAGTCAGGGAAAGCCGCTCTAACGGCGGCTCCGGCAATCGCGAGAGCGGTGTTGCCACCCGCGATTGTTCAATACATGGGCGAATGCCTAAATAACGAGCAATTCACCGCCTCATTCTACAGCATGTTTCCGATGCGGTCCGCCGCTTTTCGTATGTCTTCCGTGCTCGCCGCATACGAGAAGCGAATGAAGCCCTCGCCCCGATCGCCGAAGCTGGTTCCTGCCACGGTCGCGACGCCAGCCTCCTCAAGCATGCGGCGCTGCAGCTCACGCGCGGTCATGCCGGTGCCGGTGATATTCGGGAAGGCATAGAAGGCGCCACCCGGTTCCTGACAGCGGAAGCCTGGGAGCGCATTCAGCGCATCCACGATAACCCGGCGACGTTGATCGAACGCGCGGACCATCTCGTCGACCGCATCCTGAGGGCCTTGGAGGGCGGCGATGCCCGCATACTGTGTGGCGGCATTGACACAGGAGTGGCAGTTCACCGCGAGCCTCTCCGCGTCCCGCGCCAGCGCGCCTGGCCAGACGCTGAACCCCAGTCGCCAGCCGGTCATAGCATAGGTCTTGCTCCAGCCGTCGAGCAGGATCACCCGATCGCGGATGGATTCATAGTTCAGCAGCGAGACGTGCTCGCGGCCGTCGTAGATGATGCGGGCATAGATCTCGTCGCTCATGATGGCGGCTTGCGGATATCTCTCCAGCCCGGCGACCAGCTTGTCGATCTCCTCCCGCGGAACGACGCCGCCGGTAGGGTTGGCCGGGCTGTTGAGGATGATCAGCCGCGTCGCGGGCGTGACCTGTTCCAGTACTTCGTCGGCGCTGAAGGCGAAACCGTTCTCCTCCCGGAGGACGATCGGCACCGGTTTCGCTCCGGAATAGCGGATGACCGATTCGTAGATCGGGAAGCCGGGGTTCGGGTACATGATCTCGGCCCCCGCCTCTCCGAACATCAGGATGGCGAAGAACATCGTGACCTTGCCGCCCGGAACGATCAGAACGCTATCGGGATGCACCTCGACACCCCGTCGGGCGAGAATGTCCTCCGCGACCGCCTCCCGCAGCGGCAGGATGCCGTTCGCGGGCGTGTAGCCGTGGTGTCCGTCGCGGAGCGCCTGGCAGGCGGCCTCGACCACGTGCGGCGGTGTCTTGAAGTCCGGCTGGCCGATGCCGAGATTGACGATGTCGCGTCCCTCGGCGGCGAGTGCCGCTGCACGCGCCAGAACCTCGAATGCGGTCTCGGTGCCAAGGCGGGACATGTTCTCGGCAAGTCGCAGCATTGCGCGCTCCTCTGCTGTGGGCGCCCGCGACGTGGGGCAGGGCGGCGCACTATGCTATACTGCTCTCTGCCCTGCAAACGACGGAGACTTGTCGGTGAAGGTCTCTTGACGCGACGCCGCCGGGAGACTAGAGAGGCGACCTTCGAGCACCGTGGTGTCCATAGCTCAGCTGGTTAGAGCGCCTGGTTGTGGTCCAGGAGGTCGCCGGTTCGAATCCGGTTGGACACCCCATTTCCCCGCTCGGCCACCCTCGTCGATCAATAAGCAAGAAGAGAGCCCGATCATGGCCGAAGCGCCCCTGCGTCCCCGGGATGCCGCTACCCTGATCATCGTCCGGCACAAGTCTGGGCGCGCCGAAGTGCTGATGGGCGAGCGCAGCGCGAAACATGTCTTCGTTCCCCACAACTATGTCTTTCCCGGTGGCCGCGTCGACCGGGCCGACGGATATGTCGAGCCGGCGGAGCCGCTTCGTGCCGACGTTCTGGAACGCCTGTCAGCGAGCGCGACCCCGCGGCGTGCGAAGGCGATCGCGCTGGCGGCGGTCAGGGAGACCTTCGAGGAAACCGGGCTGATCCTCGGCCGTCCGCGCGAGGCCGGTGAGATCACCAAGGTGCCTAAGGGCTGGGAGCACTTCTTCGAGACGGGAATGGTCCCGGTGCTGGGTGGCCTCACCTACGTCGCCCGCGCCGTCACGCCCACCGGTCGCCCCCGCCGCTTCAACGCGCGATTCTTCGTCGTCGATGCGGAGCTCCTGCAGGGCCGCGAACGCGGGAACGGTGAGCTCGAGGAACTCCGCTGGTTCTCCCTCGAGGAGGCCGCAGCTCTGAAGATCCGGCCGATCACCAAGATGGTTCTGGCCGAGATCGCCGCGCGCCTGGAAAAGGGCGATCTGCACGACCCGGAGCGGCCGGTACCCGCCTGGCGGGCCTTCAACGGCAGACGGCTCGTCAGCTACGAGTGAGGGGCGAGCGACCAAGACGCGGGCAGAGGCTCCGCCCGCACGGGTTTCCACTGCCGATCTTCCAGTATCACCGTCGGCACGCGTCGAGGGTCGATGTAGACATAAGGTTCACGTCTGACGCACAGCGAGGCTGCGCTCTCCCGGTTTGGGCCAACCGGGAGAGCTGCAGGCTTATCGACCGGTGAAGGCGGGCCTGGCCTTGTTGGTGAAGGCGGTAACGGCCTCCTGGTGATCCTTGGTGAGGTTCGACTGCGTCTCGAGGCTGAGGCTAAGGTCCATCATCGAGTGTGCGAGCTGGCGTAGCGGAATATTGATGGTCTGCTTCGTCCAGCGGATCGACTTCATTGCGCCCGCGGCGAGACGGTTGGCGAGGCCGTAGACCTTTTCGTCGAGCTGGTCGGCCGGCACGACGTGGTTGATGAGGCCG
>JAJUGE010000078.1 GCA_029268305.1 Alphaproteobacteria bacterium
CGGGCATGAAGCTCAAGGTTCTGGCGCACGGTCAGCTCGGTGTAGAGGGAGAAGGCTTGCGTCATGTAGCCGACCCGCCGACGCGTCTCGAGGTCGTGCGGATCGATCGCCTGACCGAAGAGCCAGGCCTCGCCCTCGCTGGCCGGCAGAAGGCCCGTCAGCATTTTCATCGTCGTGGTCTTGCCGCAGCCGTTCGATCCGAGGAAGCCGAAAATCTCGCCCCGTTCGATACGGAAGGTCACATGATCGACCGCGACGAAATCACCGAACCGCTTGGTCAGGTCTCTCGCCTCGATCGCGATCTGGCCGCCTCCCGAGGCCCGGGGCGGAATTTCCACCTCTCGATGCTCGCGGCGCTTCTCTTCCGGCAGAAGCGAAATGAATGCCGCTTCCAGCGTGTCGACGCCGGCGCCTTCGGTCAGATCCCGAGGCGAGCCCGTCGCGAGCACACGCCCCCCGTCCATGGCGACGAGCCAGTCGAAGCGCGCCGCCTCCTCCATGTACGCGGTCGCCACGAGAACGCTCATCCCGGGCCGCTGCTCGCGGATACGGGCGATCAGGTCCCAGAACTGCCGGCGCGACAGCGGATCCACCCCGGTGGTCGGCTCGTCGAGGATGAGCAGATCGGGATCGTGGATGAGCGAGCAGCAGAGCCCGAGCTTCTGCTTCATGCCGCCCGACAGCTTGCCGGCGGGTCGATCGACGAAGGGCGCGAGCCCGGTGCTCTCGACCAGATCGGCGATCCGCCGCTCGCGTTCCGCGCTGGCTTGCCCGAACAGGCGGCCGAAGAAGTCGATGTTCTCGAAGACGGACAGCGTCGAATAAAGGTTTCGGCCGAGGCCCTGCGGCATATAGGCGATCCGGGGGCCCGCGATGCGGCGGTGCCGCGCGTCGGAAATGTCGCCACCGAGCACTTCGACACGGCCTTCCTGCACTGCGCGCGCACCCGCCAGCAACGAAAGCAGGCTCGACTTGCCGACCCCGTCGGGACCGATCAGGCCCGCCATGCACCCGGCGGGCACGTCGAGGCTCACTTCGGCGAGCGCCAGGGTCTTCCCGTAGCGCAGCGTAACCTCGCGGACGCGCGCTACCGGGGCCGCGTCCGGAGAAACCGCCCCACCCACAGTCACGAGGGAAGCCGTATCTGAAGCTCGTCAGGCCACTCCGCCTCGGGGTTCAGCCGCACGTAAGCCATCCCGGGGAGCCCTGTCTTCACCTGCCTGATGTGCTCTTGCAGGAGCTCGGGCGAGATGCTCGCGCGCACCCGGAACATCAGCTTCAGACGCTCCTCCTGCGTCTGGACCGTCTTCGGCGTGAACTGCGCGACGTCGGCAACGAACGAAGCCTCGGCCGGGATCACATATTGCGGCGCCGCATCGAGGACGAGACGCACTTCGGCCCCGAGCGCGACCCGGCCTGCGGCTTCGGTGGGCAGGAAGAAGGTCATGTAGACGTCACTGAGGTCGACCATGTTGAGGACGGCGCCGCCGGCTGGGAGCACCTCGCCGAGCTGGGCGACGCGGTACTGAATGCGCCCGTCCCGTGGCGCCCGTAGCTCGCTATCGGCGATGTCGGCCTGGACGCGCTGGATCGTCGCCCGCACTGCCTCGACTTCCGCCTTCGCCCCCACGACCTGCGATCGGGCGAGGCCGATCGCCGCCTCCGCGGCCGCTACCTGGGCTTCCGCAGCGCTTTCGGCGGCGCGAGCGCCCTCGAACCGCGCACGATCGTCGTCGAGGGTCTGAACCGATGCGGTGCCTCGGGTCGCCAGTTCCTCGGTACGCGTCAGCCGCCGACGCGCCGCTTCCCGCTCCGCCCGTCGTTGAACGACGACCGCCTCGGCCGCCGCCTTCTCCGCTTCGCGCTGCCGCACCTGGCTGTTGGCGGTCTCCACCCCGATCAGAGCACGCTGCAACTGCGCCTCCGCCTCGCGGAGCTGCGCCTCCAGCACCGACGTGTCCATCCGCGCCACCACTTGGCCAGCCGTTACGAAGTCGCCTTCTCGCGCCCGGATCTCAGTCACGCGGCCGGGGGTCTTGGTGGCAATATCGATTTCGACCGCTTCGATCCGACCGTTGCCGCTGGCAAACCCCTCCGGCAGGGGATCCGGCTGGAGCAGGCTCCACAGCACGAACCCTGTCAGAACCACCGCCGCTGCGATGGCCGCTCGCAGCACCCATGTCCTGCTGTTCCTCATCTCGCTCCACCAGCCGGCCCATGACCGCCGCGCTTCCTTGAGTCGCAAGGAAACGCGGCCCGGCATCGTTTCTCATTCCACCGGAGGCGCGCAAGCCATCGGGCTCTACCGGAAGTACGATCGTCTCCGCGGCCTGAAGTTGACCAGGAAGAGCTGCAGGTACGCCACCCAACCAGCAGCCTGCCGATATCGGCGCCGGAATCGAGGGCCCGGCCGTTCTCATGAAGCCATTCGAACACGGGGTCCGCACGATGAGAAATGTCGACAGAATGCGGCACGGCCGCAACCCGCCTGCCGTTCCTTCGTTCCGCATCCAGTAACCTGGAAGGAGTCGCGCAACCGCGGTCTCTTTCCTGTAGACCTGGAATGGGAGAGCTCATGCGCGACTTGCTGGAGCAAATGGCCCGCGCCAGCCATGAAGTGTTGTCTGCAGCGGGTCCGGGAACGGACGCCGCCTGGGAAGAGCTCGACGATGCCCAGCGGGAGCTGTTCCGACGCAGCGCGCGGGCATCGCTGGATACCGTCCTCGCGGCACTGGCCGCCCCGGAGCCTGATACAGAAACCGCGGCGGGTTCGCCGCTGGCGGAGTTGTGGTCGGCGGTGGACGAGGCATGCCGAGAAAGGGCTCCGGCGTTCGACTCCACCGGCAGACGCCGAAAGGTGGGGCCGGAGGACGAAGAGCGTGGGCAACAGGCCGGCTACCTGCCGTTCAACCAACGCAACGACTGAATCGGTACGACGATCGTGGCGGGCCCGTAGCGGGACGGCTATGCCTGCTTCTCGAACATCTCTATCTGCAGCACGACCTCGACGCCTCCATCCTCCTGTTCGGGAAGCTCCTGGATCGACGAGCGAAAGTCGTGCCGGCGGGCTTGCAACAGCACATAGCCGGAGGTGTCGGACGGCAGCGTGCCGAGCTGCTCTCCCGAGGTTGCCGACCACACGGCGATCACCGGCGGGTGACCGCGCGGTCGCGGCTCCTGCATGAGCACCGTCTCCTCGCCGACCGCTGAGCGTCGGATCGCCGCCTGACGACTGCTCCCATCGTGATTGACGTCGGATACACCCTGGAGCCGCGCCTCGAACGTTGCGATCGGGGTGCGATCGGCCAGCGGCACGATTTCCGGCCCCTGCTGCACCCGGGCCTGATCTTTCCGACCTCGACCAGCACCGAACAGCTTGTCCAGAATGCCCATGCGCGTTCCTTTGCGGCGGGAGGGGTGTTTGGCACCGACCGGGCTCGTCAGCGCGGCGGCATCAGTGACGACACCGTTCCGTTTGCGGGGTGCCTGTGCCAGAGTCAAGCGACCGACGATCGCTCGTCCGGAATCCCGGCACATCGAGAGGAGACGTCATGAGCAACTACATCCCCCCGGCGATCGACTGGGTTCGCGAGCAGGTGGAATTGTACGAGAGCAGCGGCGGCACCCAGGGCACGACCCTCCGCGACACCGGTCTCCCCTGCATCATCGTCACGCACAAGGGCAACAAGACCGGCGGCATCCGCAAGATCCCGCTGATGCGCGTTAAGGTGTGCGACAGCTATGTGCTGGTCGGCTCCTACGGCGGCCGGCCCAAGGACCCGGTCTGGGTCTACAACCTGCGCGCAAATCCGGATGTGGAGATCCGCGACAAGACGGAAGTGTACAAGATGCGTGTGCGCGAGGTGGAGGACGAGGACGAGCGGAAGCGCCTGTGGGCGGCCGCCGCCGAAGCCTTCCCGCCCTACAACGACTACCAGGCCAAGACGTCACGAAAGATCCCGGTGTTCGTTGCCGAACCGGTGTAGGCGAAGCGTCGCCTAACCGGCGATCCGCCGGCCGCTCTCTTCCTCCTCGGCGGCGACGATCGCGCGGCCGAGTGCAGCGTGCAGCGCTTTCGCCGCCTCAAGGGTGAGCTCGACCGCCGCCCTGGCAGAAGGGCCCATACCACGATTGACGAAGTCGAGGGTGATCGCCTCTTCCAGCAGGGCGTGGTGCGGGTGGTCGTAGGAGACGACCGAGTGGGTGAGGTCGAACCAGCCGTCCTCGCCCTTCCCCGCGCCTTCGGCCGCGACGATCTCGACGATCGATGTGCACATGCCGATGGTTATTTCGACAGGTGCTTTTCGAAGAAGGCCCAGACCTTCTGCCAGCCGTCGAGGGCCTGTTCGACCCGGTACATCGGTCGGTCGTAATAGAAGAAGCCGTGGCCCGCGCCGTCATAGCGGTGGAACTCGTAATCCTTGCCGTGCTTCTTCAGCTCTTCTTCGTGCTGGTCGACCTGCTCCGGGCTCGGTGCCCGGTCCTCGTTGCCGAACAGCCCGAGCAGCGGGCAGGAAAGGTCCTTCGTCAGCTCGATCGGCGCCACCGGCAGCTTCTCGGTCAGCTCTTCCTTGCTCATCACCACGCGACCGCCCCAGAGATCGGCGACGGCGTCGATGCTCTTCGTCTTGCAGGCATAGAGGAACGCATGGCGCCCTCCGGAGCAGGTGCCGATCACGCCGACCTTGCCGTTGAGCCAGGGCTGCCGGCGCAGCCACTGCACCGCTCCCTCGGTATCACCGACCATCTGCGCGTCCGGAACGCCGCCCTCGGCGCGCGCCTTGGCGGCGACATCGTCGGCCCTGCCCTCGCCGAGGCGTTGATAGAGGTTATGGCTGATCGCGGCATAACCGTGATGGGCGAAGCGGCGCGTCGTTTCACGGTACCACTCGTCCCAGCCCGGCAGGTGGTGGATCAGCACCATGCCGGGGAACGGTCCCGGACCTAACGGCCGGGCGGTGTAGGCCGAGATAGGATCGCCATTGTGGCCGATGATCCCGATCGTCTCCGCGATCATGCCTTCGTATGCCATCGTCTACCCCCTGAGATCAGGTTGTTCGCTACGGCCGCTAACCCGCTCTGCCGCCGCTGATCGCACGAGCGTACCTTCCGGCGAGTTTCCACGGCAACACGCGAAGCAAGGATGAGACAGGATCCATCGACGCAGCCACCGATGTAAGACCGTCGTCGGAAAGCACCGTCCATTGGTCGAGTTGTCGGACCTGAAGCGCGGATGGGACTGTGAAGCCGATCGGGGGTCGAGGGCCGTTCACGTCACCTCGCCATCAAACGCGCTCGAAACCGGCGAGAGATGCAGATGCCAACCATGTCGTTCGCAAACGGAAGGAGCGGCCTTTCGGCGGCCTCTGCGTCGCACGGCTCCACCGGCGATAGCATGCGGTGGAACGGGACGAGACCCGCCTTCCTGCGCAACTCGGTCATCGTCGCCGCGCATCCGGACGACGAACTGCTGTGGTTCGGCTCGGTGCTGAAGGATGTAGAGCGCGTCATCCTGGTGTTCCGACGATTCTGAGGCGACCCCGAACTCGGCGCACGCCGCCGCGCGGCGCTGGACCAGCATCCCCATCCGCGGATCACTTGCCTGGACATCGACGAAGCCGGCTCCTTCGGCTGCGCCGACTGGAAGAACCCGCGACCGGATGACGTCGGCCTCGCCTTTTCGTTTTCCGCCGACCTGCGGAGCGCCAAGCGCCGGATCAAGCGCGCGATCTCCGCCGTCAGCGGCAGCGATCCCGCCCCGAGCTTCAGCGTGGCGGCGGACTACCGGCGGAACTACGCGATGATACGGTCGCGCCTGGCCGACCAGCTCTTGGCGGGAATGAACGTCTTCACGCATGCACCCTGGGGAGAGTACGGGCACGAGGATCACGTCCAGGTCTACCGGGTGCTGGAAAGCCTGCGCGATGAAATCGGCTTCACGCTCTGGGTATCGAACTACTGCACCGAGCGGTCATTCCCGCTCGCCGCCCGCTACTTCCCGGCGACGCCGGTGTCCTACGTCCGCCTGCCGGTCGACCCCGACTATTGCGAGCAGGTGGCCGAGGTCTATCGCCGGACCGGGTGCTGGACGTGGACAGACGACTGGGCCTGGTTCGACGACGAATGCTTCATGGAAGCGCCTAGGAGCCGTGAGCAACATCCCGTGCCGCAGCGCCACCTGATGCCGCTCAACATGTTCGCCATCGGCGGATAAGGCGATCCGCAGGGCCCGCCGATCAGGCGAGGCGGGCCTGCTCCATCTCCTCGCCCTCGAAAACATAGGGCTCCAGTGAGGCCTGCGCCGCACGGCGCAGCTCGTGCCATGTCTCCGGCCCACCATAATAAGCGAGGCTGCCCGGCTCCGCGTTGCCGTCGCCGTTATAGTACGAGAGGCAGTCGCGCAGCGGGCTGGTGCGGATATCGGCCTCGCGGCAGTGCTCGGCGTACTCGACCTCCGCTTCCCGCTTGATGTCGAGCGTCCGGGTGCCGCGCTCGCGCAGCAGCGTCAGCATCCAGGCGACGTAGTCGGTGTGCGCCTCGATGCCGCGGGTGAAGTTGAACTGACCGCCACCGCCCTGCGGTCCCGACATGATGAACAGGTTCGGGAAGCCCTGGCTGTGCAGGCCGAGGAAGGTCTTCACCCCGTCCGTTTGCCACTTCTCGCGAAGCGTGCGTCCGCCGCGGCCGACGATCATGTTGAAGCTGGCGGTTCCCATCCACTGGAACCCGGTCGCGTAGATCAGCACGTCGAGCGGGTACTCCTGCCCGTCGTGGACGACGCCACGCTCGTTGATCTTGCGGACGCCTGTCGGCGCCGTGTCGACCAGGTGCACGTGCGGCAGGTTGAACGTGGGCAGGAACTCGTCGTGGAAGGTCGGCCGCTTGCAGCCATAAGGATAATAAGGCTTCAGCGCCGCCGCCGTATTCGGATCCTTCACGACCGAGTCCACGCGGGCGCGGATCTGCTCCATGATCCGGAAGTTGGTGTTGAGCTGCTTCTGGATCAGCTCCTCCGGCGAGAGCTGGCGATCGTGCTTCTTGCGCACCTTGAAGTCGGCGACCTTGCCCGAGAGATAGTCGTCGTTGCCCTGGAGCGCGGTCCGCCCCGAAGAGATCTTCGCCAGCCGTTCGCGCCGCGCCTTCGCCCAGCCCGGCTCCTGCTTCCAGGCCTCGATCTCCTCCGGCTTAGTCGCGCGCTGGTCGCGCACGTCGATTGAGGACGGTGTGCGCTGGAAGACGTAGAGTTCCTTCACGATCTTCGCGATCTCGGGGACCACCTGCACCGCAGTGGCGCCGGTGCCGATGATGCCGACGCGCTTGCCCTCGAGATCGACATTGTAGTTCCAGCGCGAGGTGTGGAAGGCCTCTCCCTTGAAAGTCTCCATGCCGTCGATGCGGGCCAGTTTCGGCGTGGTGAGGATCCCGTTCGCCAGCACGACATAGCGGGCCCGCATCCGGTCGCCGCGATCGGTGTGGACGGTCCAGCGCGCGGCTTCCTCGTCCCACACGGTCCGGTTGACGGTGGTGTGGAACAGGCAGCGCTCGTAGAAGCCGAACTTCTCGGCCATCGCCTGGCAGTATTCGAGAATCTCGAAGCCCGAGGCGAACTTCATCGTCGGGAAGTAGCCCATCTCCTCCAGCAACGGGAGGTAGCTGTAGGACTCGACGTCGCAGGCGATGCCGGGATAGCGGTTCCAGTACCAGGTGCCGCCGACGTCGCCGCCCTTCTCGCAGAAGCGCACGTCGCGGAACCCCGCCTCGCGCAGCTTGTACCAGAGCAGGAGACCGGCGAAGCCGGCGCCGACCACCAGGACCTCGCATTCGTCGGTGAGCGCCTCGCGCTCGACCGGCGGCGCCGAGTAGACGTCTTCCAGGTACTTCGCGAACTCGCCTTCCATGGCGATGTAGTCGGCCGCCCCGCGGCGCGCCTCCTTGTATTCGCGGTACTTCGCCTGCTCCGCGGCGTTGAAAACCGCCCCCGGCGGCGGCGGCGGCAAGGTCTTCAGCGCCTCGTCGTCTATGGTCGAATAGCCCTTGCCGGCGATGCGGTCGCTCGCCTTGGCGGCGCGCGTGTCGAAACTTTTCAAGCCGGTGACCGGGTCGATGCGAATCGCCAAGGCGGCTCCTCCTTCGGGCGGTCTTCTGGTTAAGACGGTTAGGATAGGGGCGTCGGAGCGACGGTCCAGAAAGAATCTTGCAAAGGTGGCGTGCGAGATGCGGAGGGTTGTCTGCAGTTCGTCTTCGTCACATGCCGGTCAGGCCCAGATGAACGAAATCAGTAACGTGCCGAATGCGAAGCTCGTCAGCGTCAAAGGCCAACCGGCTTTTGGAAACTCGCTGAACCGATAGCCGCCAATGCCGAAGGCCAGCGTATTGTTGTGATGCCCGAACGGAGTGAGAAAGTCGGTCGACGCGCCCAACGCGACCGCGATCAAGAAGGGTTGCGGCGGGCTTCCGGTCGTTCGGGCGAATTCGAGCGCGATCGGTGTCAGGACGACCGCAGTAGTGGCGTTGTTGATGAACGGCGTGATCGCAAGCGAGAGCAGGAGTATCGCGGCGACAAGCCCGAACATCGTCGTCGCGGGCACCAATGAGGTCAGGACGTCCGCCAGGACGGCCGCGGCCCCGGTCGTAGCCATCGCCTCGCCGACCGGGATAATGGCGGCCAGCAGCAGGATGATCGGCCAGTTGATCTCCGGAAACGCGGCTCTCAGGTCCAGCATTCCCGCAATGGCCAGGACGAGCACGACGGCACCGAACGCGACCGGTGGCTCCAAGAGCGTGAACGCCGCTGCGAGCACGCCGAGCATGAAGATCGCTAGCGGCCAGTAGGATGCCTTGGCAGGAGCGAGCCGGGTCAGGGGCCAGAGCTGGAGGGTGTCGGTTTCGTCCAGCGCCTCCTTCACCGCCTCCGGAGTGCCATGCAAAAGGATGATGTCGCCGACACCGAGTTGCACGTCTCCGAGGCCGCCCTCGATACGGGGATTGGAGGTCGAGACACCCACCACCTCGATGTCGCTCGAGAGTAGGGCGTGGAGCTGACTCACGCGAGACCCGATGAGGGTGCTGTCGGGAACCACGACAACCTCGGCGCGGCGCTTGGCAAGCGAGCCCGTTCCGTGTGCCAGGATCAGAGCCCCCTGATCGATCTCGGCCTCGAGCCTTTCCAGCTCGACCTCGACGACGACCAGGTCGTTCGGCTCGATAGACGCGCCCTCTCGGAGAGGAAACACCCGCTCGCCGTCGCGCATGATGGTATGGACGGTTCCGCCGAGACGGTCCTCGAGCTCGCCGACAGTCGTCCCCTTGCCGTATGCGGAGCCGAGCCGCAATTCGGTGACGATCCGCCGAAAACCTGCCGATCGAACCCTGTCGTTCCGTTCGTCGTCGCTTGCCGCCCCTCCGAGCTTCAGAGGTGCCCAGACAACGATGACGGCGATGCCGATCAGGGTCACCGGGACGCCGACATAGGCGAAATCGAAGAAGGCGAAGCCCTCCCCGCCAGCAGCGACGAACAGCTCGCTGACCAGGTAGTTGGCAGGCGTGCCGATTATCGAGCACAGGCCTCCCAACAGAGTCGCGAACGAGACCGGCATGAGTAGGGTACGCAGGTCGAGTCCCGCCGTCTTGGCGACGCTGAGCGTGATGGGCAACATCAGCGCAAAAGCGCCGACATTGTTCATGAAGACGGAAACGCCGGCGCCGAGCGCGCAGAGAGCCAGCAATATGGCACGCTCATGGTGAAGGCTCCGGCCGATGCGGATGGCAGCTGCATCGAGAATACGGGTGCGCGAAAGCGCCTGGACGATGAGCAGGATCTCGACAACCGTGATGACAGCGGGATTCGAGAAGCCGGAGAAGACATTCTCGAGGGGCACCAGACCCGTGGCCGTAGCAACGCCGAGCCCGGCCAGCGCGACGAGCTCGATCCTGAACCGGTCGACCGAAAACAGCCCGAGCAACGCGATGAGCAGGGCGATGATGCCGATTTGTTCTATCGTCACGGTGGCTCTCGGCGGTTCCTGCCTTCTTCCTTCCGCGAAGATAGATCACGGAAGGCTCTGGCCATCCACCGCCGTTGAGTGCTGCTCAACAGCGCCGACCGGGAAGATAAGCCCAGGACGGGGCGAGCGCAGCGAGTATCTTGCGGTCCGCGACGGTCAGATGGGCTCGCAGTTCGACCGTGCCTGCGGGGAATCCGAGCCGGCAAGCGAAGCGGTCCGCGTGCTTGCGCCCGCCCTCTCCGGGCGCGCCGTCGACTGCTCGCAGGATCGTCGGCGCGAGCAGTGCGGCTGCGACGGCGCTCCGTTCGAGCGGCCTCAACCGCACCCCGCGATTGGGCAATACGAGCAGTTTCCGTCGGCGACCGTAGAGGGTCTCGCCACGCCATATAACGAAATTGCGCGGCGAGGCCTCCCGTATCATCCAGCCTTCCGACCGCAGCGTCCTCAGGTAGCTGGCAACCGGATCGGTAAGCGGCGGATCGTTGCACCAGGGCGATGTGGTCAGCCATGCAAGCACACGGGTGGAAACGAGCAGCCGGGCAACCGCCTGAGGCTCATGCAGGGCCCGGCCCCCGCTCGCAATTCCTTCCTGCCTCGCAGACGACATCTTTCGTTTCTAACCGCCCGTCACGAGCGCTCCTTGGTGCCAGGGGTACTTGCCCGGACCTCCGGGAGGTCGGCCGACGGGGCCCCACCATGAGAAAGTGGGCTCATCCGAAAATCGCGGACCAGGTCGGGCGCGCAAGCTCGCTCAGGCATCGACCAAAGCCCTGGCAGGGGCAACTCTGCCCACCGCAGAGGGATAGATGTGCCAGTTCGTCGGCCTGAAGGCGATGCGATGGCGTTCGGCCGCGGAGCGATCGGCGGGCAGGTCGATCTCGATCCGATGGCGCCCTTTGCCGATCTCGATCTCCACGCGTTTCCTGTCGGCGACCCGTCGGCTGCCGACGACGACGCCTGCGATGCAGCCCGTGCACTCCTCGACGACGTCCACCGCATTCGGCCTGAAGAAGAGGAGCGCCTCACCCGTCCCGTTGCAGCGGAGCCCCGTCCACCTGTCTTCGAGCCAGACCTCTCTGTTGCTTAGTGTGACCGGCAGGCTCGAAGCCTCCCCGATGAAGCCGTGCACGAACGGCGATGCCGGAGCGTCATAGATCTCGTCCGGTGTGCCAACCTGCTCGATCACGCCCTTGTTGAGGACGACGACACGATCGGCCAATTCGATCGCTTCCTCCTGATCGTGCGTGACGAAGACGGTGGTATGTCCCGTCTTGTCATGAAGTTCGCGTAGCCAGCGCCGCAGATCCTTGCGGACCTTCGCGTCCAGCGCGCCGAACGGCTCATCGAGAAGAAGCACGCGCGGCTCGATCGCCAGCGCTCGCGCGAGCGCAACACGTTGGCGCTGACCGCCGGAGAGCTGCGCGGGAAATCTGTCCCCGTAACCGGGAAGCTGAACGAGGTCGAGCAGTTCGGCGGCGCGAGCACGAATATCGGCTCGGCGCGGACGTTGCGCGCGCGGGCGTACGCGGAGACCGAAGCCGATGTTGTCGGCGACACTCATATGCTTGAACAGCGCATAATGCTGGAAGACGAAGCCGACGTTGCGCTCCTGGACGCTCTTCCTCGAGGCGTCTTCGTCACCGAACAGAATGCGTCCGCCGGTCGGCTGCTCCAGCCCGGCGATCAGCCGCAACAGCGTCGTCTTTCCAGAGCCCGACGGGCCGAGCAGCGCAACGAGCTCGCCCGACCGGATGTGGAGCGAGACGTTCTCGACGGCCGGATACCGACCGAACTGCTTGCTGAGCTCTTCGATGCGGATATCCATTGCGCTGATACCTCAATGGCTGCGCCCGACGGCAATGCCGTCGGCGAAGCGCCATTCGAGAAAGGTTTTGACGGCGAGGGTGACGAGCGAGAGCAGTGCCAGGAGTGAAGCGACGGCGAAGGCGGCAGAGAAAGCGTATTCGTTGTAGAGGATCTCCACATGCAGCGGCATCGTATTGGTGACACCGCGAATCTTGCCGGAGATGACCGCAACCGCTCCGAACTCGCCCATCGCCCGAGCATTGCAGAGCAGAACACCGTAGAGCAGCGCCCATTTGACGTTGGGCAGCGTCACGAACACGAATGTCTGCCAACCATTGGCACCCAGCGATAGAGCCGCTTCCTCCTCTGCGGTGCCCTGCTCCTGCATGAGGGGGATGAGTTCCCGTGCTACGAAGGGGAAGGTGACGAAGATCGTCGCCAGCACGATGCCGGGTATGGCGAAGACGATCTGGACGCCGCGTTCGCCGAGCCATGGACCGAGATATCCCTGGGCTCCGAAAAGCAGGACGTAGACCAGGCCGGAAATCACCGGAGAGACGGAAAACGGCAGATCGATCAGGGTCGTGAGAAGACTTTTGCCCTTGAACTCGAATTTGGCGATCGCCCACGCGGCGGCAACGCCGAAGACGAGGTTGCAGAACACCGCAATGGCGGCCACCGTCAGCGTGAGCCTGATAGCCGTCAGGGCATCCGGTTCGGTTATCGCTGACAGGTAGGCCGCAATTCCTCCCCGAAACGCCTCGACGAACACGGCGGCGAGCGGCAGCAACAGGAAGATGGCCACGAACAGCAGCGCAATCGTGGTCAACACGACCTTGATCTCGGGGGCTTCCGAGGTGGCCGAGCGCAGCCTCCGAGGCGGGCTGACAGGAGAAGTGAACAGCGTCATGGTCTCAACTGCCATGGCCGAACCTCCTCCGGTTCCACGTCTGGATGAGGTTGATGACCAGAAGCATCGTGAAGGAGATCGCGAGCATGAGCGCGGCAATGGCGGTCGCGCCGGCGTAATTGAACTCCTCCAGCCGGATGACGATGAGGAGCGGAGCGATCTCCGAAACGTAAGGGATGTTTCCCGCGATGAAGATTACCGAGCCATACTCGCCGATCGAACGGGCGAGCGCGAGCGCATAGCCCGTCAGGATCGCGGGCATCAGGCTCGGGAGAAGGACGCGGAGTAGGGTTTGTCCGCGACTGGCCCCCAGTGTCGCGGCCGCCTCCTCGATCTCGCGGTCGAGGTCACGAAGCACCGGCTCGACCGTCCGCACGATGAACGGCAGGCTGATGAACGTCAGGGCGATGACGATGCCGATCGGCGTGTACGCCACTTTCAGTCCGAGTGGCGCCAGAAGCTGTCCGATCCAGCCGTTCGGCGCGTACAAGGCGGTCAGGGCGATACCCGCGACAGCGGTGGGGAGTGCAAAGGGAAGGTCGATCATCGCATCCACGAGCCGGCGGCCGGGAAACGAATAGCGCACCAGCACCCAGGCGAGCAGCAAACCGAAGACAGCGTTGATCGAAGCGGCAATGAAGGACGCGCCGAAGCTCAGTCTGAGGGCAGCCAGCGTGCGCGCGTCGGTAGCGATGCGCCAGATATCGGCCCATCCGAGCCCCGCGCTCTTCAGGATCAGGGCGGCAAGAGGGATCAGGACGATCCCACTCAGATAAGCGAGCGTGAAGCCGAGCGTGAGGCCGAACCCCGGCAGCACGCTCGGCTGTCTGAACCGCATGAAGATCGCGTCGCTCAAGACCGGCTCGCCGGCTTGTAGATCTGGTCGAAGACGCCCCCGTCGCCGAAGAAGTGCGGCTGTGCCTCAACCCAGCCGCCGAAATCGTCGATGGTCACCAGCTCCAGATCGGGAAAGCGTTCCAAATCGGCCGGATCGGCCAGCTCCGGCTTGAAGGGGCGGTAGTAGTGCCTGGCGGCGAGCGTTTGACCCGGCCGGGTGTAGAGAAACTCCAGATAGGCCTGAGCCACTGCGGTCGTGCCCTTCCGTTCCGCGTTACCTTCGACAAGAGCCACGGGCGGCTCGGCGAGGATCGAGACGGAAGGCACCACGATCTCGAACTGCTCAGGTCCCAACTCCTCCAGGGCGAGAAAAGCCTCGTTCTCCCAGGAGAGGAGCACATCGCCGATCCCGCGCTGAACGAAGGTGGTTGTCGATCCCCGAGCGCCGGTATCCAGCACCGGCACGTTTCGGTAGAGCGAGCCTACATAAGCTCTGATTTTTTCTTCGTCGCCGGCAAATTGCTTCTGCGCCCAGGCCCAAGCGGCGAGGAAGTTCCAGCGCGCGCCGCCCGAGGTGTTCGGATTGGGCGTGATCACCTGGACGTCGTCACGAGCCAGATCGTCCCAGTCCTGGACGTTTTTGGGATTTCCCTGTCGGACAAGGAAGACGATCGTGGAGGTATAAGGGGCGCTGTTATTGGCTAGGCGGCCGCGCCAGTCGGCCGGAATCTTCCCGGTCGCCTCGGCAATGGCGTTGATGTCCGCCTCGAGCGCCAGCGTCACGACGTCCGCTTCCAGCCCGTCGATCACGGACCGTGCCTGGCTTCCCGAACCCCCATGCGACATGCGAATGGTGACGGTCTTTCCGGTCTTCTCCTGCCAATGCTCCGCGAAGGCCTCATTGAACTGGCGGTAGAGTTCCCGCGTCGGGTCGTAAGAGACGTTGAGAAGGGTCGTCTCCCCCGAGGCCGACGTTGCAATGGTGGCGGCGCCGAAAGCGGCCAAAAGCGCCATTCGAAAGCGTCGCATCCCCAACTCCTATCGGATTAATAGGGATTAAGACGTTACTCGTCGACCGGGGTTTGTCAAGGTGGAGAGATCGGCGCGGACCGTGGGCGCTACGAGGAGCGAGCGGCCGATGTCGTCAGTCGCTCGACATCATGCAGACCGCCTTGCGCGTCAGCGAGGGTCGTCTGATCGAGGATGGCGCGGGCCGAATTCGCGACCTGGGCGAATACCCGGCGGACCCGACACGTTGCTTCATCATGGCAATCCTGACAGGGGCGATAAGCCATCCGGCTCAGGCAAGGGAGCGGCGCGATCGGCCCGTCGATCAGGCGCAAGACCTGCCCGAACGTAATGGTATCGGCGGGTTTGAGGAGAGAATAGCCGCCTGCCACCCCGCGCCTACTCTGAACCAGCCCCGCATGCTTCAGGTCCAGCATGATCTGTTCGAGGAACTTTCGTGGGATCCGGTGCCGTTCGGATATCTCGGCGATGGAGATGGAATCGGGCCGCAAATCGGCGAGCACCAAAAGTGCCCGCAACGCATATTTCGCCTTTTGTGAGATCATCCGCTCCGACCCGACGAAGAATTCCCCCTCTATAGATAGGGTATCGGCCATCGAGTTCAGCGGCAACGTACATCCTTGGGTTCACGGCCTCCTCTTTGGGCGTCGCGGCGGAATTCGGTGAACTCAGTCTCCGGTTCAGCCCGGTGCCAGTTTCAGGGCGACGATCCCGACCAGCACGAGCGCGATGCCGCCGAGCCGTGCCGGGTTGAGCGTCTCTCCGAACAGGACGATGCCCATGAATACCGTGCCGACGGCGCCGATGCCGGTCCAGACCGCGTAGGCAGTCCCGACGGGAAGCGCCTCGAGCGCCCGCCCGAGCAGATATACGAAGGCGGCAAGGAGCAGGAGCGATACGAGGCTCCAGCCAAGCCGGGTGTACCCCTCCGCGTACTTCATCGAGACGGCCCAGGCCACATCCAGCAGGCCAGCTACCAACAGGGCAGACCAGGCGAGTGTCTGGC
The DNA here is from genome assembly GCA_029268305.1 of Alphaproteobacteria bacterium. Lineage (GTDB taxonomy): Bacteria > Pseudomonadota > Alphaproteobacteria > JAJUGE01 > JAJUGE01 > JAJUGE01. The sequence continues at coordinate 15,593 of JAJUGE010000078.1, forward strand.
TCATGTCCACCTCCCCCTTGCCAGGTAAAGCCATGGCGCAGCGCGATCCGCGCCGCGCCATGTGCGAACCTCGATCGTTCCCGCCGTTCAAGCGGCCGTCTTCATGCGCTCCGCCTGCATGGCTGCGCGAACCTTGGGTCGGGCGCCGACCCGATCCATGAATGCGCGCAGATTCGGGAAAGGCGACAGATCGACATTGGTGAAGGCGGACCAGCCCACGATCGTGAACAGATAAGCGTCCGCTGCCGTGAACCGCTCGCCCATGAGGTACGGCCGCTTCGCTCGGAGGTGCGCGTCTACGAAAGCGAGCCTCTCGGCGATCTTCTCGCGGGCATAGCTCTGTGCCTGCTCCCCCACTTCCGGGTGGAACAGCCACGGGCTGTATGCCTTGTGCAACTCCGTCGCCACGAAATTGAGCCAGGCTTGGAAGCGTGTCCGATCGAGCGTGCCGCTGAGCGGTGCCAGCCCGGCTTCCGGTGCCAGATCGGCGAGACACTGAACGATCGCCGTACCTTCCGTGAGCGCGGTGCCATCGTCGAGCACGAGCACCGGCACATAGCCGCGCGGGCTTATGCTGGCGAAGTCGACGCCCGCTTCCGTGACATGCGGCAACTTGAGAATGTCGACCCGCTCGAGGTCGAGCGAGATGCCGGCTTCTTCAGCCACGATGTGCGGCGACAGAGAGCAAGCGCCTGGAGCATAATAGAGCTTCATCGCGAGTTCCTTTATTGCCGTTGAAGATCACTCAGGTTTTCCTGAGCAAGGTAGCGAGCGCATCGGCGCAATGCGCATTGGAAGTTTCCCAACGGCACTTGCACCGCTGCAAGCCGGAGACGTGCTGGACAGGGGTCATGGACGATTGGAACGAGCCGCGCCTGGTGCTCGCCGTGGCGCGCGCCGGCAGCCTCACCCAGGCGGCGAAGGCCCTCGGGATCGACCATTCCACGGTATTCCGACGGCTCAATGCGCTGGAGGAACGGCTAGGGGTTCGCCTGTTCGAAAGGCTCGGTGGCGGCGTCTACCGCCCCACTCCGGCCGGGGAGCGGATGACAGCAGCCGCCGAGCGTATGGAAGACGAGGCGCTCGCGCTCGACCGGGATCTCGCCGGGCGCGACCATCGCCTCACCGGACGCCTGCGCGTCACCTCATCGGAAACGCTCGCATACCGTCTGCTGACGGCGCAGCTCGCGGCGTTCCGGCAGGCTCATTCCGGTATCACGGTCGAACTGGTAATCGAAAATCGAGTGCTCAGCCTCGCCCGCCGCGAGGCCGACATCGCCTTGAGACCCGTGCGCCCGAAGGAAGGCAACCTCTGGGGGCGCAAGCTGGCCGATGTCGCCTGGGCAGTTTACGGCGCACGCACGCTCCTCGACGAGAACGGCTCCCTCCCCTTCCCCGCGGAAATTGCCCGCCATCCTCTGATCGGCTGGGATGAGGGGGTGACCGGAATCGGAGCGGCTGCCTGGCTCGAGCGGGTCGCGCCGACGGAGGCGATCGTGTACCGGACTACAAGCCTGGTGAACCAGCTCACCGCAGCGAAATCCGGCCTCGGCCTGGCCGTCCTCCCCTGCTATCTGGCCGATCCGGAGGCCGACCTCGTCCGCGCTCTGCCCGACCCGGTGCCCGAACTGTCCACCGAGCTGTGGATCGTCACCCATGCCGACCTGAAGGGCACCGCACGCGTCCGTGCCTTCTTCGATCTGGTCGGCGAGGGTCTGGCGCGGCGTCGCGACCTCTTCGCCGGCAAACGAACCCGACCTATGAAGTAGCGACCGCGGCTGAGCCGTTCGTCCTCAGAAGCCGAATCCGAACTGCCAGGCGGCAGCCGGCAGCGCGAGCAGCAAGATGAGGGAAACCACGGCGAGAGCGCCGTCCCGCGTGAGCAAGCCGGCAGCAAAGAGCGCGATCACCGCGGAGGCGATCGAGCCCGAGGTCGGGATCACCTCCATGAACGGCATCAA
>JAJUGE010000079.1 GCA_029268305.1 Alphaproteobacteria bacterium
CCTCCGCCGGTCGGCCGATCCCGGACCCGGACCGCTAATCGAGCATCGTCGCCGCTCCTCCCGGCGCGGGTGCAAGCAGCATGACGGCGGGCGACGATCCCGGCCCGTCCGGTCATCGGGAGCGGCTGCGACGCCGCTTCCTCGAAGGTGGCGACAGCGCTCTTGCCGACTACGAGCTTCTGGAGCTGCTGCTGTTCCAGGCGCAGGCGCGTCGGGACATGAAGCCCCTCGCCAAGCGGCTCATTGCCAGCTTCGGCAGCTTCGGCGCCGTGATATCGGCTTCGCCCGCAGACCTCGCGCGCGTGGGAGGCGTCGGCCCTTCGGTAATCACCGCATTGAAGGTCGTCCGAGCGGCCGCCGTCCGCCTCGCCCGGGAGGAGGTCGTCGATCGGCCCGTGCTCAGCTCATGGCAGCAGGTGCTCGACTATTGCCGGATCGCGATGGCGCACGAAGGTATCGAGCAGTTCAGGCTGCTGTTCCTCGACAGCAAGAACGCCGTGATCGCCGACGAAGTGCAACAGACCGGCACCGTCAATCACACACCCGTCTACCCGCGCGAGGTCATCAAGCGAGCGCTGGAACTCGGCGCGACGGCCCTGATCATGGTCCACAACCACCCGAGCGGCGACCCCTCCCCGTCGAAGGCCGACATAGAGATGACTCGGTCGGTCGCCGATGCCGCGGGTCGGCTCGGCATCACCCTCCACGACCATATCGTCATCGGTCGGTCCGGCCACGTCAGCATGCGCGGCGCCGGCCTTTTCTGACCGCTGTACGACCTCCTGGCCCTCGTCTAAGCTATTGGAGAGCGTAGACGATCCCGGATACGCACGGGAACATGAGGGAGGCTAGCCATGACACCCCTGAAGTCGCTGCTGTTCGCTGCCTCGGCGACCGCAATGCTGGGAGCATCGACGGCATGGGCAGATATCGTAATCGCCACCGCCGGGCCGATGACGGGGCAGTACGCCAGCTTCGGTGCCCAGATGAGGGCCGGCGCCGAGATGGCGGTGAAGAACATCAACGAGCAGGGCGGCGTCCTTGGCGAGAAGCTGGTCCTCGAAATCGGCGACGACGCATGCGATCCCAAACAGGCTGTCGCCGTCGCCAACCAGTTGGTGAACCGGGACGTCAAGCTGGTGGCCGGTCACTTCTGCTCCGGCTCATCGATTCCCGCCTCAAAGGTCTACGAAGAGGAGGGCCTGATCCAGATTTCGCCCGCCTCGACCAACCCCCAGCTGACCGAGGAAAGCGGTGACACCGTCTTCCGTACCTGCGGCCGCGACGACCAGCAAGGTCAAGTCGCGGGCGAGTTCCTGGCCACAGAGTTCGCCGACAAGAAAATCGCGATCATTCATGACAAGACCGCATACGGCAAAGGGCTGGCGGACGAGACCAAGAAGGTCCTGAACGCAGCTGGCGTCCAGGAAGTCATGTACGAGGCGTACACGGCCGGCGAGCGGGACTATTCCGCGCTGGTCACCAAGTTGAAGCGGGAGGGTGTGGACGCGCTTTATGTCGGCGGCTACCACACCGAGGCTGGGCTGATCCTGCGGCAGTTGCGCGAGCAAGGCATGCAGACCCAGCTGATCTCGGGCGATGCCCTCGTCACGCAGGAGTTCTGGAGCATTACCGGTGACGCCGGTAACGGAACCCTCATGACTTTCAGTCCCGATCCCCGCAAGAACGAAGTGGCGGCACCGATCGTGCAGCAGTTCCGGGATGCGGGTATCGAGCCGGAAGGCTATGTCCTCTACACCTACGGCACGATCCAGGCTTGGGCTCAGGCGGTCGAGAAGGCCGGCAGCACCGATACGGACGACGTGGTCGAGGCCTTGCGTTCGAACGAGTTCGACACCGTGCTCGGGAAGATCGGCTTCGATGAGAAGGGCGACGTGACCGCGCCCGGCTACGTCTTCTATCAGTGGAAGGACGGCAGCTACGACTACTACGAGGGTGGAAAATCCTGAGGACCGGACGCCGCGGGCTCTATCGGTGAGGGAGCCCGCGCTACGTCAGGGGCGATGCATCCTGTCGCCGCGCCCCTCATCCGCCGAGGTCGGTGACGTCTTCAGATCGGAATTCGGCTCCGGCGGCCGAGCGCCGATCGGCACCGGCGGATCCTCGTGTATCACAGAGACCCCCTTTTGCGTGGCGTCCGGCCTCAGGTCCTCGACCTGGCCGGTCCGCGCATCCACCTCGATCGAGAAGGCGACCCGGCGAGTGCTCGGCAGATAGCGACCGCTCTCATGGTCGAGGGCGACGGTCGATTTCTCGATCACACGGGAAGCGCGAAAGGCGAAGCCGGCATCTTCCGCATCGACCTGTTGCCGAGCGTCCGAGAGCCTGAGAGCCGCCGCAGCGATCGCGCCGGCGTCCCCGGCCTCGAGCGCCTGAGCCAGCGCCTCGCGCGACTCTTCCAGAGCGTCCGCGGCAGCGAATCCTCCCGCATTCCGATCGAGGTCGGCGGCGGAACCGGAAAGTGCCTCTCGGCCTTCGGCACCGCGCGATGCCCCACGGACCCTCTCGCCAATGGCCACTGCGTTGCCTGCATCGGAGAGCCGCACCGCCACTCTGCTATCGGAGGCGGCCGCGTGCATCCTTTCCGCGTCTCCGCGAGGCCGCTTGTCCGGCGGGTGCTGCCCGTCGGATCGGCCGGTGTTCCGGCCGTTGCCGAAACTACCACTCTCGCGTGGCGGCACGATCGAGACCATTTTCGCTCCTTCCTGAAGCACGGCTGGACCTTGCCAGCACTCGGGGCTTCCTGCCCGCCCGCACGCCTGAACCTGCGCGACTGGGGCGCACGCTATCATGCCGGCGTTAACAGGCGGTAAAGCCGTGGCCGAACCAGCCGTCGCAGTGGCGCGGCGCTAGCCCTGCTGGGATTACTCGGTCGGAAGCGGCGTCCGAGCGATCCGCTGCGGCTTCTCGAGGAAATCGAAGTCGCATCCGCGCTCGGCCTGGGTGACGTGGTCCAGGTACAGCTTCAGATAGCCGCGGTCGCTGCCCGCGTGCTCCAGCGGGTTCCACTCACTGCGCCGCCGCCGCAGTTCCTCCTCGCCGACGAGAAGCTCCAGCCGCCGGCCGGGGACGTCGAGCGCGATGCGATCGCCGTCGCGCACCAGCGCCAGCGGTCCGCCGATCGCGGCCTCGGGCGAGATATGAAGAACGATCGTGCCGAAGGCGGTGCCGCTCATGCGCGCGTCGGAGATCCGCACCATGTCCTTCACGCCCCTTGATGCGAGCTTGCGCGGGATCGGGATATAGCCCGCCTCCGGCATTCCCGGCGCGCCCTTCGGTCCGGCGTTGCGAAGGACCAGGACGTCGTCCGGTTTGACATCGAGGTCGGGATCGTCGAGCCGGAGCGCCATGTCCTCCAGCGAGTCGAACACGACCGCACGCCCCTCGTGCACCAGCAGGTCCTGTTGCGCTGCGGACTGCTTGATGATCGCGCCGCCGGGAGCGAGGTTGCCGCGCAGGACAGCGATCCCGCCCTTCGGGTAGATCGGGTCGTCGAGGCCGCGAACCACCGTCTGCCCCCAGTCCGCGGGTGCCGCATCGATCTCTGCACCGAGCGACCTCCCGCTGATCGTGAGAGCGTCCAGGCGCAACATAGGCGCGAGGGCGCGCAGGATGGGAGCGGCTCCTCCGGCGCGGAATAGATCTTCCATGTAGTGCTGGCCGGAGGGCTTGAGATCGACCAGAACCGGCGTCTCCTCGCCGAGCCGATCGAACGCCTCCAGATCGATCTCGATGCCGAGTCGCCCCGCGATTGCGGCGAGGTGCACGAGGCCATTGGTCGAGCCGCCGATCGCCAGCAACATCCGCAGCGCGTTTTCGAACGCCGCCGGCGTCATGATCTTGTCTGGCGTCAGTCCCTCCTCCGCCATGCGCACCGCCCGCGCACCCGTCGCTTCGGCATGACGCAGTCGGTCGGCGTGCACGGCCGGGATCGCGGCACCGCCGGGCAGCATCATGCCGAGCGCCTCGGTCATCAGCGCCATGGTGCTGGCGGTGCCCATGACCATGCAGGTGCCGGCGGTCGGCATCAACCTGCCGCCGACCTCGTCGATTTCCGCCTCGTCGATCTCGCCGGCCCGATGCATCGCCCAGAGTCGACGGCAGTCGGTGCAGGCGCCGAGCCGCTCTCCCTTGAAGTCACCGGTCATCATCGGCCCGGTCACGACCATCGCGGCCGGCTTGCCGGCGCTTGCCGCCCCCATGAGTTGGGCCGGAACGGTCTTGTCGCACCCGCCGATCAGGACGACCGCGTCCATCGGCTGGGCACGGATCATCTCCTCGGTGTCCATCGCCATGAGGTTGCGCAGGAACATCGAGGTGGGATGGGAGAACGCCTCGTGCACCGAAACGGTCGGGAACACGACCGGGAGACCACCCGCGTGCATCACCCCCCGCTCGATCGCTCGAATCAGGTCGGGGACGGTTCGGTGGCAGGCATTGAACCCGCTGAACGTGTCCGTGATGCCGACGATGGGGCGGTCGAGCGCGTCGTCCGAATAGCCCATCCCCTTGATCATCGCTTTTCGCAGGAAGAGCGAGAACCCGGCGTCGCCGTAATTCGCGAGCCCCTGGCGCATTCCCTTCGCCGGTTTTTCGGTCATGATGGTCTCCTGCCCCGATGCTTGCGCCGTCCGGATGCTGTACGCCTGTCAGGCCGGTGTAAGATCGAGCCTAGCAAGCGCCGCTCCCGATGCACAGAAGAAGGCTGCCCGGATGACACGCACCGAAGCACGCACGATCGCCGACCTGATCGAGGACCGGTTCGGCCTCGCGACCGAAGCCGGCCGTGGCATGGCGGCAGAAGGGCCGCTCGCGCGCATCCTCTCCCGCCGGACGCACCGCCGCTATGACAGCCGCCCGGTGCCCGAGGACCTGCTCGAGGTGCTGTTCGCCTGCGCCTTCTCGGCGAGCGCCAAGTCCGACCTGCAACAGGCTTCGGTGGTGGTGATTCGCGATGCGGAGAAACGGAGACGAATCGCCGACCTGATCCCGTCCATGCCTTGGATCGGGAATGCCCCCGTCTTCATGATCTGGCTTGGCGACAGCCGGCGCATCCGCCGCATCTGCGACATGCGCGGCAAACCGTTCGCCAACGACCACCTCGACGCCTTCCTCAACGCCGCCGTCGACTGTGGCCTCGCGATGCAGACCTTCATCCTGGCGGCCGAGGCGACGGGACTCGGCTGTTGTCCGATCAGCGTCGTCCGAAACCACGTCGACCAGATCGGCGAGATCCTGGAGCTGCCGGACTGGGTCTTCCCCGTGGCCGGCCTGTGCCTCGGCTGGCCCGCGCGGGAAGGGTTCATCAGCATGCGCCTGCCGCCATCGGTGACCGTCCATACCGATCGCTACGACGACAGCTGCCTCGCCGAGGAGATCGGCGGCTACGACCGCCGTCGCGACGCACGCTACTCGATCCCGGCAGAGCAGCAGCGGATGACGGACAAGTACGGCGTTGCTGACTTCTACGGCTGGTCGGAGGACAAGGCGCGACAAGTCTCCGTCACCGAGCGGGAGAAGCTCGGTCCCTATGTGCGTCGCAAGAGGTTCTGCCTGGACTGATCGCAGAGGCGCACCCAATGTCCCGTATCTTCGAGCTCGCCGGACTGATGCTGCGCAACGGCGGCATCGCCCGAGCCTTCTCCAACCGGAACTACCGGATCTATACCTCGGGCAACGCCGTCTCCCTGATCGGCACCTGGGTGCAACGGGTAGCGACCGGCTGGCTCACGTGGGAGCTGACCCAATCCGGCACCTGGCTCGGCCTTGTCGCCGCGGCCGAGTTCTTTCCGTCCGTGTTCGCCAATCCCCTCGGCGGCGCCATCGCCGATCGGGTCGACCGGCTGCAACTCACCTGGATTTGCCAAAGCCTGCTGGCGCTGCAGGCGGCGGCGCTCGGTGTACTAACGCTGATGGGACTGATGACGCCGGAGCTTCTGTTCGCGCTCACGGTCTTTCTCGGTGTGGTCACCGCGTTCAATCAGCCTGCGCGCCTTTCCCTCGTTCCCAGTCTGGTGCGGCGCGAAGACATCTCGGCGGCGGTGGCCGTGAACTCCGTGCTTTGGAACGGTGCCCGATTCGTCGGTCCCGCCGTGGCGGGGGTGCTGATCGTCGGCATCGGCGTCGGCTGGGCGTTCCTCGTGAACGCCCTCAGCTATGCCGCCTTCCTGCTCGCGATCCAATTCATCCATCTGCCGCCTCTGCCCGCAAAAGCGAAGACGATGGGCATGGGGCGCGAGATCATGGAGGGCTTCGCCTACGTTCTCCACCACAAGGGAATCGGCCCGCTGATCCTCTTGCTGGTCCTGAGCTCCGTCACCGCCCGGCCGTTCGCCGAGATGCTGCCCGGCTTCGCCGACGACGTGTTCGGCCGTGGCGCCGACGCGCTGGCGATGCTGACGGCCGCCACGGGCTTCGGTGCCGTCGTCGGCGGTGTCTGGCTGGGGCAGGCCGGACGATCGACGGGCCTGACGCGGCTCACGGTATGGAACGTGCTGCTGTTGGCACTGGCGATTCTCGCCTTCGCGGCGACAGACTGGCTGCCGCTCGCCCTGGTCTCGGTCGCCGTCGCGGGGTTCGCCATGGTCGCGAGTGGGGTCGCGACCCAGAGCCAGATCCAGTCGTCGACGGACCCGGCTATGCTCGGCCGCGTACTCAGTATCTACGGACTGACTTTCCGTGCCGGACCGGCCATCGGCGCTCTCGCCATCGGCGGCCTCTCCGAAGCGTTCGGGTTGCGTCTGCCCGTTGCCGGCGGTGCCGCCATCTGCATCCTGGGCTGGTTGTGGGCGCACGCTCGCCGCCACCAGATCGAGGCCTATCTGGAGGCTTCACCGCCGTCGCCCACGGCAACCGAGGATGCGGATCTCCCCGCCTCGCGTGCTGCGCCGCCAGCGGCGCAATAATGGAAGGCGGGCTGTCGGCGGAACCCAAACGGTTCCGCGGCGACAGAGCCCCAGCCGAATGCCCTCTGATCAGGCGGCAGCCGCCGGCTTCCGCGCCTCTTCCGGAACCAGGAAAGTCAGCATGTTCGCGATCACCATCGTCGCGGCCAGGAAATAGAACACCGAGACCAGCCCGAATGCATCCGCGAGAAACCCGCCGATCAGCGGCGTGAGCGCATTCAGGCTGGACTGAGCCCCGAACAGGAGACTCGTCATCGAGCCGCCGAGGTTCGGCGGCGAAATGTCCATCGCCCAGCTATGGATCACCGGCCGAATCGCATAGAGGCAGAAGCCGAGGATCGAGACGCCGGCGATATAGACGAGCGGATCCGAGACGAAGGTCAGCGCGACGGCAAGGATGGTCGTGCCCCAGAGTCCCGCCATCACCACGCGGCGACGCCCCACCCGATCGGAAGCGATCCCGGCAATCGGCGCAGCGATCGCGCCTCCCACCTGGAGCAGCGTGAGGGCGAGCCCCATCATGAACGGGTTCACCTTCAGCACATCGGCGAGATAGAGCGGCAGAAAGGCGAGCAGCCCCGAGTGGGTGATGCTGCGGAAGCCCGACATGATCGCAAGAGTCCAGACCTCACGCCGGCGCAGCAGCAGGCCCATGCCGCCCAGATAGTCCCGAACCGTTTGCGGCTGCGAATCCCCGCTTCTCTCCCGATCGAATCGACCGAGAACGAGCATGATCACGGCAGCGACCAGGAGCGCCGGTATCGCGTTGAGCATCGCGGTCGTCTGCCAGGTCATGGCAACCAGCATCGCCCCCGCGGCGAGGGGCGCGAGCGCGTCGCCGAGATTGGCACCGAGCGCATGGATCGAAAGGACGGCGCCACGCCGTTTCGGAAAATGGATCGATAGGAAAGAGATAGCTGCCGGATGCCACAGCATGTTGGTGGCACCGATCAGCACCACCATGATGGCCACGAGCGCAAACCCTGTCGCCAATCCCGTGAGAAGGAGTCCGGCCGCGCCGACCGCCAGCGCCAGCACCTGGAAAAACACCCGGCGTGCGGTCACGTCGACAGCGGTGCCGCTCGGGAAATTCGCGGCGAGCGAGCTTACGTGAAAGAGTGAAACGAGCATCCCGACTTCGGAATAGCTGAGGCCGAGGTCGTCGCGGATGAAGGGCAGCAACAGGTACCAACTCGCGGCGATCCAGTGGATCGCACCGTGCCCGACCGCCATCAGCAGGACCTTCGAGTCGCGCGCGACAGGCTGGCCCAGCCCCGCGCTGGCAGCGGTCACAGCCGCGCCTCGACGCATAAAGCGCCGGCAGCGTACACCCGGCCCGATTCCCTCAGCATCTTCCTCTCCCCACCTTCCCACCCCGCCGGAAGCAACAATCATGTTCGCCGAGCCGGCCGGACCAGTCTATCAGACGATGGCCCGCGCAAGCGCATGCGCGGTGTCGTGGGCGGATATCGCCGACGCGCTGCCGGCTCGCAATCGAACGCGAAAACCGTTACGAGTTCCCGGCGGGCCGGCTACCGCGTGGTCGGGTGGAACTGCGGAGATCGAGAGGGTCGGAAGCATGTCGACAATCAACCGCGGCGCGTTTCCGCACCGCCACCTGCTCGGCATCGAGGGGCTTTCCGCGGATGAGATCACCATGCTGCTGGACCTGTCCGACGGATACGTCGAACAGAACCGGCAAAAGGACAAGAAGCGGTCCGTGCTGCGCGGGTTGACGGTCATCAACGTCTTCTTCGAGACGTCGACCCGCACGCGCACCTCGTTCGAGCTGGCGGGAAAGCGACTCGGCGCGGACGTCATCAACATCTCGCCCGACGCCAGCGCCATCAAGAAGGGCGAGACGCTGATCGACACGGCCATGACACTGAACGCGATGCATCCGGACGTGCTTACCGTCCGGCATGCCGACAGCGGCGCCGTGCATCTCCTGTCGGAGAAGGTCGCCTGCGCCGTGATCAACGCTGGCGACGGCAGCCACGAGCATCCCACCCAGGCGCTGCTCGACGCCCTGACGATTCGCCGGCGGCTCGGCCGGCTGCACGGCCTCACGGTGGCGATCTGCGGCGACATTCTGCATAGCCGGGTGGCGCGCTCAAACATCCACCTGCTCAACACCATGGGCGCAAGGGTACGGGTCGTGGCGCCTCCGACCCTCCTGCCGATGCATATCGAGCGACTCGGCGTCGAGGTGTTCAACGACATGCGCGAAGGAATCGCCGACTGTGACATCGTCATGATGCTGCGCCTTCAGACCGAGCGCATGCAGGGCAGCTTCGTCCCCTCGACGCGCGAATATTTCCACTTCTTCGGGCTCGATGCCGGGAAGCTGTCGGCCGCCAGGCCGGATGCGCTCATCATGCACCCCGGGCCGATGAACCGCGGGGTCGAGATCGACAGTCTGGTCGCCGACGACATTTCGCGGAGCCTGATCCATGAGCAGGTCGAGATGGGCGTCGCGGTGCGTATGGCGTGTCTCGATCTGCTGACGCGGGATGCGCTCGCAAACGAGTACGAATCGGAAGCGGAGACGCGGCAATGAGCCGCCGCGTCGCCTACGTCAATGCCCGCCTCCTCGATCCGGCATCCGGCCTGGACGCAGTCGGGGCCCTGCTCGTGGAAGGCGGCCGCATCGCCGATGTCGGCCCCGACCTGTTCCGGGATGGGGTGCCGGAAGGGATCGAGCGGGTCGATTGCGAAGGTGCTTGCCTCGCACCCGGACTCGTCGATCTCCGGGTCCAGCTGCGGGAGCCGGGCGAGGAGCACAAAGAGACGATCGATACCGCCAGCCGTGCAGCGGCGGCGGGCGGCGTCACGGCGATGGCCTGTCTGCCGAACACCGATCCTCCCGTCGACGACGTCGCGGTGGTGGAGTTCATCGCGCGCCGCGCCCGCGAGGTGAAGCTCGTGAAGGTGTTCGCCTATGGCAGCGTGACCCGCGGCTTGCGCGGCGAGCAACTCACCGAAATCGGTCTGCTGAAGGAAGCGGGAGCCGTCGGCTTCACCGACGGCCTGAAGGCGGTGGCCGATGCGCGCGTCATGCGCCGCGCGCTCGCCTATGCCCGCGGCCTCGGCGCCCTGATCATTCAGCACCCGGAGGAACCGTCGCTCGCCCGGAACGGCGCCATGAATGAGGGCGAACTCTCGATGCGCCTGGGCCTCACCGGCATTCCCCCGGCGGCGGAGGCGATCATGCTAGAGCGGGACATGCGCCTGGTGGCGCTGACGGGCGCCCGCTATCACGCCGCGCACGTGTCGACCGCCGAGGGGATCGAGGTGATCCGCGCCGCCAAACAGCGGGGGCTGCCGGTCACCTGCGACACTGCCCCTCATTATTTCGCACTGAACGAACAGGCGGTCGACGGCTACCGGACTTTCGCCAAGGTGTCGCCGCCCCTGCGGAGCGAGGACGATCGTCTCGCGGTGGTCGAGGCGATCGCAGACGGGACGATCGACGCCATCGCGAGCGACCACGCGCCGCACGATCAGGAGTCGAAGCGCCTTCCGCTCGCTCAGGCAGAGCCGGGCATCGTCGGGCTGGAGACGCTCCTTCCCCTTTCCCTCGAGCTCTATCACGAGGGGCGGATCGGCATTCTCGACCTGCTGGCGAAGCTGACCTGCCGCCCTGCCGACCTCCTCGCGCTGCCGCTCGGAAGGCTGGCGAAGGGAGCGGCGGCCGATCTGGTTCTCTTCGACCTCGAGAAATCCTGGCAGATCGAGGTGGAACGTCTGCGCAGCAAGTCGAAAAACACGCTCTTCGATCGCCGACACGTTCGGGGCGAGGTCGTGCGCACGATCGTCGACGGCCGTACAGTCTACTGCCGGGAGGCTTGAGCCTTGTCGGACCCTTTCGGCGGTTTCGAGCAATCCTGGATGCTCTTCGCTGGCTTCATCGTCGCTTACCTGTTCGGATCGATCCCGTTCGGCCTACTCCTCACGCGCACGGCGGGCCTCGGCGACATCCGCAAGGTCGGCTCCGGAAACATCGGGGCCACCAACGTGCTCCGGACGGGAAACAAGAAGCTCGCCGCCCTGACGCTGCTGCTCGACGCGCTGAAAGGCCTGGTCCCAGTCCTGATTGCCTGGCGCTTCGGTGCCGGGATGGCGGCGGTCGCGGCGGTGGGCGCCGTGGTCGGCCATGTCGCGCCTGTCTGGCTCAAGTTCCGGGGCGGCAAGGGCGTCGCCACTGCCATCGGCGTGTTCCTCGGACTCGCATGGCCGGTCGGCTTGCTGATCTGCGCCACCTGGCTGGCGGTGGCTTTCGCCTCTCGCTATTCCTCACTCGCGGCGATCGTTTCGATCGGCGCCTCGCCGGTATACGCCTTGTTTCTAGCCGACCCCCAACGCGCGATGGCGGCCCTCATCATCGCGGTGATGGTCGTCGTGCGACACAGCGACAACATCCGGCGACTGATCGCGGGAGAAGAATCGAAGATCGGCAAGAGCGACGGGTCGACTTCCCACGATACATAGGCTCGATCGACAGTTGCCGTTCACCGAAAGCCACAATCGCAGATGGTTGACGGTGCCGTGATTCTCCGTGAACCTGCTTGCCATGGCCCAGCTCGAACCAACCGCCCCGCTGACGGACGAGGAGCGGATCGCCCGCATTCGTCTCGCAAGCACGGAACATGTCGGCCCGATCTCGTTCCTGCGCCTGATCGAGCGACACGGCTCGGCCGCTTCGGCCATCGCCGCCTTGCCCGAGATTGCGAGCCGCACCGGCCGCTCGATGGCGGCCTCGTCGCAAGAAGCCGCTGAACGGGAACTGCAGGCGCATTCGCGCGCCGGCGCCCGGCTGATCGTGTGGGGCGACGCAGATTACCCGCCGATGCTGGCGGCGATAACCGACCCGCCGCCCTTGCTTAGCGTTCTGGGCGCGGTCGACATGCTGAGCCGCCCCAGCATCGCGATCGTCGGCGCCCGGAATGCGTCGGCCGGAGGGCAGCGGATCGCCGAAACGATTGCGAGAGACCTTTCAGGGCAGGGAATCGTTGTGGTCTCCGGGCTCGCTCGAGGCATCGATGCCGCGGCCCATCGGGCATCGCTGTCGAACGGCACAGTTGCCGTTGTCGCCGGCGGCGTCGACGTCGTCTACCCTCCCGAGCACGGCGAACTGCACCGCCATATCGCGGCCGGAGGCGCCGTGGTCGCGAAGCGTCCACTGGGGAGCGAGCCGCAGGCCCGGCATTTCCCCCGCCGGAACCGCGTGATCGCCGGTCTGGCGGCCGGTGTCGTGGTCATCGAGGCGGCGCAGCGATCCGGCTCCCTCATCACCGCGCGGGTGGCCCTCGACGAGGGACGGGAGGTGTTCGCAGTGCCCGGGTCCCCGCTCGACCCTCGCTGCCGCGGCAGCAACGATCTGCTTCGTCATGGCGCCGTGCTGACCGAGTCCGCCGACGACATTCTGGAAGCCCTCGCCGGCCGTCTCGCAGAGCCTCCGACCCCACCCCGGCAGCGCCCGGATCCGCCGCCGCTGCCGCCATCGCGGCTTCCGATTGCCCCCTTTCCGGACACGGCACCGAACGCCGACGACCCACAATCGGCCATCCTCGAATCCCTGGGCCCGACACCGGTCTCGGTTGACGAACTGGTGCGTCGATGCCAATTGTCACCGTCGATCGTCTCCACGGTCCTGCTCGAGCTGGAGTTGGCAGGCCGTCTGGAACGGCATCCGGGGCAACGGGTTTCGCTCCTTTAGCGCAGCAGTCGCCAGCCGGGGCCGGGGCTCCACCCCGATCGAGCCGCCCCTGGAACCAACCGGTAAAGTTGCAGCGTGAAAGTCGTCGTCGTCGAGTCACCGGCCAAAGCCAAGACAATCAACAAGTATCTCGGCCCGGATTACCACGTGGTCGCGAGCTATGGTCACGTGCGCGATCTGCCCGCCAAGGACGGATCGGTCAAGCCCGACCAGGACTTCGAGATGCTGTGGGACGTCGACGAGCGCGGCAAGAAGCACGTCGACGAGATCGCGAAGGCGCTGAAGAAGGCCGATAGTCTCTATCTCGCCACCGACCCCGACCGCGAGGGCGAGGCGATTTCCTGGCACGTGCTCGAGCTCCTGCGCCAGCGCGGCATGCTCGAAGACGTCGACGTGAAGCGGGTCGTCTTCCACGAGATCACCAAGAACGCGGTGCTGGATGCGATCGAGAACCCGCGGGAGGTGAACAAGGAGCTGGTCGAGGCCTATCTGGCCCGCCGGGCGCTCGATTACCTCGTCGGCTTCACCCTGTCCCCCGTCCTGTGGCGCAAGCTCCCCGGCTCGCGCTCGGCTGGCAGAGTCCAGTCCGTGGCACTCCGGCTGATCTGCGAGCGCGAAGCCGAGATCGAGGCGTTTCGGCCGCAGGAATTCTGGACGATCGACGGCCTGTTCGACACCGCCCACGGTCAGCGCCTCACGGCCCGGCTGACGCATCTGGACGGAGCGAAGCTCGACAAGTTCGACCTTCCGAACGAGGAAAGGGCTCGCGCCGCCGTCGAACGGGCGCTCGGCGGCTCCTACGCCGTCACTTCGGTCGAGAAGCGGCAGACGCGTCGGAATCCGCAGCCGCCCTTCACCACCTCGACGCTGCAGCAGGAAGCCTCGCGCAAGCTTCGCCTCAGTGCCAGCAACACGATGCGGATTGCGCAACGCCTCTACGAAGGCGTCGAGATCGGCGGCGAGACCACCGGCCTCATCACCTACATGCGAACCGACAGCGTCAACCTGTCGGGCGAGGCGATCGGAGCCTGCCGTCGGCTGATCCCTTCGGACTACGGACCCGAATACCTCCCGGAGTCGCCGCGCAGCTTCCGGAATTCGGCTCGAAACGCGCAGGAGGCCCACGAAGCGATCCGCCCGACGGATTTCTTCCGGCGACCGGAGCAGGTAAAGCGCCACCTCCGGGAGGATGAATTCAGGCTCTACGAGCTGATCTGGAAGCGCGCCCTCGCCTCGCAGATGGAAAGCGCGCGGCTGGATCAGGTCGCGATAGACATCGCCGCCGCCGACGGTCGTGCCGTCTTCCGAGCGACCGGCTCCGTGGTGGTCTTCGACGGGTTCCTGAAGCTCTATCAGGAAGGCCAGGACGACCCCGCCGAAGACGAGGAGAAAGACGGCCGCATGCTGCCTCGCGTGGCGGAAGGCGAGGCGATGGCCGTCCGCGAGATCACGCCGGAACAGCACTTCACGCAGCCGCCACCCCGCTTCACGGAGGCGAGCCTCGTCAAACGCCTGGAAGAGCTCGGCATCGGCCGCCCCTCGACCTACGCCTCCATCATACAGGTGCTGCAGGACCGGGATTACGTGCGGCTGGAGAACCGCCGCTTCGTTCCGGAAGACCGGGGACGCGTCGTCACGGCCTTCCTGACGAGCTTCTTCCAGCGCTACGTTCAGTACAACTTCACGGCGGACCTGGAGCAGAAGCTCGACGACGTCTCCACGGGGCGCATCGAATGGCGCGACCTGCTCCGGGAGTTCTGGGAAGGCTTCATCGCGAAAGTCGACGACATACGCGACCTGACGATCACGCAGGTCCTGGATGCGCTGGACGAGGCGCTCGGTCCCCACTTCTTCCCGCCGAGGGAGGACGGTGAAGACCCGCGCACCTGTCCGGTATGCGGCGCCGGCCGGCTTTCGCTGAAGCTCGGCCGCCATGGCGCGTTCATCGGATGCTCACGCTACCCTGAATGCCGCTTCACGCGGACCCTGGCCCCCCCTGACGCCTCGGGCGAAGGTGCCGCCCTGGAGGGTCCGAAGGAACTCGGCACCGATCCCGAGTCCGGACAGACCGTCAGCCTCCGGAAAGGGCCGTACGGCATCTATGTTCAGCTCGGAGAGGCCGAGGGCACCGGCAAGGAGAAGACCAAGCCGAAGCGTGCATCCTTGCCGAAGGGCATGGCACCGGAAGATGTCACTCTGGACAAGGCTCTGGGGCTCCTCGCCCTCCCCCGCGAAGTCGGCATACACCCCGAATCCGGTAAGCCGATCCAGGCCGGGATCGGCCGCTTCGGGCCGTACCTGAAGCACGACGGAGCCTACAAGTCGCTCGGCCGCGACGAGGACGTGCTCACCATCGGCCTCAACCGAGCAGTGACGCTCCTCGCCGAAGCGGGCCCCGGCCGGAAATCGGCGGCGCCACTCCGCGAACTGGGCGAGCATCCGACCGAGGGCGGACCGGTCACGATCAACAAGGGGCGCTTCGGCCCTTACGTGAAGCACGGCAAGATCATGGCTTCGCTGCCGCGGGATCGCAGCCCCGACGAGCTCACCATGGAGGAAGCCGTGGGCCTGCTCGCGGCACGGGCCGAGCGTGCGAAGGGTGGGAAAGGCAAGGCGACCGCTAAAGTGAAAGGCGCAGCCGCGAGCAATCCGGTGACCGGCAAGTCCACGGCCAAGAAGGCGCCTCCCAAGAAGGCCGGTGCGAAGAAATCCGCTGCGGCGAAGAGCAAGGCTGCAACTTCCGCCAAACAAGCACAGCCTACCCCCGCTGTCCGGAAACGGTCGGCCAGCGGGTCCGGCGACTGAGCGACGTGGCACGGCACCCGAGGAAATCCCACGCATCGACTTCCACCGGTGCTCCGACTCGTCAGGAGATCCTCGCCTTCGTCCGTTCCAGTGAGGGCACGGTCGGCAGACGTGAGGTTGCCCGTGCCTTCCGCGTGAAGGGGGCCGATCGCGCGCAGCTCCGGAACACATTGCGGGAACTGGAGGAAGAAGGCCTGATCGAACGCGGCCGGGGCCGTCGCGTCGCCGCGACCGGCGTCCTGCCGGAGGTCGCGGTGATCGAGGTGACCGGGATCGACGATGACGGGGAGGTGATCGGCCGCCCCGCGGCCTGGCGCGAAGGCGAACCGCCCAAGGTGTATCTGGCACCCGAGCGTCCGGGAACGCCGCGCCTGCAGCCGGGCACGAAGGTCCTGGCGCGGCTGCGACGCCTCGCCGAAGGCGTCTACGAAGCGCGGCCGATGCGGGTTCTCACCCCCGCCGCCACACGGCTGCTCGGCGTCTACGAACTCGACGAGCAGGGTCAGGGCGTCGTTCGCCCGACGGAGAAGCGCCTGCGCGAGACCTATGTCGTCCGCAAGAGCGATGCCGGCGGCGCGGAACCGGGCGATCTCGTCCTTATCGAGGCGCAGCCGGCCCGCCGGCGCTTCCTCCGCGAGGCCCGTATCGTCGAGCGGATCGGCCGCATGGACGACGCCCGGGTCATCAGCCTCATTTCGATCCACACGCACGACCTGCCGCATCGGTTCTCGGACGAAGCCGTGGCCGAAGCGGAGAGGGCACAGCCACCCGAGTTGGGCGAGCGGGAGGACCTCCGATCGATCCCACTGGTAACGATCGACGGCGCCGACGCGCGCGACTTCGACGACGCGGTCTGGGCGGTCGAGGACGACGATGCGCAGAACCCGGGCGGCTGGAAGATCATGGTCGCGATCGCCGACGTTGCGCAGTATGTACGCGCCGGAGGACAGCTCGACCGCGAAGCCTATGAGCGCGGCAATTCGGTCTATTTTCCCGACCGGGTCGTGCCGATGCTGCCGGAAGCGCTCTCGAACGGCCTTTGCTCGCTTCGGCCGAACGAAGACCGCGCCTGTTTGGCCGTCCGCATTACGCTCGACGAAAAAGGAACGATCCGCAGCCACCGCTTCAGTCGCGGCCTGATGCGCTCGGCCGCGCGCCTGACCTACGAACAGGTTCAGGCCGCCGAGGATGGTGAGCCGGACGATACCACGGCGCCGCTCCGCGATTCGGTCATCGCCCCGCTGTATGGCGCCTTCCGCGCGCTGCAGCGGGCGCGCCGCAGGCGAGGCACACTCGACCTCGACCTGGCGGAACAGCAGGTGATCCTCGACGATGCGAACCACGTCAGAGCCATATTGCCGCGCGCCCGCTTCGACAGTCATCGCCTGATCGAAGAG
>JAJUGE010000080.1 GCA_029268305.1 Alphaproteobacteria bacterium
CCAGCCGATCGATCCGTCGTAGGTGAGCGTCGCCAGCATCGGCGATCGTGCCGCTTCGGCCCAGCGGACCAGCCGTTGCAGCCAAGCCGGTGAAACCAGATCGAGCAGCGCCGAGACGACGACCGCCTCACCGTCTGCGAGCGCCAGCGATTCCAGACCGCGGGCGAGATCCAGCCGATCGAACGCGACCGTGCAGCGCCACGCACCCGCATCCAGCACCATCCCGCCGTCACCCGGCTCGACGGCCCACCCCGATGCCCCGGCGCGTTCGGCGATCCGGCGCCTCGCGCGGTGGAGGACGACAGGGTCGCGGTCGACCAGCCGCCAGACTTGGTCGACGATCGAGAGCCGAGCGAGGCGCGGCGCCAGATAGAGAAAGTTCGAGGCGGTGCCGGTCGCGAGGTCGGTGAAGCGGACCGGTCCGTCTCGCCGGGTCAGCGATTCGGCGAACGGTGCCACCAGTCTCTCCGCACGCGACTGCTCGTCGTAGTCGGAGCGCAGTGCCAACCAATCTGGGCTGAATTGCGCCGCGCTCAGCCCTGTCATCCAGTTCGACCTCCGACCGACTCGATTGCCTCGATAAAACGCCGCGCCGCCTCGGGCCAGCTGTGTCGGCGGACGGCGCGCGCGGCCCGGCCCATCGCGTGTCGCTTCGCCGTATCGTTCATCAGCTGGCGTAAGGCGTCCGCGATGGCACCGATGTCGCCGGGCGGCACGAGGATGCCGGCCCCCTCGGGGACCGTGTGCGGGATCGCGCCGGCGCAGGTGCTCACGACCGGGATACCGTAGCTCATCGCCTCGGCCAGGGCCATGCCGTAGCCCTCGTGCCGCGACGTGAGCACGAACAGGTCGGCTCTCGAATACAGCCGGTCAAGCGTCTCCGGCGACACCTCCCCATGAAGCTGGACTCGCGCCGCGAGGCCCGTGCTGGCGAGTGCTGCCCGGAGGCTGGCGAGCGCGGGCGGGTCGCGGTCGAGGCTGCCGACGCAATCCAGCTGCCAGGGGCGGTCCCGGAGCAAGGACAAGGCCTCGATCAGGTCGACATGCCCCTTTCTCTCGATAATCGTGCCGACGCAGAGCAGATTGAGGGGGCCTCCGTTGCCACTGTGCCGGCCCCGCGGGGCCGATGACGGCGTTTCCAGCCCCGGCTCGACCACGCCGATCATCGTCTCGGCAATCCCGAGGGCAGCGACGTCGGAGCGCGTCCTCGCGCTCGGCACCAGCACGCCCGCGCAATGCGACAATGCCTGGGCTTCTTGCTCGGCAATCCGCTGCCGCTCCGGCAGGGAGAGATCCCGCTCGAGGAATAGCGGGTGATGCACCAGCGCCATCAGCTTCGTACGCCCGGCGAGCTCAACCGCGTGATCATAGAGGGCGGGCAGCGCGAGGCCGTCGACGACGACCGTGGCGCCCCGCGGCACCGCCTCGGCGAAACGCTCGCCGTCTCGGCGGGCGATATCATCGACCATCGGGAAGGTCCCGCGCAGCGCGTGCACGCTGACCTCGACGTTCAGCTTCCGGAGCTCGTCGACGATCCGGCGGTCATAGATATATCCGCCCGTCGGCTGGTCGAGGTCGCCGGGGACGACGAAATGGAGGTGCAGTTGCCGTTCACCCGAGCGGTGCGTCATAGGATGCCCAGGCGTCCGGGGATTCCCGCAACAACACGCAGAGGGAGTGCAGGCCCGTCGTTCCCGGAGCGCTCGGGCCGACGTCGGCGAGCCGCCGGGCGAGCCGATCGAAGATCTCACGCGCCATGAACTCGGTGGTGGTGTTCACGCCGGAGAATTCCGGCAGCTCGTCGAGATTGGCATAGCGCAACGGCTCCAGGACCCCGTCCAGCAGCCGCGAGGCGAGCCCGATGTCGATGACGAGGCCGTCTCCGTCCAGAGAGGTCCTTCGAAACGTCACCTCCACGACGTATGTGGCACCGTGCAATCGCTGCGCCGGACCGAACGTCTCGCCCCGGAAGCTGTGGGCGATCATGAAGCTGTCGCGGACGGTCAGGCTGTACATGGGGCTGTCCCTCAGTCGTAGCGTACGAGATGGCAGAGTGCCTCGCCCGAGCCGGCGGCGAGCCGCGGCATCACGTCGGGCAGCGCCTCGAACCGGCTCTCGCCCGTCAGGAAGGCGTTGAAACGTTCGTCCTCCAGCAGCCTCAGCGCGAGCTCGAGCCGTCGGCGCCGGTCCCAGCGGGCCCGCCGGCTCGCGGCCACGGTGCCGACCTGCGAGGAGCGGAGCGTCAGTCGCGAGGCGTGGAAGCCTTCGCCGAGCGGTGCCGCGACGGGCGTATCGCCGTACCAGCTCATTTCCAGTACCAATGCTTCGAAACCCGCCAGCGAGAGGGCGGTCGCCAGGCCCTCGGCGGTGGCACTTGCATGGATGACGAGATCGGCGCCGCCGCTCGCCTCGGCCGGCGTGCGGAATTCGACGCCGAGCGCCTCGGCCAGGTTCGCGCGGTGGGGCGCGACGTCGATCAGCTCCAGCTCGATGCCGGGGATCCGCTTGAGCAGGGCGGCACAGAGGCCGCCGACGACACCTGCGCCGACGACCGCCACTCTGTCGCCGATCCGGGGGGCGGCATCCCAGAGCCCGTTGATCGCCGTTTCCATGTTGGCTGCGAGCACGGCGCGCTCGTCCGGGACGCCGGGCGGCACCGGCACCGCGGCTTCGGCGGGAACCACGTAGATATCCTGATGCGGGTGGAGGCAGAACACGCGCTCGCCGATCCGTGAAGCCGGTCCGTCCGCGATCACGCCGACCGAGGCATAGCCGTACTTGACGGGTGCCGGAAACTCGCCGGCCTGGAACGGGCACCGCATCGTCATGCGCTGGCTCTGCGGCACGTGCCCCCGGAAGACCAGGCTCTCGGTCCCGCGGCTGATCCCGCTCACCCGAGCTTCGATCATCACCTCGCCGTCTTCGGGAGACAGGACGTCCTCGGGACGGATCTCGCCGCGGCCGGGCTCCGCCACCCAGAAGCTACGCGCGCGCCGCACGCTTCAGTCCCGGAAGACGCATTCGAACATGACGTCCGAGTCGAGGGCGAAGTGGCGCACACGGGGGCGTAGTCCGAGGGCGATGTTCTCGACGACAGGCAGCGAGATCGCAGGTCGTCCGGAGCCGATCAGCAACGGCGCCACTGTGAGCTGAAGCCGGTCGACGCAGGCGGCCTGGAGGAAACGGGAAACGGTGACGCCGCCGCCTTCGACGAACAGGAAGCGGACGCCCCGGGCGACCAGTGCCGTGACGATGTCCGACGGAGCCAGCGTTCGCCCGTTGCGCGGCAAGCCGAGCACATTCGCCTGTCCCACTGTGCGGCCGCCCGCGGCGATCGAGTCCTCGGCGCAGACCACCAGCGTTCGGGCGGCGCCATCGGTGAAGACCTTTCGATCCGCGTCGAGCCGCCTGTCGCAATCGATGACCACCCGAAGCGGGCTCGGCCCTGGCACATGGCGCACCGTGAGCGCCGGATCGTCGTGGTGTACCGTGCCGGCACCGACGAGCACCGCGTCCGCCAGCGCGCGCATGCGGTGGGTGTGAACGATATCGGCGGAGCCGGTGACCCATTGCGACGAGCCGTTCACGGTAGCGATGCGGCCGTCGAGGCTCTGGCCCAGGTGCGCCACCACCAGGGACGTGCGGGTTGCAGCTGCCGCGCGGCACATCGGCATGTAGAGATCGAGGAGCAGTGCCGCACGGCGGTCCGGCGGTCTCGCTGTCGACCAACTTCCGTCCGCGTGCAGCCAAACGAGGGCGCAGTCGGCCCGCCCGGGCACGACCCAGGGCTCGGCATCGACCGCTGGAAAGCCGACGGACAGGCCGCAGGCGATGCCGTCGTTGCGTCGGATCCAGTCGCGGATCGCAAGAATTGCACGCCACGCGGATTCGGCGTCGAGCGCCGGGGCCGGCCACGGCTTGACCATCTCGTGCGCGTGCTTCGACACCTCACCTCCGATCGGTATGAGCGGCGGAAGCAGGATCGATGCTGCCACGTTCGGGCGCAGTTGCCCAGCCGGTGTCCGCCTCGACCCGCCTGAATGCTTAACGAGGAGGCGGTGCGCTTGTTCGGTTCCGGAACGAAGAAGAACCTGCCGGCGGGACTTTCGCCGCCGCTCAGGCGGCGGGTTCGGCCGCGGCGACCGGCCAGCACTCCATCTGGCGGCGGACCAGCTGCTTGCACGCGTCGAGGGCCAGTTCCCGGCTGACGCCCATGATGCGCGCCCTGTAGAGCGGTCCGGCACCTGGCCTCGCCTTGGTTGTGACACCGACGGTGACCGCTTCCGGCAATCCGTCGAGCAGCATGGCGGCCTTGCGTGCGACGCTCTCCGCGCTCGACGGGTTCGAGAAGACGCCGACCTGAATTGCCCAGGACCGGTCGCCGCCGAGCGCGGCCGGCATGGCCGTGGCGGTGCTGCCGGCGGAAGCCGGCGTGAGAACCGGCGTGGAACGTGTGGCGACAGCAGCATGGTCCGTGCTCGTTGAGCTTGCTGCATAGCGCCAGGGAGTGTCGGCCGCCGAGGCCACCGGGAGGACCGGCCGCCTGTCGGGACGTGTCCTCGACGCGACCGCTATGCCTCTGTCGAAGGCGGTGTCGAGCAGATGCGCCATCTGCCGGTCGCGCGACGCCGCGGTCTTGCCGCCCATCACCACGGCGATCAGGCGGCGACCACCGCGCATCGCCGACGTTGCGACGTTGAACCCCGATGCGCGGATGTATCCGGTCTTGATCCCGTCCACCCCGCCATAGTCGTTCAGAAGGTGGTTGTGCGTGCGGTAGGTGCGGCCGCCCCACGAGAAGCTCCGCGCCGAGAAGAAATGGTATCGGTCCGGGAAGTCGGCGATGAGCGCCTGGGAAAGGCGCGCCATGTCCCGCGCCGTCGAAACCTGGCCATGGTCTGGCAGTCCGGAAGCGTTCCGGAAAACCGTCCGACTCATGCCGAGCTCTCGCGCCTTGGCCGTCATCTTTCGGGCGAACGCCGTCTCGGTCCCGGCAACCGCCTCGGCAAGCACCACGGCCGCGTCGTTGGCCGACTTGACCGTCAACGCGAGTATCGCGTCCTTGACCCGGAGCCTCTGCCCCGGCTTGAGCCCCAGCCGCGAGGGCGGCCGACTCGCGGCATGGGAAGAGACAGGCAGCGTCTGGTCGAGCGTCAGGCGGCCGGCGCGCAGGCTCTCGAAAACCAGGTAGAGAGTCATCATCTTGGTGAGAGAGGCGGGATACCGCGTCTCGTTCTCGTTAGTCGCGGAGAGGACCTGTCCCGACTCGGCTTCGATGACGATCGAGGAGTAGGCGGGCTCCGCGGCGCGCGGGGCGCCGATGGTCAGCACAATGGCCAGGATGCTGAGAGCGATCGAACGCAAGACCGGCATGCTTCCCCCGGCGGCAGGTTTCGAGGCGGATCTACCGTAACAGGAAAGACTCAGTTTGGACAGTCTATTGCCGCTTTTCCTGCACATTCAGCTTTAAATGAGATCAGGTCCGCGCCTGCGGCTGACCGTCGGATGCCTGGACCGAGGCCCGAGACTCGGTCCGGTGACCCGCCGCTCTTGATATGCCCTCGGCGTGAACAAATTCTTTAGGCTGCGAAGGGACTGCGGCGACGGCCAACGAAGCGTGTTGCCGCTATTCGGTCAGTGGGATTCGTTGTGATAGCATCGTTCGGCGAAATGGTTGGAAACTCGGATACCGAGCGACGGACCTACAAAGTCATGAGCAGCGAAGACGGCAACAAGAACGGTGGCCGCAACGGGAGCGGAACCTCGACCGGCGTCGTGGTCAAGGCGAAGCCGAAGACCAAGAAGCCCTCGATGTACAAGGTGCTGATGCTGAACGACGACTACACGCCGATGGAGTTCGTCGTTCACGTGCTCGAAGCTTTCTTCCACAAGAACCGGGAGGAGGCGACGCGCATCATGCTGCATGTGCATCGCCGGGGCCTGGGAGTGTGCGGCGTCTACACGTACGAGGTCGCAGAGACGAAGGTGGCGCAGGTGGTCGACTTCGCGAGAAGACACGAGCACCCGCTGCAATTGACCCTTGAGAAAGAGTAAAGCCGAATGCTGTCGCGCAATCTGGAACAGACCCTGCATCGCGCCCTCGCTCAGGCGACGGCCCGTCAGCACGAATATGCAACGCTGGAGCACTTGCTCCTCGCGTTGACGGAAGATCAGGACGCCGTCGCGGTGATGCGTGCCTGCGGCCTCGACATCGAGCGGTTGCGGCGGGACGTCACCAAATATCTCGACAGCGAGCTCGGCAATCTCGTCACCGGCGGCGACGACGATCCGAAGCCGACCGCGGGGTTCCAGCGGGTGCTGCAGCGCGCTGCCATCCACGTCCAGTCCTCTGGACGCGAGGAGGTGACGGGCGCCAACGTGCTGGTCGCGCTGTTCTCCGAGCGCGAGTCGCACGCCGTCTATTATCTCCAGGAACAGGAGATGACGCGGCTCGACGCCGTGAATTATATTTCCCATGGCATCGCCAAGATCCCCGGCCGCTCGGAAGAGCGGCGGGTGCGCGGCGCCGAGGAGGACAAGACGTCGAACGACGACGACAACCAGAAGCGCGGCACCGACGCGCTCGATGCCTACTGCGTGAACCTGAACGAGAAGGCGCGCAAGGGCATGATCGATCCGCTCATCGGTCGCGAGGCCGAGGTGGAGCGCACAATCCAGATTCTTTGCCGTCGCAGCAAGAATAACCCGCTCTACGTCGGGGATCCCGGGGTCGGCAAGACCGCAATCGCCGAAGGACTGGCGCGCAAGATCGTCAAGGGCGAAGTGCCCGAGGTCCTGCAGGACGCCACGATCTTCTCGCTCGACATGGGCGCGCTGCTCGCCGGCACTCGCTATCGCGGCGACTTCGAAGAGCGACTGAAGGCGGTCCTCCACGAACTCGAGGCGTATGACGGCGCGGTTCTCTTCATCGACGAGATCCACACCGTGATCGGCGCAGGCGCCACCAGCGGCGGGTCGATGGACGCGTCCAACCTGCTGAAGCCGGCACTGGCGAGCGGTACGCTGCGTTGCATCGGCTCGACGACCTACAAGGAGTACCGCAACTACTTCGAGAAGGATCGGGCGCTGGTGCGGCGCTTCCAGAAGATCGACGTGCACGAGCCGTCGATTCCGGACGCGACCAAGATCCTCATGGGGCTCAAGCCCTATTACGAGAAGCACCACGGCGTGCGCTACACCAACGATGCGGTGCGGACGGCGGTCGAGCTGTCGGCGCGCTACATCAACGACCGCAAGCTGCCCGACAAGGCGATCGACGTGATCGACGAGGTCGGCGCGGCGCAGCTCCTGCTGCCGCCGAGCCGGCGCAAGAAGACGATCTCGGTGCGCGACATCGAGACGATCGTCGCCAAGATCGCGCGCATTCCTCCGAAGAGCGTCTCGCGAGACGACCGTACGGCACTGCAGAACCTGGAGCGCGACCTGCTCACCGTCGTCTTCGGCCAGGATCAGGCGATCAAGGCACTGGCGACGGCGATCAAGCTCGCCCGGGCCGGGCTGCGAGAGCCGGAGAAGCCGATCGGCAGCTACCTCTTCTCCGGCCCGACGGGCGTCGGCAAGACCGAGGCGGCGCGCCAGCTCGCCCGCTGTCTGGGCGTGGAGCTGGTCCGCTTCGACATGTCCGAATACATGGAGCGGCACAGCGTGTCGCGGCTGATCGGTGCTCCGCCGGGTTACGTCGGCTTCGACCAGGGCGGCCTGCTCACCGATGCGGTCGACAAGAATCCGCACGTCATCCTGCTGCTGGATGAGATCGAGAAGGCGCACCCTGACGTCTTCAACATCCTCCTGCAGATCATGGACCACGGGAAGCTGACCGACCACAACGGCAAGGTTGTCGATTTCCGCAACGTCGTGCTGATCATGACGACGAACGCGGGTGCCGCTGATCTCGCGAAGCCCGCGATCGGCTTCGAGCGGACCGAACGTGTCGGCGAGGACGAGGAGGCGATCAATCGCCTGTTCACGCCGGAGTTCCGGAACCGTCTCGATGCGGTCATCCCGTTCAAGAACCTGCCGCCGGAGGTGGTGCACCGGGTCGTCGACAAGTTCGTGATGGAGCTGGAGGCGCAGCTCGCCGACCGCAACGTCGTGATCGAGCTGACCGACGAGGCGCGCGCCTGGCTATCGCGCAAGGGCTACAGCCCCGAGTTCGGGGCGAGACCGCTCGCGCGGGTGATCCAGGAGCATGTCAAGAAGCCGCTGGCGGAGGAGCTGCTGTTCGGCCGGCTGGCGAAGGGCGGTGCCGTCCGCGTCGTTGTCCGCGACAACGCGCTCGCCTTCGAGTACCCGGACGAGGGGAAGGAAGGTCCGTCGCAGGCCGGGGATTCCTCCTCCGACCGCGAGCCGGCACTGGTGGAGTGACAGAACGCTCCTTCTTGAGCCGGTGTTCAGCCGGCCGACGGATCGCTCTTTTTGAAGGGTGAAAGCTCGGCGAGGTCCTCGATGTCCTCGCCGACCGCTTCCCGCTCCCGCTCCAGATAATCCGCGACGGCACGCCGGAAGGCGGCATCCGCGATCCAGTGGGCGCTGTAGGTAGGCACCGGCAGGTAGCCGCGCTGGATCTTGTGCTGTCCCTGCGCTCCCGCTTCGACGCGGCTGAGGCCATGCCGAATCGCATAGTCGATCGCCTGGTAATAACAGGCCTCGAAATGCAGGAAGGGATAGCGTCGGCTGCAGCCCCAATTGCGGCCGTACAAGGTGTCCTCCCCCCGAAGATTTAGGGCGCCGGCGACGATGTCGCCGTTGGCTTCGGCAATCACCAGCACGACCCGGTCGGCCAGCCGCTCTCCGAGCAGGGAGAAGAACGAACGATTGAGGTAGGCACTGCCCCACTTCCGGTCGGAGGTGTTGCGGTAGAAGCGGTAGAAATGATCCCAGTGGACCGGCTCGATCTCCGCCCCGGTGAGAGCACGGCAGACGACACCGCGCTCCGCCACCTCTCGGCGCTCCTTGCGGATCGCCTTGCGTTTGCGTGAGCTCAAGGCGGCGAGGAAATCGTCGAAAGTCGCATAACCCCGGTTTTCCCAGTGATATTGCTGGCCGACCCTTTGCAGAAATCCGGCGTCGCCCAACTCACGCCACTGCTCTTCCGGCAGGAAGTTCACGTGCAGCGACGATACCTCCAGCCGACGCGTCAGCTCGAGCATCGCCGCCACGAGTGCCGCCCGCGCGCTGTCGGCGGACGGGCCGGGCCGGACCAGCAGGCGCGGGCCCGGAACCGGCGTGAAGGGAACCGCGCATAGGAGCTTCGGATAATAATTGCCGCCGGCGCGCTCGTAGGCATGCGCCCAGCCGTGATCGAACACGTATTCCCCGTAGGAGTGCCCCTTCAGATAGAGCGGTGCCGCGGCGGCGATCCCGCCCTGCGGGTCCTCCACGACGAGGTGCTGCGGCAGCCAGCCGGTGTCGGCGCCGACGGAGCCGCTGTCTTCGAGCGCCGAGAGGAAGGCGTGGCTGAGGAGGGGGTTGGCGGTGCCGGCACAGGCGTCCCATTCTTCCGCCGGGACCTCGTGGATGTCCTTCAGCACGCGTGCCGTAATCGCTCCGTCTCCGTCAGCCATGCGCAGTCGTTCTCCGTGGCGGCGGGAAAGTCGCTCCGGAAAGACAGATAAGATCCACCTACTCGATCTCAAAAACCGCATCGACTTCGACCGCGAAGTCGGCCGGAAGATTCGGAGCGCCGACCGCGAAGCGGGCGTGCCGGCCGGCATCGCCGAATACCTCGACCATCAGGTCCGAAGCACCGTTCACCACCTTTGGCATGTCGGCGAAGTTCGGAACGCAATTGACGAACCCGCCGAGCTTCACGCAGCGCCGAACCCGATCGAGGTTCCCGCCGCATGCCTCCCGAAGCTGGGCGAGGATGTTAAGCGCGCAGGCGCGTGCCGCCTTCTGCCCCTGCTCCACCGTTAGCTCCGAACCGAGCTTGCCGAGATGCTTCTCGCCCGGCGCGACGGCGACCTGGCCCGAGATGAACACCAGATTGCCGGTTACCACGTACGGGACGTAGTTGGCGGCAGGGGCTGGCGCCGGCGGCAGCGTAATGCCGAGCTCGGTGAGGCGCGCATCGATCTTACCGGACATATCTGGATCTCCTCGGTGCTGGTCCTTCGGTTTCCGTCCGCCCCAGCATAGCCGCGTTGGAGAGAGAGTCAGCGTCGGGCGAACTCGACCACGATCCGCCCCGGTCCGGTATCGCTCCAGACCCTGAACGGCACCTCCCGGTCGGCTCCGACCACCCAGGTGAGAACCGCTTCGAAGTCACCCGTACGCGCCGCTTCGCGAACCACGCCGCCGGCGGGGCCCGGCAGCTGGTGCGGACCCGGATAGGTGATCACCAGTTCCGGACCGCTCAGGTCGGCGCCCGATGCCGGCTCCATGCGGATCTCCACGAACCGCTCGCCGGCGATCTCGACCGGGTTCCCCGAGCCATCCTCCACGATCGGCGGCTCGACATAGGCGGCGCGAAAGGCGGGAGCACCATCTCCCTGGAAGTGGAAGGCGATCCGATCGGCCTCGGCCGTCTGCGAGATCTCGACTCCGACCAGCAGCGCGACGCCCTCGCCGGTCGCGGCTCCGGCTTTCGGGCCTCGGTCGAATTCCGAGGCCGGCTCCACTGCCGTGCACCCGGCGAGCGCGACCGCCAGCAACGCCAGGACCGCCGTCGACATTGCGCGCGCTGTCGTCATCACTCGTCTCCTGCCGCCCGCGACCACGACGCGCGATGCGATGCATCCCGCACCGTCGATTGTTACTCTGAACGCCAAACGCAGCAGGTCAATACATCGGAGCCGCGATGAGCGAAGCATCCTTTGATCGAATCGAGCTGCGCCGCGTCCAGAGCGGTCTCGAGCTCTGGACCGCCATCGAAGCAGCGCAATACGGGCACGTGCTGGACCATGAAGAGCCGCGTAATTCCGCAGAGCGGGAGGCGATGTCGGCATTCGCCCGGTCGTTCGCTCGTTGGGTCGAGGAGTGGGAGCAACGACCGCAGGAGGTGCAATCCGGCATTCTGGACGAACTCGGCCGACAGCTCGCGCGGTTGGCCGAGGAAGGATTGTCGCTTTTCGCCGCGACGATCGAGCGCGAGGTGGAGACCGAGTCGGGCGCGCATGTGCGCATGCCGATCGCTCTCCTGAGAATTTCCCGTTCGAGCGCGATGCGCGACGAATTACTCCTTCCTTCCGGGACAGTGGTCGGCTAGCCGGGCAAAGGTTGTTATCGTTCGGCAGCCAAGCTGAGGAGGAACGCGATGAAGCTCTACAATTCGGTGGGTCCCAACCCGCGCGTGGTCCGCATGTTCCTGCACGAGAAAGGCCTGGAGGTGCCGCGGGAGGAGGTGGATATCCGGAGTGGCGAGAATCGACAACCTCCCTATCTCGCCCGGAACCCGAGCGGCCAGTGTCCCGCGCTCGAACTCGACGACGGCACCGTGCTCGCCGAGATCACCGCGATCTGCGAGTACATCGAAGACACCCACCCGCAGCCGCCGCTGATCGGCACCAGCCCGCTCGAGAAGGCGAAGACGCGGATGTGGACGCGACGCATCGACCTGAACATCGCCGAGCCGCTGGCCAACGGCTTCCGGTTCGCCGAAGGCCTCAAGATGTTCCAGGACCGCATCCACTGCATCCCCCAGGCCGCGGACGACCTGAAGCTTTCGGTGCAGAAGAAGCTCACCTGGCTCGACCAGCAGATGCAGGGGCGGCAATTCGTTGTCGGTGACCGGTTCAGCCTCGCCGACATCCTGTTGTTCTGCTTCCTCGATTTCGGAACGCAGGTGAAGCAGCCGCTCAACCCCGAAAACGAGAACATCATCGCCTGGTACGAGCGGGTGAAATCCCGCCCCAGCGCTGCCGCCTGACGGCTACTGCAGATACTGGGCGGGCTCTTCGAGCCCGCCTTCGATGTAGATCATCTTCACCAACACGCGGGGCGCGACGAGGCTCGCCAACAAGGCGGCAGATTGCCCGATGGGAGGCGATCGCGGCTCTTCCGGCAGGAGTAGTTCCCGGGCGCGGAGGTGTGGAGCCTCAGCTACGACGTTCGGAGAAGTAGCGCGTGAAGATGCTCTGGCTCGCCCAGGTGGCCGCGGCCGCCAGCAGCAGGAACCAGAAGCGCGGCTGAGGTCCGAGCTCGTAGAGCGCGACCGCCGCCGCGGCGACGTTCAGCCACATCCAAAGGCTCAGCACCTGCAGGAAAACCGTGGGCAGCATGAATAGACGACTCCGATCTTGCTCTGCGCTCCGGCGGCGAGGTCCGATGTTACGGGGGAGCCCGGTAGGGTTCAATCCGACCCGGTCGTTTATCGTGGATAAGATTGAACTGCGGTTAACGAGCGCCTCCGCGCCGAGGTGGCGTTGCGTGGCCGAGAGTGGCACTCTTGAAGATCGGGTCGGCACGGACGCCGGCACAGCCCGGCAGGAGGTTGGCATGACCGGGATCGAAATCGTTGCCGAAGAAGAGACGTACCGGCTGATAACCGACGGCGGCGACCGTTTCGCCGTGATCGAGGCGCGCGCGGGCCACGTCTATTCTCTGGATCCGAAGCACAGCCAAGAGGCGGGGGACACTCCTGAAGGCATGGCCGCGGTGGTGGGCCCGCGCGGCTGGCGCTCGCATGCCGATGCCCGGCGCATCTTCGATCACATGGTCAGGGGAGAGCGGCACCTCGCCGAGACTCTCTGGTAGTTCCCCGCCGAGCTGAACCGAAGGACCGACGAGAACGTGACGCCGAGAATCGCCCTGCTGGGCTTCTCCATCGAATGCAACCGTTTCGCCCCGGTGACGCGGGAGCGCGACTTCGCGATCCGCACCCTGATGCGCGGCGAGGAAATGTTGAGGGAGGCGCGAGGCGAGGCGCCGCGGATGTTGGGCGAGCTTCCCGGGTTCGTCGCCGACATGGACGCGGCCGGGCCCTGGGAGCCGGTGCCGATAGTGCTGGCGATGACGGAGCCGAACGGGCCGGTGGAGCAGGCCTTTTTCGATCGCCTCATGCGTGATTGGGAGGCGGGGCTGCGGGATGCCGGCAAGCTCGACGGCGTCTATTGCGTCATGCACGGCGCCGCACTCTGCACCGGCGACGACGACCCTGAAGGCACGATCCAGACCATGGTTCGGCGGATCGTCGGCCCCGGCGTGCCGATCGTCTCCAGCTTCGATCTGCACGCCAACGTGTCCGACGTCGATATCGAGACGATCGACGCCTTTGTCGGCTATCGCACCAATCCGCACATGGACATGCGGGAGCGTGGCGCGGAATCCGCCCGGATCCTGCGACAGCTGATGGCGGGACTGAAGACCCACATCGCCAAGGTCCGGCTGCCGATCGTGCCGCCGACGGTGACCATGTTGACGGGCCGCGACGCCCCTAACCGTCCGTATGGCGAAGTGATCGATCTCGGCCAGGAGTTGATGCAGCGTCCGCCCTACGCCGGCCGCATCGTCAATGTGTCGGTCATGGGCGGATTCGCCTACGCCGATACGCCATTCAACGGGCTGACGGCCGTCGTGACCGCCGTCGATCGTGAAGCGGCGGAGGCTTTGGCCACGGAGTTGGCCGAGGCGGCCTGGGCCAGGCGCGATCAATTCTATCCCAAGCTGACGCCGCTCGACGAGGCGGTGCGACTCGCCGTGGGAACCGCCGATCCGAGCCGCGCGGCCTTCTTCGCCGATGTCGCGGACAATCCCGGCGGCGGCGGGCGCGGGAACACGATGTACATCCTCGAGGCGTTCGCCGAAGCCGGAGTGCGGGATGCGATCGTCGGCCTGATCTACGACGCGCCGCTGGCGAACGAGGCGCATTCACTGGGCGACGGCGCCACCTTCGAGGCGCGGTTCAACCGCCAGCCGGAGTCCGAGTTCTCGAAGCCGTTCGCCGCGCGGGCCACCGTGCGGCGGCTGCACCCGGGGCCGATCCGCTGCCGGCGCGGCATCTTCGCCGGCGGCACGGTCGACGTGGGCCCTTCGGTCGCCCTGGATCTCGGCGGCATCGTCGTCGTAGTCATCTCACAGCGCGTGCAGTGCGCGGATCCGGCCTTCTTCGAAGCCTTTGGGCTTGATATCGGTGCCGCCCGCGTCGTGGTGGTGAAGTCGCGAGGGCATTTCCGCGGCGGCTTCGACGAGTTCTTCAAACACGAGCAGGTGGTCGAGGTCGACGCGCCGGGCTTGACGACGCCGATACTTCACCACTTCGACTGGAAGTACCTGCCGCGCCCGGTCATCCCGCTGGACCAGTACGTGCAGTGGCAGCGGATCTGAGAAAAAGGGTCCGGGCCGGCCGGAAAGAAGATGGTGGGCGGTGCTGGGATTGAACCAGCGACCCCTGCGATGTCAACACAGTGCTCTACCGCTGAGCTAACCGCCCTGCCGAGGTGACGGCCCACAGCCGCACGAGCGCGATGTAGCAGCTACGGGTTGGTGTTGCAAGATCGGGCTGGAGGGAAATGCGGCTCCCGCGTCAATCCGTCAGGTGGCGAGAACTTCGTCCACCTGGTCGACCAGCTCGCGCAGATGGACCGGCTTCGAAAGGACGCGGGTGCGACCGATGTCGGCGTCGCGGGCCTGGAGCGCCATGGCGGCGAAGCCGGTGATCAGCACGATGCGCAGGGCAGGGTTCTCGGTCCCCGCACGCCGGGCGAGCTCGATGCCGTCGAGCCCCGGCATCACAATGTCGGCGATGAGCAGCTCGAACTCCCCGCCCCCGAGACGATCGTAGGCATCGGAGCCGTTCTCGACGGTGACCACCTCATGTCCTGCCCGCTCGAGTGCGCGCGCCAGGAAATTTCGGAGCGAAGCGTCGTCTTCGGCGAGGAGGATACGAGCCATGCGACCATTCTTGAGGTTCGGGGGCGCTTGGGTGCGAGACCGACGAAGAGCATCACCCGCGCGACTTGCGAAACCGTAAACGGCCGTACTTTCCTCCAATCAATAAGCGAGCGGCGCGAGTGCCGCCCGGATTGTCTCCGGGATCCCGGCTGGGCGCATCGTCTCGCGATCCACGAAAACGTGCACGAAGTGCCCGTCGGCCGCGGCCTTGTCGCTGCCTTGGCGAAAGATGCCGATCTCGTAACGCACGCTGCTGCGCCCGAGCCGCCCGACGCGAAGCCCGGCGTCGATCACCTCCGGAAAGCTGATCGGGTGGTGATAGCGGCACATGCTCTCGACCACGACCCCGATCACCGGCGCCTTCGCGGTATCCAATCCGCCGTGGCTCACGAGAAAGCCGCTCACGACCGAATCGAAATAGCCGTAGAAGACCATGTTGTTCACATGGCCATAGGCGTCGTTGTCGTTCCATCGGGTCTGGATCGGCAGGAAATGGAAATAGCGATCCCGCGTCTCCACCGTCCGCTCGCTCATGCGCTCAGTCCGTCCCCGATGCGGCGAGGAGGCCCTCGACCTTTTGCTGCAGCTGCGTCCGCGCTTTCTCGATTCGATCCCTGACATCCTGCATTTTCTGTCGGTCGGCGGAGAGCCGTTCCGCGCCGCGGCGCGCGGCCGCTCGGACCAGCTCCGGTGCAGGGCCGCCGGACACGGTGCGGACGTGGATGTTGCGGGCCGCGTCCAGAGCCTCGGCGACGGTCGCCGGATCGAGCAGCACTCTTTCCTCGGTGATTCCCTCTGAAGCGGCGGCTATGTCGTCGGCCGTGATCTCCGCCGCGCGCAACCCACGAGCGAGTGCTGCCGAGACCGTGCGGGCGACGATGCCGTGGGCGGTCCGGAAGGGGAGGCCGGTCGCGCGGACGATCACATCGGCGAGCTCCGTCGCGGTGCCGAATCCGTCCTCGGCCGCCTGCAGCATCGTACGCTCGTGCACCGTGAGCGTGTCGACGACGCCGGCCATGAGCAGGAGAGCGTCGCGCGTGACGCTCGCCGCTTCCATCACCGGCTTGTTCGGCGCGGTAACGCCGTCGTTCGTGTCGCTGAGGGAGGTGTTCTTGCTCATCGAGAGCGCGGCGACCAAGGCGCCGGCGACGGTTCCGGCCGCCGCCTTGGTGTGCTCGAGCGCCTGCGGGTTCTTTTTCTGCGGCATGATGCTGGAGACGCTGGAATAGGCGTCGCCCAGCTCGATGAAGCCGTGCTCGCGCATGTTCCAGGCCTGGAGGTCGACGGCGACCCTCGAGACGTTCGTCATGCAGACCGCCAGTGCCGACGCGGCCTCGTGGATGTCGTCGCGCGACGAGACGGCGTCGTAGGCGTTCTCGACCAGCCCGCGGAAGCCGAGCAGGCGGG
>JAJUGE010000081.1 GCA_029268305.1 Alphaproteobacteria bacterium
GACCAGACGGTCCTCGCGCGGCTGCTCGATCATTTCGCCGCCCGACCAGAGCTTCACAGCCGTCTATGGCTCGTCTGCATCGATGGATTTCCGGGTGTTGCGCGGTTTCGGGGGCTCGGTGATCTGACACCGGCACAACTCGCCGCCGCCGGAGACGGAGCGGTTCCGGTCACGGCACCGATGCTCGACGCCGGGAGACGCGCTTGGACCGCCTTCACGGCGGATGACCCCACGTCTCTGGCATCCCTGGTTCGTGAAGGTACGCCAGCGCTTCCGCTGATGGGCGTTGCGCTGCGCCGTCACCTTCAGGAGTTTCCCTGGGTCGGCACCGGTCTCTCGCTTACGGAGCGGCTGATCCTCGAAGCTGTTGCTGCCGGCTGCGACACGCCCGGCCGCGCGTTCGGCCATCTCCAGGATGCCGAGGTCGCACCGTGGCTCGGCGATCTCATGCTATGGCCGATCGTCGCCCGCCTCGGAGAGGGCGCCTCTCCAGCGCTGTCACCTTTTGCAGGCCCGCGCGAGCCGGTGCGATTGACGGATACGGGGAGAGCCCTGCTCGCGGGCGAGAGCGATTGGGTCGCCCTGAACGGGTCGGATCGGTGGGTGGGTGGCGTTCGTCTCGAGGGTAGACGCGCGCATTGGCGCTACGATCAGAAAGCGGATGTCCTCATCGTTCTTGAGTCGGACTGAGCCGGTCGCTCAACCTGCGCTTCGCTTCGACACGTTGAAGCGGAAGTGGAATACGTCGCCGTCCTGGACAATGTAATCCCGCCCCTCGACCCGCATCTTCCCGGCGTCCTTGGCGCCTTGCTCGCCGTTGCAGGCGACGAAGTCGGCGAAGGAAATCGTCTCGGCGCAGATGAAGCCGTGCTCGAAATCGGTGTGAATGGTGCCGGCCGCTTCAGGTGCCCTGGCACCCCGGCGGACCGTCCATGCCCGCGCCTCCTTCGGACCGATCGTGAAGAACGTCACGAGGTCCAGGAGTTCGTAGCCGGCGCGAATGACGCGGTTCAAGCCCGGTTCCTCGAGGCCGAGGCTCTCAAGGAACTCCTGCTTTTCCTCCGCATCGGTGAGTTGCGCCACCTCCGACTCGATCGCGGCCGAGAT
Source organism: Alphaproteobacteria bacterium (assembly GCA_029268305.1). Lineage (GTDB taxonomy): Bacteria > Pseudomonadota > Alphaproteobacteria > JAJUGE01 > JAJUGE01 > JAJUGE01. Next base: position 1,108 of record JAJUGE010000081.1, read on the forward strand.
CACGACCGAGACGGCGCCGTTGCGGGCAGCCATCTCGGCGACGGCGCGGGAGAGGGCGTTGCCTTCGCCCGCCGAGGCTTCCTCGACGTTGCAGACATACATGACCGGCTTGGCGGTCAGCAGCTGGAGCTGATGAAAGCGTTGCATCAGGTGCGGCTCGATCTCGGCCGATCGCGCCGGACAGCCTTCCCGCAGAACCGCCAGCGCCGGCTCCATGACTGCCAGCAGCTCCTTCGAATCGCGGTCGCCAGTCTTGGCGCGCTTCGAGGTCTGCTCGACCCGCCGCTCCAGGCTTTCGAGATCAGCCAGCATCAATTCGGTCTCGACCGTCTCGGCGTCCCGCAGGGGATCGATCGCACCCTCGACGTGGGTGACCTGGTCGTCCTCGAAGCAGCGCAGGACGTGCGCGATGGCGTCGACCTCTCGAATGTTGGCCAGGAACTGGTTGCCGAGGCCTTCGCCGCGGCTCGCTCCCCGTACGAGGCCGGCTATGTCGACGAACTCGAGTACCGTCGGCACGATCTTGGCAGACCCCGCGATCCGCGCCGCCTCTTCGAGGCGAGGGTCTGGCACGGCGACGCGGCCGACGTTCGGCTCGATCGTGCAGAACGGATAGTTGGCGGATTCCGCCTGCACGGTGGCGGTGAGGGCGTTGAAGAGCGTGGACTTGCCAACGTTGGGCAGGCCGACGATGCCGCAATTGAAACCCATTGAAATCAGCTTCCGTTCGGACCGGCCGCGACCTTCGGCGGATTCGGCCGGGTCAGGACCGCCACACGGTTCATGAAGTTGGCAGGATCTTCGCGTACTAGATAGGGTGCCGCATCGGCGATAGCATCGAGCAGGGGCTCGAGCCATTCGGCATCCGCCCTCGAAAAGTCGCGCAGGACCCATCCGGTGACCGCTTCCGGTCTGCCGGGATGGCCGATGCCGATCCGCACGCGCCAGAAGTCGTTACCCAAATGGGCATCGATGCTGCGCAGACCGTTGTGCCCCGCCGTGCCGCCGCCACGCTTGACCCGCACCTTGCCGGGCTCGAGGTCGAGTTCGTCGTGAATGACGATCACCTGTTGCGGCGCCAGCTTGAAGAAGCGTGCCGCCTCGGCTACCGAACGCCCGGACTCGTTCATGTAGGTCTGCGGCTCGAGCAAGACCGTCCGCTCTCCAGCCATCCGACCTTCCGAAACGCGACCCTGAAACCGGCTTCGGAACGGCGGGAAGCCGTGGGCGTCGGCAATTGCCTCGACGGCCATGAAGCCGACATTGTGACGATGCCCGGCGTATTTCGGTCCAGGGTTGCCGAGGCCGACGATCAGGTGCATCGCCGACCGGGACTACTCCCGCTCCTCGTCCGCTTCGCCTTCGGCCTCTTCCTGCTCTTCCGCCTCGGCCTCTGCGGCGACCGCCTCTTCGCCCTGCGTCGCTTCCTCGCTCACGACCGTCGGTGCCGAGATCGTCGCGATCGTGAAGTCACGGTCGGTGATCGTCGGAACCACGCCCTCCGGCAGGGTCACAGCGCTGATGTGGACGGCATCGCCGATGTCCAGTCCCTTGAGATCGACCGTGATCGAGTCGGGGATGTTGTCCGCCGAGCAGATCAAGTCCACCTCGTGGCGAACGATGTTGAGCAAGCCTCCGCGCCGAATGCCCGGTGCTGCGTCCTCGTTGATGAAATTGACGGGGACCGCGACCTCGACCCGGGTGTCGGCCGAAACGCGCAGGAAGTCGATGTGCATCGCGAAGTCCGTCACCGGATGCTTCTGCACTTCCCGAGCTATGACACGATAGTTCTGCCCATCAACCTTCAGGTCGTAGAGCTGGCTGAAAAAGCTCGGCTTGTTCAGCTCTCGGTCGAGCGCGCGCCGGGCGATCGAGATCATCATCGGCTCGGCGCCCTGGCCATAGACGATCCCCGGTATCTGGCCTTCGCGCCGGAGAGCCCGCGCGGAGCCCGTGCCCGCCTGCGACTTCGTCCGGGCTTCGATGGACAAGACGTCGCTCATTCCCTGTTCACTCCTTCTGGCGCCAGCGGCTCCGCGCTGCGCCGATCCAAGCCCATATAGTCAGCGGGGCCCGACAGCCAACCTCAGTGGAAGAGGCTGGAGACCGACCGCTCCTCCGAAATCCGCCGGACGGCTTCGCCCAACAGAGGCGAAATCGTCAGTTGACGGATGTTCTTCGCCACGCGCACAGCCTCAGTCGCCTGGATGCTGTCGGTCGTGACCAGCATCTCTATCGGCGAGGACGCCACTCGCGCCACGGCACCTCCGGAAAGCACTCCGTGGGTGACATAAGCAGAAACGGCCGTAGCCCCCGCTTCGATGAGCGCTACAGCCGCATTGCAGAGCGTTCCGGCCGAATCCACGATGTCGTCGACGAGAATGCACCGCCGACCTTCGACGTCGCCGATGATGTTCATCACCTCGGACACGCCGGCACGTTCGCGCCGCTTGTCGATGATTGCGAGGTCCGAGTCAAGCCGTTTGGCCACGGCGCGGGCACGCACGACGCCGCCGACGTCCGGGGACACGATCACGAGGTCGTCGCCGTCATAGCGCTCCTGGATGTCGCGGCAGAACACCGGCGCCGAATACAGGTTGTCGGTCGGAATGTCGAAGAAGCCCTGGATCTGACCGGCGTGCAGGTCAATCGTAAGGACGCGGTCGGCACCCGCCGATGTGATGAGGTTCGCTACCAACTTCGCCGAGATCGGCGTGCGCGGCCCGGTCTTCCGGTCCTGACGGGCATAGCCGAAATAGGGGATCACGGCGGTCACCCGGCGCGCCGAGCCGCGCTTGAGCGCGTCGAGGCAGACGAGCAACTCCATCAGGTTATCGTTCGCGGGGTAGGAGGTCGACTGCACCACGAACACGTCCTCGCCGCGGACGTTCTCCTCGATCTCGACGAACACTTCCATGTCCGAGAAGCGGCGAATCGTTGCTGATGTAAGCGGCAGATTCAGATAGGCACTGATGGCCGCGGCCAACGGACGATTGCTGTTGGCGGCGAGAATTTTCATGGTGCATCCCTTCGAGCCCGCTCTGTCCGAAGCATCCGAATCCGCCTACGGGCCCACGCGGAGGAGGTAGCGTCCTCCGTCCCGAGCCGCAACACGACAGATGGAATATTCGGACCGGCAGCCCTCAAGCCGACCGGGCGCGCGGAATTTAGCAACGTGCCTTCCGCCTGTAAACGCTGTAAGCCGACGAATGTACCCGGGCGTAGCGCGGTCGCCGCGCCCCTCGATCGGCGTTATTCTGATGCTTGTCGGTACGGCAACGAAGCGGGCGATGTCATGACGATTCCAGCCGACGGTGCCTTCGAACAGAACCTCGGCCGCAATGCCGCGAATCATGTCGCGCTCACGCCGCTCGGTTTTCTCCAGCGAACGGCGCGCGTCTTCCCGGAGCGGCTATCGGTCGTACATGGAAGCCGGCGATATACGTGGCGCCAGACCAGTGAGCGTTGCCATCGGCTTGCGGGTGCGCTCATGGCCAGGGGCATCGGGAGAGGCGATACCGTCGCGGTGATGGCGCCGAACATCCCCGAGATGCTCGAGGCGCATTTCGGCGTGCCCATGACCGGTGCTGTGCTGAATGCGCTCAACGTCCGGCTGGATGCGGCGACGATCGCCTTCATCCTCCGGCACGGAGAGGCGAAGGTGCTTCTGACCGATACGGAGTTTTCGGCCGTAATCGGCGAGGCGCTGGAGCAACTCGAAACGCCGCCCCTGGTGATCGATATCGCCGATCCCGAATTCACGGGGGAAGGGCGGCGTCTCGGAGCGCTCGACTATGAAGCGTTGCTGGCGGAAGGCGACCCGGGGACGAGCCCCCGATGGCCGGATGACGAGTGGCAGGCTATTGCCCTCAACTATACGTCCGGCACAACGGGGAATCCGAAGGGCGTCGTCTATCACCACCGGGGCGCTTTTCTGAACGCACTCGGCAACAGTCTCGTCTGGGACGTGGGGCATCATCCCGTCTACCTGTGGACACTGCCCATGTTCCACTGCAACGGCTGGTGCTTTCCGTGGACGATCACAGAGCGCGCCGGCACGCACGTATGCCTGCGACGGGTCGAGGCGGCGGCGATATTCGAAGCTATCGCCGAGCACGGTGTCGATCACTTCTGCGGCGCACCGATCGTGCTCAGCATGCTCGTGAACGCGTCGCCGGAGCAGCGTCGGGAGTTCTCGCATACGGTCAAGGTGATGACCGCGGCGGCACCTCCGCCGCCGAGCACGCTCGAGGCTATGGAGGCGGCCGGATTCCGGGTGACGCACGTGTACGGTCTGACCGAGTGCTATGGACCTGCGGTCGTTTCCGAATGGAACAGCGCATGGGATTCGCTGGACGCCGAGCAACGTGCGGAGAAGAAGGCGCGGCAGGGAGTGCGCTACCCGGTACTGGAAGAGCTCGCCGTGATGGATCCGGAGACAATGCAGCCGGTGACGGCAGACGGAGAGACGATGGGCGAGGTTTTCATGCGCGGCAATGTCGTCATGAAAGGCTACCTCAAGAATCCCAGCGCGACCGAGGAGGCGTTCCGCGGCGGCTGGTTCCATACCGGCGACCTCGGCGTGTTGCATGCCGACGGCTACATCGCCCTCAAGGATCGCTCCAAGGACATCATCATCTCCGGTGGCGAGAACATATCTTCGGTGGAGGTCGAGCAGGTGCTGTACCGGCATCCCGCTGTGCTGGATGTCGCGGTGGTGGCCCGGCCGGACGAGAGGTGGGGCGAAACCCCGTGCGCTTTCGTTGAGCTGAAGCCGGGTGCCAGCGAGCCCGCGGTCGAAGAGCTGATCGCCTTCTGTCGCGAACGCATCGCTCACTTCAAGGCACCGCGAACCATCGTGTTCGGGCCGCTGCCGAAGACCTCGACCGGCAAGATCCAGAAGTTCGCGCTCCGCGACCGAGCGCGGTCGCTCTGAATGGCACCGGTGGGGGAGGAGCCCAGCCGGAGGCGGCTGGTCGTCGGTATAAGTGGCGCTTCCGGAGCAGCTTACGGCATCCGCCTCCTGGAGATCCTGAGAACGCTCGAGATCGAGACGCACCTCGTGCTCACGCGCTCCGCGGAGCTCACGATCGCCTATGAGACCGACCTGAAGACTACCGATGTGAAGGCGATGGCGGATGTCTGCCATCCGGTAAAGGATCTCGGGGCTGCGATATCCAGCGGATCGTTCCGCACGCTCGGCATGGTCGTGGCCCCATGCTCGGTCCGGAGCATGTCCGAGATCGCCACCGGCGTCACCTCCAACCTCCTCACCCGGGCCGCCGACGTCACCCTGAAGGAGCGCCGCCCGCTGGTGCTGATGGTGCGGGAGACACCATTCCACACCGGTCACCTCAAGACGATGCTCGCTTTGTCGGAGATGGGGGCGATCGTGGCGCCGCCGTTGCCGGCGTTTTACAATCGACCCGAAACCATCGACGACATTCTCGATCACAATTGCGGGCGCGTGCTCGACCTCTTCGGGATCGACACCGACAGGGTAAAGCGGTGGCGGGAAACGGATTCGGACGTGCCTGTCCGACGGGTCAGGCGCCGGGCTCCGCGAGAATAGGCGCGATCAGATCGCCGAGCTGCTGCGATGAGAGTTTCGGGAAGGCGGCAGCGAGAACGATCCCGAGCGGTTCGGCATCTTCTGTGGCCCACTCGAACCCGGAAGCGGCAGCATAGGCGCGGAGATTCTCGACCGCCGCTCTCGCCGCGACTTCGGCGTCGGTCGCTCTTACTTCCCCCACATGGCGCGAGAGCATCAGCTGCTCCACATGCTCGGCGTCGAGCTCGATCGAAGCCACCCGCTGCCGCACCGCCTCGACTAACTCTGCCGGCGCGGAGACCGCGAGCTGCTTCAGAGTTCGGCGTACGGCGCGCAGAGGGCGAACCGCCTCGCGGTGCCAGATGTCCACCTCGACCACGATCCGGCGCAGCTCCGCCACCTTGAACGGCTCTCCGCGGCGTGCGGCCCAGCAGCAGAAGAGAAGAAGGTTCACGTCGATTGCGCGGCGTTCCTGCAGTTCGATACAGGCACCCGCCACACCGGGACGCCCGTAGGCCGCGACTGACCAGTCCCAGAACGGGTCGTCGGGGAAATCGAGCGCGCTCACTGATCGCCGAGGCAGATCCCGAGTGCCCGCGCGGTGCGCACGATCGGCCCCTCGACATCGACCGAATGGTACCGTTTGATGCCGTCCTCCAACGGGACGTCGACCACCTGACGGTTCTGCCATGCCACCATGCGGTCGAACCGCCCGGCAGCCAGCACATCGACCGCATGAACGCCCAGCGCCGACGCGAGGATTCGGTCGTAGGGAACCGGTTGACCGCCCCGTTGAATGTGGCCGAGCACCGTGACGCGCGTTTCCGCCCCCGTCATCTGCGCGACCCGTGCACCGATCCAGTGACCTACACCGCCATAAGTGGCGGTTCCGCTGCCGTGAGTCTGGGTGACCGCCTCGCCTTCGTCGGTCCGCACTGCCTCGGCGACAACGATCAGGGCGAAGTTTCGGCCGGTCGCTTTGACGCTCTCGATCTTTCGGGCGACGTTCTCGAGCTTGTAAGGTATCTCCGGGATCAGGATCACGTCGGCACCGCCGGCGATGCCGGCGTTCAGCGCGATATGACCCGCGTCCCGTCCCATGACCTCGAGGACCATCACTCGATCATGGCTGGCTGCCGTTGGCTGCAGGTGATCGAGCGCGTCGGTAGCGGCAGCGACGGCGCTCGTATAGCCGATCGAGTTTTCGGTTATGCCGATGTCGTTGTCGATCGTCTTCGGCACGCCGACGAGCTTCCAGCCGCCCTGCTGGGCGAGGCGGCGAAGGATTGCGAAGCTGCCGTCGCCGCCGATACCGATCAGGGCATCCAGACCCAGTTCCCGATAGCCTCCGATCACCTCCTCGGAGCGGTCGATGCGCTCGCCGTTCGGCATCGGAAATGCGAAGGGATCACCCTTGTTCGTGGTTCCGAGTATCGTCCCACCCATGCGCAAGGTCGTGCCGTCAAAGCGGGAGGGCTCCAGCGTTTCGTAGAGGGTAGGCCGGACCATCAGTCCGTACGTCCCCTTCTGAACTCCAATAACCTGCCAGCCATAGTTTTGGGTGGCGTGAAGAGTCACCGCCCGAATGATGGCATTGAGACCGGCACAATCGCCTCCGCTCGTAAGGATCCCCAGGCGCTGAATGCTGGCCACGCAGTTTGCTCCCCGAATACCATGAGCCCGCCCGCCGTGCATTCGGATGAATCAGCGGGCGCGGTGTGTGATATGATAATGAACTGCGTTCTGAGTTCGTCAAATCCACGACGAAGGCTCGATCATGAGTGTTCAGGAAAAGTTGGAAAGCCTGAAAGCCGAACACCGCGACCTGGACTATGCGATCGCGGCGCTCGCGGAACGGGCGCCGTATGACCAGGTTCAGGTGCAAAGACTCAAAAAGCGCAAACTCTTGCTGAGAGACATAATCGCGAAACTCGAGGACGAGACGCGCCCGGACATCATCGCCTGACGAGGTCGGGCGGCGCCTACCCAGGCGTTGCCGTGGTCGCCCGCTTTCGCGCGTACATCGCTCGGTCTGCGGCGTCGATTACATCTCCCGGTTGCTCGTTCCCGGTCGTCGAGTAGATGCCGCAAGAAACCGAGACGCAGATCTCATGCCCGTTGCAGCGCACCGGCTGTGCGGCGATCTTTGTCGCGAGCTCTTCGCCCTTCGACCGGCCTCTCGCCTCATCCGCCTGCTGAAGGAGCACCGCGAACTCATCGCCCCCGAGGCGGCCCACCACGTCCGACTTTCGCGTGTTCGACAGGAGCACATCGGCGACATGCTTGAGAACGGCGTCGCCGGCAGCGTGGCCGAATTCGTCGTTCACCCGCTTCATGCCATCGACATCGAGGTAGAGGAGCGTGCTAGGCGTGCCGTACCGCTGACTCAGTGCCAGGCTACGCGAAAGCTCCCGAACGAAGGAGCGGCGATTCGCGACCGGCACCAAGGTGTCCTCGTCAGCCAACTTCTCCAGATATGCAATGCGATGGCGTGTTTCCTTCAACTCTTCGCGGAGTTTCGCCACCTCCCGTAACAGCGCTTCGATGGCGGCTCGGACCTTCGGCGTCAGCTCCGCTTCGGGAATTCCGGCAATCGTGGTCAGATCGTTTGGCGTCTGCACAGTTTGCATTGTGGTTGCAGGTACCGACGGCCCCGACTGTGCAGATGGCGCGGCCGGACGTGCAGACGCATCGACTATCCTCATTTTGCGACAATCCCCCCGCATTTCTCGTCAACTTGAGGAACGACGGTTAACGACACGTGAAGCGGAGTGCAGGGCGTCCTTGTGTCGCGGACGTCCCTCCCTATAATCCGCCGCTTTCCTCGGTCGAGCGTTCGTCCGGATCGCGAGGAACAATGAAGCCGATAAACCCTCTGGTCGGTATAATCATGGGCAGCCAGTCCGACTGGCCGACCATGCAACGGGCCGCAACGATCCTCGACGAGCTCGGGATCGCCTACGAGGCCCGGATCGTCTCTGCCCACAGAACGCCGAGGCGACTGGTGGACTATGCAGAGTCGGCAATTGGGCGCGGCCTTCAGGTGATCATCGCCGGCGCGGGCGGTGCGGCGCACCTCCCCGGGATGGTCGCGTCCATGACTACGCTGCCGGTATTCGGCGTGCCGATCCAGAGCCGCAGTCTCAGCGGCCTCGACAGTCTGCTGTCGATCGTCCAGATGCCAGCCGGGGTCCCGGTGGGGACGCTCGCCATCGGCGAGGCAGGAGCAGCGAACGCGGCGTTGATCGCGGCTGGCATTATCGCGCTTCGGGACGAAGCCGTACGGGAGAGACTGACGGAGTGGCGCGAGCGGCAGACGGCGGCGGTCGCCGAAGTGCCTGCCGAACCATCATGACGCGTTCCGCTCCGATACCACCGGGGTCGACTATCGGGATCTTGGGGAGTGGGCAACTCGGTCGGATGACCGCTCTCGCAGCCGCCGCCCTCGGCTATCGCTGTCACATCTTCTCGCCGGACGAGGCTTCGCCCGCCGGACAGGTCGCAGCCGCGGAGACGGTCGCCGATTACACCGACCATGATGCGCTCGCTTCCTTCGCCGCTGCGGTCGACGTGGTGACATTCGAGTTCGAGAACATTCCTCACGAAAGCGTGCAGCTGCTCGAGCGGTTACGACCCGTACGCCCGGGCTGGCAGGCACTGCAGGTCAGCCAGGATCGGCTCGTCGAAAAGGATTTTCTGCGATCGCTGGAGGTCCGGACAGCCGACTACCGGGCGGTAGCCGGTCCTGAGGAGCTCGCGGCCGCGGCCGCGGATCTGGGCGGCGAGGGCGTGCTCAAGACAACGCGCTTCGGCTACGACGGCAAGGGGCAGGTGCGGATTCGTCCCGGGACGGATCTGAACGACGCCTGGAGAGAGATGGGCGGCCGGGTCGGCATTCTCGAAGCGTTCGTGGATTTCGAGCGGGAGATCTCGGTCATCGTCGCGCGATCTGCCGATGGATCCGAAGCCGCCTACGTTCCCGTGGAGAACAGGCACAAGGACCATATTCTTCACATGACGCTGGCGCCGGCCGATATCGCACCGGAAACAGCGGCCGAAGCCGATGCGATCGCGCGGAAGATCGCGCGGTCGCTGGACATCGTCGGACTATTGGCGGTGGAGATGTTCGTGACCAAGGATGGGGGCGTGCTGGTCAACGAGTTGGCGCCTCGGCCGCACAACTCCGGCCATTGGACGATGGATGCCTGCGTCACCGGCCAGTTCGAACAGTTCGTCCGGGCGGTGTGCGGTCTTCCGCTCGGGTCGCCCGAACGGCTCTGCGACGCGACAATGACCAACCTGCTCGACCGTGACGTCGACCGCTGGCCCGAGATCCTGTCGGAGCCGAACGCCAAGTTGCATTTGTACGGCAAGGCCGAAGTGCGCCCCGGCCGGAAAATGGGGCACGTCAATCGCTTGGACGTCTCAGCTAAGAAAGACTGAGGCGACTACCGCCGTTGTGGCGGAGGTGGCCAACGATCGGGGTAGCTGGTGCGCATGCTCCGAGGCAGCCCTTGGCGAAGCCATTCGGACGGGTGACGAAGCGCGAGAGGGTTCGGGAGACGGGAAAGCGCTTCACCGAGCCTCGCCTGCATCTTCGGGATCCGCATGACGTCACCGATCCTGCGGTCCAGGAACCGCCAGGTATCGGCGGACCCCTCCGAGCTATCGTTCAGCCAATAGAGGAGCGTCGCGCTGTAAACTCCTGCGAGCAGACCACGCTTGGTATAGAAGTTGAAGTCGGTGGAGGTATCCCCGCAGGCGTACCAGACGGCGTCGACGGTACGGTAGAGGAGGCGCGCCGAGCGGGGCGCGTTCTGGGGAAGCGATAGGACCGATAGCGCGCGACGGATCGCCTCGCGATCAGCCGCGTTCTGCTCGAATCGGGTCCGCAGGGCGAGGGCAACCCTGTCCCGGATTTTTACCGGTGCCAGATCCTGCGACTCGAGCGCCTGCACCATCCGGCGGTCCGCCCGCTCGGAGTGGTACGCAATCGCATCGATCGGCCCGGTGGGAAACGCTCGCAGGACATCGGCGCTCTTGAGCCCGCGGCTGCGGGCGCCGGCGGCCAGTGCCGTCATCGTCCACCCGTCGAACGGCACGTGCGGCAACGCGGCATCCAGAATGGTATCGCGTAACTCGTCCAGGGTGAGGGGGGCATTCTCCGCCCCGGTCCCAGTCATTTGCCTGTCATCTCCTTTCGCTCCGCGACGAAGCGGCGCCATTCTTCATTGAAGGCGAGCTGCGAGAGGTCGCGCATCCGCATCGGGTAGAGAATGCCGTCCAGATGATCGACCTCGTGCTGGACGACGCGGGCATGGAAGCCGCTCGCCTCCCGCTCGATCATCGTGCCGTCGAGGGCCACCCCTCGATACCGGATCGTGCGAAAGCGGGGGACCAGACCCTGCAGGCCGGGAATCGAGAGGCAGCCTTCCCACCCGAGTTCGGTGTCCTTACCGACCGGCTCCACTTCCGGATTGATCAGGATCGTGAGCGGCACCGATTTCTCCTCGGCATCCGGCGCCGCGCGCTCCTCCGGCACGAAGAACATGATTACGCGAACCGATTGATGGACCTGCGGGGCGGCGAGGCCTACGCCTCCGGCGTCCGAGAGCGTCTCTACCATGTCGCCGATGAGTTGGCGCACGGACTGGCCTTGAGCCGGACTGATCGCTTCGGCTCGCTGGAGCAGAATCGGGTGGCCCATTCTCGCGATCTTCAAAATCGCCACGCACTCGACTCCGTCTGTCTAGAAACTGTTGCTTCACAGGCGCTCGGGCTTGTGGTATCTGGCCCGACTTCCCAAGTGGAATTAGGGTTGGATGTTTAACCGCCAAGTCAGAAAGGGGTGTTGACCCACCGTGCACGTTTCCGTCCGCGATAACAATGTCGACCAGGCCCTCCGCGCGCTCAAGAAGAAGATGCAACGCGAGGGCGTCTTCCGGGAAATGAAGCTGCGCCGCTCGTACGAGAAGCCATCGGAGCGTCGCGCGCGAGAGCGGGCCGAAGCGGTGCGGCGTCATCGAAAGTTGCTGCGGAAGCGCCTTGAGCGCGAAGGCTACTAGGCCGTTCCAGGCGTCAAGTAGCCGGCATTCAGTTGACGGGCACGGGCGATATGTCACCCGTGCCCCAGTGGCTTGCGTAATCCCATCGACGCGCGATGGTGGTGCGGTTGCTGCCTCACCGCGCGCCTGAACTTCCACTGCATTCCCTTTACTCCTACACCCGCATGGGCCGCCGGGCCGGTTGCCCGCCGCACCGGCCTTTGCGGCTCTTTCCGCTTGTCCGGCATCATTTGCGAGCGGCTCCCAACGAGGCTGCGTCTGATTGGTCCATCGGTCGCAATGCCCCCCTTGCTCACGAGCGGTCTTAACCTGATATAGTGGCCTGGGAGGCTGGCGGTGGACGGATCCCTCGCCAACCCGGTCAGGTCCGGAAGGAAGCAGCCGTAACGAGTTCCGGTCCGGGTCACCGACCAGTCTCCTGCTATCAGTTCCAGCCGAGGGCGCAGATGAGCGACCTCTCAGAGACCGGCCATCAGATATCCGGCCTCACGCTCGCCGATGCACCTTCCGAGCCCTACCGCGTTTTGGCGCGGAAATACCGGCCGAAGACATTCAACGAGCTGATCGGCCAGGATGCGCTTGTGCGCACCCTGTCGAACGCCTTGCGCTCCGGGCGGATCGCGCATGCGTTCATCCTCACGGGGGTGCGGGGCGTGGGCAAGACGACGACGGCTCGAATCGTCGCCCGGGCACTCAACTGCATCGGTGTGGATGGGGATGGCGGCCCCACGACCGAGCCCTGCGGGGTCTGTGAGCATTGCACGGCAATCGCGCAGGATCGCCACGTCGACGTCCTGGAGATGGATGCGGCGAGCCGGACCGGCGTGGACGATGTGCGCGAACTGATCGACGGCGTTCGCTATCGTCCGGTTTCCGCGCGCTTCAAGGTCTTCATCATCGACGAAGTTCACATGCTGTCGCGCAATGCCTTCAACGCATTGCTGAAGACGCTCGAGGAGCCGCCGGAGCATGTGAAGTTCATCTTCGCCACGACCGAGATTCGCAAGGTTCCGGTCACAGTGCTCTCCCGTTGCCAGCGTTTCGACCTTCGCCGGGTGGGTGCCGAGACGCTCGTTTCCCATTTCGAGCGGATCGCCCGGAACGAAGGGGCAGAGGTCGAGCCGGAGGCCCTGGGGCTGATCGCGCGCGCCGCCGACGGTTCGGTGCGCGATGGCCTGTCGATCCTCGACCAGGCGATCGCCCATGCCGAAGGGACGGTCACTGCGGTCCAGGTGCGCGAGATGCTGGGTTGGGCCGACCGCATCCGCATCTTCGATCTCTTCGAGTCGCTGATGCGCGGCGATATAGCGGCGGCGCTCGACCAGTTCGGAGACCTTTACGCCTCTGGCGCCGATCCGGCCACGGTCGTCCAGGACCTTCTCGAGCTGACGCACTGGCTGACGCGCCTGCGGATCGTCGTGGCCGGCCCGAACGAGGCGACCATGCCCGAAGCCGAGCGGGTGCGGGGGGCGGAACTCGCCGAACGCCTGAGCATGCCGGTTCTGAGCCGGGCATGGCAGATGCTCCTGAAGGGCTTGTCGGAAGTCCAGCATGCGCCGGCGCCTGATCGCGCGGCCGAAATGCTGTTCGTGCGGATCGCCTACGCCGCCGAGCTGCCCACCCCGGCCGACGCCCTGGCCCGGCCCGAGGGGCAGGAGAAAGCGGCCGGCGCGCCGGCACCGGCCGAGAGGAACGAGCCCGCATCCACCGCAAGGTCAGCTGTCGGCCGTCCAGAACCCTCGGGCGAGGGCGGGGCGCCGGCCGGGAGGACGCGCCTCCAGCCGGTCGGATCGGCCATGCGCCAGGCAGAGGAGATGCCTTCTCCCGCAACCCCGCCGGAAGCGCAGGAGCCGATCCGCGTCGACCCGGCCGGCACTCTTCCTCAGTCGTTCGTCGAGGTTGTCGACCTCTTTCGCCAGCGGGGTGAACTGATACTGTACGGCCATCTCCGCAATCACGTGCATCTGGTGGCGTTCCGACCCGGGCGAATCGAATTCCGCCCCGATGCAGCGGCACCGACCAACCTCGCGAGCGAGCTCATGTCGAAGCTCGCCTCCTGGACCGGCGAGCGCTGGATAGCGACCGTATCCGCGCAGCCAGGCGAGCCGACGCTCGCGGAGCGAGATCAGCTCGCGGAGGCGCGGCTGAGGGAGGAAGCCTCGCGTCATCCTCTGGTCATCGCCGCCCTCGAGACATTCCCGGGGGCGCGGATCGAGGCGGTGCGGGAGATCGGGCAAACGCCCACCGCTTCGGGAATTGCCGACGCGGACGATGACTATGGCGACGGTTCGGATGCGATCTTCGCAGAACCCGAGGATGAGGACGAGAGATGAAGAACATAGGTAACCTGATGCGTCAGGCTCAGGAGATGCAGACCCGGATGGCAGAGCTCCAGCAGGAGCTCGCCGCAGCGGAGATCACGGGAAGTTCCGGGGCGGGTATGGTCGCGGTCACTCTGAACGGGAAGGGCGAGGTGCGCAGCATCAAGATCGATCCGTCGATCGTCGACCCCAACGATGTCGAGGTCCTGGAAGACCTCCTCATGGCTGCCATGAACGACGCACGGGCGAAGGTCGATGCCCACGCGGCCGAGGAGATGTCGAAGCTGACAGGGGGGATCGAGCTGCCGCCGGGCTTCAAGCTGCCGTTCTGAGGTTCTGTCTCGCAAAGTGGCCCTTTCCGAAGTCGACCGCCTGATCCAGCTTCTGGCCCGGCTGCCAGGCCTCGGGCCACGCTCCGCCAGGCGTGCAGTGCTCCATCTCATCAAGCGGCGTGAAGCGCTGCTCGACCCATTGGCGCGTGCGATGGCGGATGTAGCTGTCAGCATTCGCACTTGTTCCACCTGCGGTAACATCGACACTGTCGACCCATGCGCGATCTGCCGCGACGAAAAGCGGGACCGGTCCGTCATCTGCGTCGTCGAGGATGTGGCGGACCTCTGGGCGATCGAGCGCACGTCCAGCTACCCCGGCCAGTATCATGTGCTCGGGGGCACGTTATCCGCGCTCGATGGTGTCGGCCCCGAGGATCTTCGGATCGATCGGCTCGTCGGCCGCACATCGGCAGCCGAAGTCAGTGAAGTTATCCTGGCGACGAACGCCACGGTCGAGGGGCAGACGACCGCTCATTACATCTCGGATCGCCTTGCGGGGACTGGCGTGACCGTATCGCGGTTGGCGCATGGTGTGCCGGTGGGCGGCGAGCTGGATTATCTCGATGACGGCACTCTCACTGCCGCGCTGAAGTCGCGCCGCCGACTGGGGGCGACCGAGTAGAAGCCAAGCGAGACGACGGGCTGTCGGTGGTAGCTCCGGGGAGGATGCTTGACGCGCCCGGACGGCAGTCATACGTACAGGACGGCCCGTTTCTGCAGAATTCCGTGCACATGGCAAAGCTTCCGATCCTCATCGCCCCCGACCGGCGTCTCAAGACCCGGTGCTCACCCGTCGCGTCGGTCGACGAGCGCGTCCGGCAGTTGATGGATGACATGCTC